>PKXY01000033.1 GCA_003132505.1 Solirubrobacterales bacterium
ACCGCAGGGTTACTGATCTCGGTGGCGGGCGGCTGATAGCCGCTCGGCCACCGGGAAGAGCCGCGTCGCAGGAGGCCGGCCAGGCGCTAACCGGGTCCACCCGCTGGTGGCGGTGCGTCTCGGGCCCGGGCTCGCGCGACGTAGAGGTCGCAGCAGTTACTCAGAAGCCTAAGGAGCTAACCATGTCCGCACGCCGTATCGCTGTCCTCGTGGGCAGCCATGACCCCGCATATTTCGCGCGCTACACGCAGCCTGATCGGCCGAGCGAAGCGGCAGTGCTCACCGCGCTGCGAACCCAGCTCCGCACGAGCGAAGCCAGCCGTCTCGCATCTGCCTCCCACACGGATCACCGTCGCAGCTTTGCGCGGCACGCTGGCGGTCGCGCCGAGACAGCCACCCGGCGCGAGCATGCGCCCGATCCAGGTGGCCCGCGGCGCATAAGTGTGTTTGCAGGGCGCGCAAGCGAACCGCCGATCCGCCAAACACGCGCACGGATCCTCGCGAGACGAACCGCGAGCGCTTGACGCAGAGGCGGGACGGCCCCAGANNCAGCAGTCTTAAGCCCGCCGCCGATCGGCATGGATGTGTCTGCCGCCTAGAGACGTCCTTGGGAGAGAAGTTCGACGGTCGGCATCGAGCCGATCTCCTTGATCGACTCGTATGCCTTGAGGTATGGGCCGGTGAACGCCTCCGCTTCGGAGAGGTCGTCGAAAACGGATGAGACGCGGAGGAAGTCCAGCGGGTCACTCGAAGCGGCCGCCGAGGACAGTTCCGCATGGAGCGGGTCGATGACCTCGAGGGGGCGCCCCGAGTCAGAGAATCCACGCGAATAGCGTGCCCACGCGGCGGTGATGGCCGCAGAGAGCGGCACCGGCTCGTCGCGTTCGAGCCTTTCCCGCACGAACGGGAAGATGAACTTCGGGATGCGGTCCGATGTGTCTGCGGCGAGTCGCGCGACGGTATCGGCGATAGCCGCGTTGCTGAATCGCTGCAATCCCGTGTCGCGGTACTCGGCGAAGTCGATCCCGGGCACCGGTGTGAGCGTGGGGGCCGCTTCCTCCGTCATGAAACGGCTGAGAAATGCCCGGAAGCGAGGGTTCCGCACCGCCTCATGGACATACTCGATGTCAGCCAGCGCAGCGAAGTATGCGATCGCCTGGTGGGTGGCATTCAGCAGGCGCAGCTTGACGAGCTCATACGGTTCCACGTCGTCGACGAATTGGACTCCGGCCAGTTCCAGCGGCGGGCGACCGGCTGCGAAGTCATCCTCGATGATCCACTGCACCCAGGGCTCCGCGACAACCGGCCACGCATCGTCCGTAGCGAAGTGGTCACGCACGTACGCGATGTCGTGTGCGGTTGTGGCCGGCACGATCCGGTCGACCATCGTGTTGGGGAAGGTGATGACGTCTTTGACCCATTCCGCCAGCTCAGCGTTGCGCGCCGCGGCGTATGCGAGGAAAGCAGACTTCGTGACGTGCCCATTGCCCGGGATGTTGTCGCACGACACGATCGTGAGCGGCCCGATCCCGCGAGATCGGCGCCGATCCAGTGCCCCCGTCACGATGCCGAACATCGTGCGCGGGGCACGGTCACCCTTCAGGTCGGCAGCGATAAGTTCGTCGGTGAGATCGAACTGTCCGGTCAGCGGGTCGATGTTGTAGCCGCCTTCGGTGATGGTCAGCGTGATGATCTTGGTTTCAGGACTCGCGATCTTCTCGATCACGCGTTGCGGGTCATCGGGCGCATACGCGAAGCCGATGATGGAGCCGATCACATCAGCCGTCTCGGTGCCGTCCTCGCCTCGGAGCACGAGCGTATAGAGACCGTCCTGTGTGTTGAGCACATCGCGCATCTGCGTGTTTGATGGCATCACGCCGACGCCGAAGTATGCCCATTCGCGCGCAAGCCCCTGTTCCAGCAGTCTGTGAACGTACATCGCCTGGTGAGCGCGATGGAAGTGCCCGACACCGAAGTGGACGATTCCCGCTGTCAGCCCCGCTCGGGAGTATGAGGGCCTGCGGGCTGTTTCAGCCAGCCTGCCGTTGACATAGTCGGGCAGCCGGCTCGGTGTTGACTCCATGCGAATGGTTTCTGTGATGCCCGATCAGCGGGTGGGGTAGACGATGCTCTTCAGGCTGTCGGGCTGCGTGTCGGCCTGGAGGGCCTCTTCGACCGTGGCCAGGTCGTAATGTCCGGTGACGAGGGCATCCAGGTCGACTGCGCCCGAGGACGCCAGGGCGATGGCGGCCGGCCAAGTGTCGGTGTACCGGAACACGCCCGTCAGCGTCAGTTCCCGGAACAGGATCGTCGACACGGGAAGCTCGAAGCTGTCCGCCCCCATCCCCACCAATACGACCGTGCCCGCCCCTCTTACGCACTTGATGCCGGCCTGCACCGCGCGAGGGGCGCCGGAGGCGTCGATGTACGCGTCGAACCGCGGCCCCTCGTCAACGATGTCTTCGGCGACGGGGTCGACCGCGCGGGTCGCGCCCAGGCGGAGTGCGTTCTCGCGGCGTTCCTGGACGAGGTCCGAAACGACGATCTCTGTCGCGCCGTAGGCGCGTGCGGTCTGGACGATGAGGAGGCCGATAGGCCCGGCCCCGCTGATCAGCACCCGGGATGCTCGTGTGATCTGCGCCTTTCTGCACGCGGTAACCGCGACCGAGAGTGGCTCGAGCAATGCAGTGGCTTCATCTGTCAGCGATTCAGGCACTGAATGCGCGAAATCATCCTGGATGGTCACATACCCGCAGAATGCTCCATCGATCGGGGGGGTTGCGTAAAAGGTCATCTGCGGGCAGAGGTTGTAGCGCCCGGCCTTGCACTGATCGCACAACCGACAGGGGTGCTGAGGCTCCACTGAAACTCGCTGCCCGACACGGGCCGGGCTCACGTCGTTGCCAACGGCGACGATGGTGCCAGCGACCTCATGTCCAAGGATGAGCGGCGCTGAGACGACGTAGGGGCCGATGTGTCCTTCACGGTAGTAGTGCACGTCAGAACCGCACACGCCGACGGCGGCCACGGCGATCAGTACCTCGTCCGATGCCGGTTGCGGCACAGCCCGTTCCTCAACATGGATCTTGCGATCAGGCGTCAACACCGCCGCTCGCATTGTCTGTGGGATCTCGGTCAATGTGTGCTCCCCCATCTGTCGTCGTGTTGGGTGTCGCCTGGCGCTTTCGCACTAGACGCTGGTGAAGCCTCCATCGATGGGGAGAGAAACCCCCGTGATCATCGCCGATTCGTCACTGAGCAGGAATCCGATGGGACCAGAGACGTCTGCAGTTGTCGCCCATCGTCCGAGCGGCATCCGTGAAAGGAACGGCGCCGCAATCTCCGGACGACCCCAGTAGAAGGCCGACATGTCGTTGAGCACGACAGTCGGGTTGACGCCGTTTACCCGGATTGCATATTGGCCGAGCTCCAGGGCCGACACACGTGTGATGCCGTCCAATGCCGCCTTCGATGCTCCGTACGACACGTGTCCGCGTAGTGCGATGAGACTCGCTTGACTGGAGACGTTCACGATGGAGCCGCCCTTGCCGCGCGCGATCATTCCCGGCGCCGTGTGTTTAATCACTAGCAGACTGCCTCGAGCGTTCACTCGGATGACCTTGTCGAACACGGCGATGTCTGTCTCCATGGGCGTAGCGATCTCGCCGCCGAATCCGCCGCAGTTCACCACTCCCCAGAGGTCGAGGTCACTCACGGCGTCGCGGATGCTGTCCTCGGATTCCAGGTCGAAGGGCAGCGGTGTCACTCCCGTACTGCTTGCCAGCTCCTCGAGAGCGGCAACGGATCGGCCGCCGCCGATCACCTTCGCGCCGCAGCTCACGAGGTGCTCGGCCGTTGCCTTTCCGATCCCGCTACTTGCACCGGTGACCAGGATCGTCTTGCCCGTCAGATCGGTCATCTTCTGGCTTCCTCAGTTATCGACTTGCAGTGTGTCGCAGACATCAGATGCCGCCCGCCGACTCTTCAAGGGTGCCGTCCGCACCGGGCCCCGGCTGGACGGTGTGCCCGGCCAGCGGCACGATCCGGGTGTGCACCGCGTCGATGATGTCTTCCGGGGTCACGAAGTACTCCCATTCCAGCTCGGCGGGTGGCGCGATCCAGTTCCGCGCTCCCAGCACCACCACGGGCGCGTCCAGCTCGTCGAACGCTTCCTCGGTGATCTTCGCCGCGATCGTGTTCAGCCAGCTGCCGCGAAGGTTGGCGTCTGACACGCACACGAGCCGGCCGGTCTTGGCGACCGACGCCAACAGCGGCTCGTACTCGAAGGGCACCAGCGACCGCGCGTCTATCACCTCGACACTCAGCCCATGCTCCGCCTCCAGGCGTGCCCCCGCCTCCAATGCTCGGTACAGCGCCGCGCCCACCGTCAGGATCGTCAGGTCGCTGCCGTGGCGCACGATGTTGGGAAGACCGATCGGGGTGAGGTAGTCGTCGACGGGCACGCCGCCCTCGAACACCGTCTCGGGCAGGTCGTACAGACGCTGGCTCTCGAAGTACACGACTGGGTCGTTGCCGCGCAGCGCGCTGGCGAGCAGGCCCTTCGCGTCGTGTGCGGTCGCCGGGAAGACCACCTTCAGCCCGGGCACACCTGCGACCATGGAACTCCAATCCTGAGAGTGCTGCGCACCGTACTTCGCGCCCACCGACACTCGCATCACCATCGCCAGCTGGACGAGCCCGCCAGACATCGGTTGCCATTTCGCCATCTGATTGAAGATCTCGTCCCCCGCCCGGCCGATGAAGTCGGCATACATCAGCTCGACCAGCGGGCGTCCTCCACTGAGCGCATAGCCGACGCCGGCGCCGACGATCGCCGCCTCAGAGATCGGCGCGTTGAACAGCCGGTGACGAGGCAGGAACTCGGTCAGGCCGCGGTAGACACCGAAGGATCCGCCCCAGTCACGGTTCTCCTCCCCCCACAGGGTGATCCGATCATCCGCCGCGACGGCGGAGGTGATGGCCTCGAAGATGGCGTCACGGAAAGTCACCGCCTTGGCGCCGCCGACGGTCTTGCCGTCGACGATCCCGGAACGGGACTTCTTGGCGATCACCTGCCGGTGAGGTAGCTCGTCAAGCGGAACCGTGGTCTCGCCTGTAGGCGCAGATCCTGGCCGCACGACGGTGTTATTGAACGTGATCCCTGCCATCACCGCCGCGTCGTCACGCAACCGCAGCCGCGGCGACACATCGGGGTCGATCGCGACTTCGAGACTGGCGCGCACGGTCCGCTGCGCCCAGTCCTTGATCTCGGCCTGGTCAGAGTCGTCGAGCACGCCACCGTCGGTTAACCGTCTGAAGTAGGTGTCGATCGGATCGACCGCCGACCACAAGTCCAGTTCCTCCTTGGTGCGGTAGGAGGATGAATCGCTGGGTGAATGTCCTGACAGCCGGTAGGTCTCGCAGTCGACGAGCACCGGTCCCTCGCCCGCCTCGATGTGGGCTCGTGCGCTGTTCATCGCGTCGATCACGGCGAACGGGTTGTTTCCGTCAATCGTCTGGGAGTGCATGTTGTGCCGATTCACTCCGGCGCCGATGCGGGCCAGCCGGTCGAATGCCATCGTCTCTCCGCACGTCTGGCCCCCCATGCCGTAGAAGTTGTTGACGATAAAGAACACCACCGGCAACCCGCCGCGATGCATCTCGCCCATCAGGCCGCTGAGCTGTGCCATGCCAGCGAAGTTGAACGATTCCCACACCGGGCCGGTTCCGGTGGAGGCATCACCAATGCTTGCGACCACGATCCCCGGCTCACGGCGAAGGCGGTTGTACAGCCCCGCACCGGTGGCCAGCGGGGCCGAGCCTCCGACGATCGCGTTGTTGGGGTAGATGCCCAGCGGCGGAAAGAACGCGTGCATGCTGCCGCCGAGCCCGCGGTTAAAGCCCGTGCGGCGACCGAACGTCTCGGCCGTCATCCCGTAGATGAGGTAGTTGATGGCCTGCTGCTCGAAGTCCTCGTCGGCGAGCCGGTCCTGCACGACATTCCAAATCGCACCGTCTGACCAGGCCTGCAGTTCCGGGTTGAGGCTGCCCGCGTCCGACTTCGCGATCGCGGAGAGTCCTTTTGCGATCACCTCGCCGTGGCTCCGATGGCTGCCGAAGACCTTGTCGACCGCGCCCAGCGTGAACGCCTGCCCGACCGCTGCGGCTTCTTGCCCGATGGACAGGTGCGCGGGGCCGACATGCACGTAACTAACCCCCAGGTAGGAGCCCTCCTTCTTGATCGCGTTCAGCATCAGCTCGAACTCCCGGACGAGGATCATGTCCCGCCCGATGCGACGAACCGCATCCGCGTCGTGATCGGCGAGTTCTGCCTTCAGGTCGGGTTTGTACTGGTTGACGGCGATCGGTTGGATCTCGATCTGATCGGGGCGACGGGTCTCGAGAGGATCGATCAGTAAGTCCTTGGCCATGGCGTTTTCTCCCGATCGCGGGTCACTAGGCAGTGAGAGTGTCGACGTGTTCGATCGCCGTCGCGATGCTGCCCAGCAGTTTCGCGGCGGACGCGCCGTCCAGGGCGCGATGGTCGAAGGTGAGCGACAGTGGGACTTGCGCGGGTGCGTCAGGGTGGGTCCGGTGAGCGGCTCCCACCCCAAGAATGCATGTCTGCGGCGGATTGAGGACCGGTGTGAACCAGTGGATGCCCAGCCCGCCGAGGTTGGATACCGTGAAGGTCCCCCCGTTCATCTCCTCGGCGGTGGTCTTGCCCGAACGAGCTCGCTCGATCAATGCGCGGGCCTGTGAGGCGAGTGGCGCGAGGGCGAGGGTGTTGGCAGAGCGAATAACGGGTACGAGCAGCGCCTGCCCAGTATCAACGGCGAATCCCAGGTTGACGTCGTCGAACCGTGTGATGCCCTCCCAAGAGAACCAGGAATTCGCCTCCGGGTGTTTCGCGACGGCGCGAGACGTGGCGAACAGCACCAGATCGTTGATGCCGATCCGGGCATCACCGTGCAGGTCGGCGGCGGCGCGCAGTCGGCTCGCGTACGACAGCAGCACATCGGCGTCGGCATAGCGGGTCAGCGTCACCTGCGCCGCCTCGTGCAGCGAAGAGTGCATGCGCTGCGCGGTGACCTTCCGTGCGCCCTGGACAGGGACGGTAGTTGCCGGCGGAGCTGCGGCGTCGGGCGTCGTGCTCGACGTGGACGCTGCGCTCAAGGAGGCTGCGACGACGTCAGCGATCACGACGCGCCCGAGCGGGCCGCTGCCCGTCAGAGAAGTAACGTCCAGACCCCGTTCCGCGGCGAGGCGACGTGCCCGCGGCGAGGCCTTTACCCTCCCGCCCGCGAGCGACGGCTGCGCGGGCGTCGCCGTCGGTATCGATGCGGGCCGTGTCTGCGCAGCCGGGTCTGAGCCGGTCGGGGGGTCCAGTCGAGGTCCCGCAGCAGCGACGTACTCCCCGGGTGCCCCGATGAGCGCGAGGATCTCGTGTTCTGGTGCCTCGTCCCCCTCAGCGAAGCGAATGTCGAGCACCGTCCCCGCGGCAGGCGCCTCGATCTCGACGACTGCTTTGGCTGTCTCCAGGCTCACCAGCACCTCTCCGGCCTCGACCGAAGCACCGACCTGAACGTTCCACTTCAGCACAACGGCCGGTTCCCCAGCGTTGCCGGTGGTCGGAACCCGTAGCTCTGACGCCATTGCTACTCCTGCTCGTATGTGTGTGTTGTTCTCATCTGGGCGCTCCGAGATGGGCCCACGTGGTGTGCCAGCCGGCGGGCACGTCTCGGGTGAGGGGTGTCATGAGCCGTCCACCTGTCGCGCAGCGGCCTCGAGGCGGGCCAGCCGCTTGGCCACGTCGGCGTAGAGGTCACCCGCGGCGGGATCCGGATCGATCGTCATCGCGATGCGAGTGGCGGGCGTGAACGCCACCGGCTCGCTTACCGCTGCAGCACCGGCCAGCGCGGCACCCAATGCCGGATGCTCGAGGTCGGACGAGACGTGCACGGGCAGACCGGTGACATCGGCGAGGGTTTGACGCCAGAGCGGGAAGCGGGCGCCCCCGCCCGACACGATCAGCTCCCGTGCCGGGTCTCCGGCGAACTGCATGCTCGTCAGACAGGCGGAGAGCGCCACACACACGCCCTCGACAAGCGCCCGGGTGATGTGCGCGTGACCGTGCTGAAACCCCAATCCGAAAAGATGCGCGCGAGCGCCTTCGTCCGCGACGGGGGTGCGGGTTCCGCCGAGGTGCGGCGAGGCGATCAGGCCCTCAGCTCCCTTGGGGACCGCGTTCGCCTCAGACATCAGCGCGGAGATCCGCTTCGAAGTGGGCTCCTTGCCGAGAAGACGGCCGGCGAGCCAGTCGATTGCGAGGCCTCCCGCGAGAACGACACCCATCGCCATCCACTCATCCGGCCGCACATACGGCATGACGTGAAGGCCCTGCTCCGGTCCCAACGGCGCCGCGGTGCGCTTGAAGATCGTGCCACCCGAACTGATCGCCACGCCAGCGCGAGAGCGGTCGGTCAATCCGAGTGCCAACGCGGCCATCGCCTGATCGCCGCCGCCATACGCCACCGGGACGCCGGCCGGGATTCCCGTGTGCCGGGATGCTTCTGGGGTGATCCGCCCCGCCAGACCGAGGGTGGGGCCAGCGTCGGGCAGGAGCCGGACGGGATGCCCGACGGCGTCCATGATGTCCGCTGAGGCGACGCCCCGGCGTATGTCGAAGAGCAAAGAGCCACCGGCGTCTGTCGGTTCGATCGCGACCTGCCCCGTCAGCAGCAGCCGGATGTAGTCCTTCGGAAGCATGACGGCGGAGATCGCGTCATAGACCTCCGGCTCATTCTCCTTGACCCACGACAGGCTGACGCCAAGCATGCCGACCGCGATCGGCATTCCCGTGATGAACTCAACGGCGGGGGGATCCAGAAGCGCCCGCCACGCGGCGACCTGCTCGGCGCTGCGCATATCCGACCAGATGATCACGGGGCGAACCGGGCGCCCGTCTTTGCCCACTGCAACAAGCCCGTGCATCTGACCCGACAGGGCGACGGCGCGAACGTCGAACCTGCCGGACGCGAGTACCTCGGCGACAGCCTCTCCGGTGGCTCGCCACCACGCGGACGCGTCCTGTTCCGCCCATCCGGGGTGAGGATGTAGCAACGGATATCTCACCCGCGCTGACGCGACGACCACGCCAGCTGGGCTGAGGCCGACGGCTTTCACGCTGGAGGTGCCGAGGTCGATGCCGATGTAGATGGGCTCCACTCCCCGCCACCCCCTGTCAAATCATCACATCTGAGCAGCTAGCGCTCGTATGTGACCCTAGCATTACGGATGATTCGATGATTTGCGACCCGACGGCGTGAAGGCCGAGGAGGTCTTCTATACGCGCAGGAGGCGCCGCGCCGTGTGAGTGTCTGTGACCAGCGTCGATACAAGGCCGCTGCGCAGGCCGGCAGCAATGGCGGCCACCTTGTCCCGTCCGCCCGCGATTGCAATGATCTCCGGGACGCGCCTCAATTCGTCGAGCGTGATCCCGACGACTCGTTCCGTGACGGGCGACGTGACGACTTGACCCTTGTCATCGAAGACGATGCCGCAGATGTCCGCGGTAGTCCGAAGACTTGCCAGATCCGCCCGCTCGGAAGCCGTGAGCTCATCGAAAACCGCGGAGGACGGTGGATCCCACGCGCCGACACCGACCGCAGCCACCGTCAGTGATCCGAACACACCGACCGCGTCCGCGAGGCTCGGATCCCCTCGAAGCTCTCGGGCCATCTCAGCAGAACCCACAAGGAATGGAGCATGCAGCGGGTACGGCTTGCCGCCGGTCTTCGCCGCCATCCGGCGAACCAGCTCCACCCCGCCAATGTCCGAATGCCGCGCATTGATGCCACCTGCCAGTTGCACGACCGATGTCGCAGAACGCGTCGAGAAGGCATCGACAGTGCTGGTCAGAGCTCGCCCCCAAGAGATCCCCAGCAGGTCGGTAGCCCCCAGGATGTTGGAAAGGTACTGCGCTGCCGCCGCGCCGACCACAGCCGACAAGGACTCGGGGTCTTTGTCCAAGTTACGAGCAGCGAGAACACGCCGGACGTGAAATCGCTGTGCGACCTGCTCGCCGAGTTCCAGATCCAGCTCAGTAGGTACATCGATCTGTATCCGAACGATGCCGCTCTCGCGTGCCTCATCCAGTAGCCGTGCGACCTTGAATCGCGAGATGCCGAGTTCTTCGGCGATCTCGTTCTTCTGTTTGTTCGCCAGGTAGAAACGGCGCGCCACCATCGCCGATTCGAGTGAAGCCGTAACACGGCCGCGCCCTCGTTCCCCCGACATGCCAGTCCTCCTCTGACTCGCCGCCATCGTACTTTCTTCAAGCCGACGCCCGGACTCGAACCGGGGACCCCTTCATTACGAGTGAAGTGCTCTACCAGCTGAGCTACGTCGGCGGACGGCTGATGCTAGCGGGCGCCGAGCGGGCTCAGCGGCGAGCCGCGGGGACCGCGCGCGGTACGCGATACCAAGGGAGCGCCGTACGCTCGGCGAGTCCAACGGCGGCGAACAGGGCGATGCCGATACAGGCGAGCACGACGATCGTGGCGAATTCGGCGGCGGTCGCGGTCTCGTTGTTGTAGATCAGGATCAGCGAGCCGAGGCCAGTGCTGTAGGAGCCGACCCACTCGGCGAAGACAGCCCCGATCACCGAAAGGACCGCGGCTACGCGCAGACCCGAGAAGAGGTAGGGCAGCGCCGATGGTGCGCGCGCGAGTCGCAGCTGCTGAGTGCGGCCGGCGCCGAGCGTGGCCAGCAGGTCGAGCAGCTCCGGCTCGGTAGAGCGCAGGCCGTCGATCGTGTTCACCGCGATCGGGAAGAAGCTGACGAGAGCGATGACGATCACCTTCGAGCTGATGCCGAAGCCGCTCCAGACGACGACCAGCGCGGCGATCGCAGGCACCGGAACCAGCTGGGAGATCACGAGCCAGGGATAGGCTGCTCGCTCGACCAGCGACGAGCTGCTGACCGCGAGCGCGAGCGCCACGCCGACCACGATGGCAACGCCGTAGCCGATCAGGATCTCCGACAGCGTGGTCCAGGCGCTGGGCGCCAACGTCCCGCGGTCATTGATGAGCGCCCGCGCGACCTCGACCGGGGATGGCAGGACCGACTCGCTGACAGCGGCGAGCACGACATAAAGCTGCCAGGCGCCGAGCACGAGGAGCGCGAAGACGAGCGGCGGAGCGAACCGTCTGAGCAGCCGGCGCGCGTCAAGCGATTCGATCGTTCGCGGCTCGAGGCGGCCAGCCAGTACCAGTGCCGTGGTCGAGCTCGGCCGGTTCATACGAGCCCTGCCCGCGCTTCGCGCAGTGGCGCTCGCACCGCCTGCTCGAGGGCGATGAACTCGGGCGCGGTCGTCAGCTCCTGGGCTCGCGGTCGCCGGAGTGGCACGTCGACGGTGGCCCTGACGCGCCCGGGCCGACCGGACATGACGTAGACCCGGTCGGAGAGGAAGACGGCCTCCTCGACGTCGTGCGTGACCAGCAGGATCGTCTTGCGGTCGGCCTCCCAGACCTCGAGCAGCCACTCACGCATCTCCTCGCGTGTCAGGGCGTCGAGCGCGCCGAGCGGCTCGTCGAGCAGCAGGACGTTGCGTCCTGCAAGGAAGGTGCGAAGCAGCGCGGCCCGCTGCCGCATCCCGCCGGACAGGGCGCGCGGCCAGTGGCGCTCGAAGCCCTCGAGTCCGAAGCGGGCCAGCTCCGCTCGCGCCTGGACGCGAGCATCGGCGCGGGAGACGCCAGCGAGCTCGAGGCCGACGGTCACGTTGTCGAGGGTCGTCCGCCAGGCCATCAACAGGTCGTCCTGCGGCATATAGCCGACGCGGCCGAGCAGGACTTCCGGTTGCTCGCCGTCGAGGAAGACGACGCCGGCGCTGGGAGCAACGAGCCCGGCGAGGATCCTCAGTAGCGTCGACTTGCCACAGCCGCTCGGTCCCACGAGCGAGACGAACTCGCCGGCGCCCAGCTCGAGCGAGACGTCGGACAGAGCCTGCAGCGGATCGTTGCCGCCCGCGGCCGCGTAGGTCTTCGCCAGGCCCCGCGCCTCGAGTGCCTTCATGGCAGGAACGCGTTGGTGCCGAAGCGCTGCGGACTGATGGCGTGGGCGATCAGATGGTTTCGGAGGAGCCAGCGTGACAGCGCGGCTATCTTCGACGGAACCAGCGTGCCGTAAGGGACCCCGCCGGTGTCGTAGACCGGCAAGTAGGCAGCGAGCGAGGCGCTCGCCAGCTTGCGCTCGATCGATGGGTTGAGCTTCAGCAGATCGCCCAGGCTGCGCTTCGGGGCGCGCAGCGTGTCCTCGTAGCCGTGCACAGTCGCCCTGACGAAAGCCTGCACGAGCCGTGGATCGTCGCGGATCAGGCGCTTCGTCGTGAAGGCGACGAGCCCGGGGTAGTCGGGCCCGCCCCAGCGGTTGAGCTTGAAGTCGGTGACCGGGTATCCGCTGACCTGCAGCGTCACGCCGTCGTCGGGCCAGTAGCCGGTGAAGGCGGCGATCTTGCCGGCCTCGAGATCGGCGACGCCGTTGAAGCCGATCGTGACGATGTGGAGGCGCTTTGGGTTGCCACCGGCGTCGCGCACGACGGTATCGAGGGCCGCGAGATCGGACGGGACGCCGGTGATGCCGACAGTCTTGCCCTGCAGGCCGGCAGGCGAGCGCAGATGCTCGCTTGCCAGCGCGATCGGCGCGCCGAGCGGCGCCTGCACGATCGCCATGATCGCCTCGGCGTCGTGTCCCTGCGCGATCTGCTGCGCGACATCGATCCCGTCAGCCAGCGCAAAATCGATCTTGCCGGCGTCGATCAGTGCGAGCGGGTCGGAGGTCGAGCCCGGCGCAATCACGCTGAGGTCGAGACCGGCCCTACGGTAGTAGCCGGCCGCGAGCGCGCGGTAGATGCCGGCGTGGACCGCGTTCGGCACGAAGTCGAGCATCAGCGTCGCGTGCACTGGATGACGCGCCGAAGGCACCCCGGTGGAAGCCCCAGAGCCGCAAGCGGCGAGCAAAGCGGCAGCAAGCAACGCAACTACGAAGCAAAACAGGCGGCGCACCGCCAAGCATGATCACCTACACCGCGCAGCGGTGCGCGCCAACTAAGCCGGCGAGGCCGGATCCCGCCGCAGGCGGGAGGCCGGCGAGCTACGCGCTTCCTTCCTCGTGGTGGATCTCGAATGTCGTCTCGCTCGGTGGCGTCGTGAAGCCGCCCTCGATGCCCGCTTGCATCCGCGGCATCAGCGTGCCGTCGCGGAAGTGCTCCCAGCTCTCCTTCGAATCGTGGATCGCGACGATCACCCAGCCGTCGGACGTCGGTCCGGCGAAGTGTTGCGTCTGTCCCTCGGGGAGGGCGTCCGGTGGATGCACGGCAGCGAGCGATGCGTTGTACTGATCCTCGGTGCCACCAGCGAACTGGTGCACAACGGCATAAGCCATTTCCCTACCTCCTGTTCGATACGGCGATGATCGGGCCCTGCGCTCGCGCGGCAGCCGAACCGCCGCACCGCGCTCCCAGCCTACTTGCAGGGCTGACCCCGCTGTAAATATCCGTCGCCGCCGCGACCGACGGACGAGCTAGTTGGCGGCGAGCCCGATCGGGCAGCTGACGCCGGTGCCGCCGTGACCGCAGTAACCGGCCGGGTTCTTCGCGAGGTACTGCTGGTGGTATTCCTCGGCGTAGTAGAAGGGACCGGCCGGCGCGATCTCGGTGGTGATCTCGCCGTAACCGCGCGCGGCGAGCTCGGCCGCGTAAGCGTCTCGCGTCGCGCGGATCTCCGCCTCCTGGAGCGGTGAGTCGAAGTAGACGGCGGAGCGGTACTGGGTGCCGACATCGGCGCCCTGACGCATGCTCTGCGTCGGGTCGTGGTGCTCCCAGAAGATGCGCAGAATCTGCTCGTAGGAGATTGCCGGCGGATCGAAGACGACGAGCACGGCCTCGGTGTGACCGGTCGAGCCCGAGCAGACCTCTTCATAGGTCGGGTTCGGTGTAAAGCCGCCCGTGTAGCCGACCGCCGTCGTGTAGACGCCCGAGGCCTGCCAGAAGTCACGCTCGGCGCCCCAGAAGCAGCCCATGCCGACGATTGCGCGAGCGAAGCCGTCGGGGAACGGTGGGTGAATCGGCGTGCCGAGCACGAAATGGCGCTCGGCGGTCGGGATCGGCTGTTCGCGGCCCGGAAGCGCTGCGTCGGGCGCGATCATGCGCGTCTTGTCCTTGAAGAGATCGGCGAGAAAGCTCATCTGAGAGAGGATAACGAGCGGCTGCGGACGGCCAGTTTCGGCTGGCTCGTACCGCGCTGGCCGTCAGCCACCGCTGAGGCGCAGGTGTTCGAGGATCCGACGCTCCTGTGCGGCGGTGAGACGCTCTGAGGCAACCGCCTCGTTGAGGAGCGGCTTCGCCAGCGTCGGGGCGGCGCGACGCACGGCGGCGAGAACCTCCTGGTGCAGGCGCGCGACCGCGGCGGCGCGCCCTGAGGCATGATCGGCGCTCGCGCCGCCAAGCTCCTCGAGCAGGCCGCTACGCTCGGTATCGGTGATCGTGCCTGCCGCGAGCGCACGGTCGAGAATCGGGCCGGCGATGCCCGGCGTCTTGGCGGCGAGCAGCACACGCACGCGCTCGAGGACCGCGGTGGCTGCGGGCGAGGGCTGAGGGAGCCGCCTTTGGCCGCTGCCCTGCGTCGGCTTCGCCAAGCGGCTGAGTGGCCGCGAACTCGTTCCGGGAGGCGCTGCGATTGAGCCGAAGACCGCGTCACGATTTGGCGCGGGCCGGCTGGAGCTGAGAGTCGACATTGGGGCTCCTTTCGATCGTCGAGGAGGAGTCTGCGCTGTCGTGGTGATGAAACCCTGAGCGCCGCCGAAGTGTTCGCTAAGGAGCGCGGTGGGCGTGTGCACTCGCGCCGCGATCATAGTCGCTTTCACGCGCCGGTCAGCGCTGACCGCGGCGGGCGGATGGTGTCAGCCCAACGCGGCGATCCGGTAGGCCAGCGCCTCGAGCGCGAGCTCATCGGTCACGTTGAGCTGGAGGCCCTCGCGTGTGATTTGCACGAGCCCGATCGCCCGTTGCAGCACCGCGGGCTGATGCTCGCGCGCCAAGCGCTCGAGGGCCTCGGCGCAGTCGAGCGCGTGGACGAGCTCTGGCGCGCCATAGGCAATCACGGCGGCGTCGCGGTAGCGCAGAGCGCCCAGCGCCAATGCGAGATCGAGGCTGGCCAGCGAGGCGCGGCGAGCGGCACGCCGGACGCGTTCGGCGTGCTCGCGCTCCAGGCGCGCGCGTTCGCTGCGGGCGGTGAGCTCGAGCTCGGCGGCATGGATCTCGTCGAGCTGCGCCGTCGCGTGATCGCCGGCGCGCTTGGCGAGGTCCGTGAGCGCGGTCCACGGCCGCTCGGCCAACTCACCGCGCAGCGCGCAGTCCGCAAACGTTGCCGCCGCGGCGCGCAACGCCGGCCCGTCGCCGAGCGCGAGCGCCATGGCGCGCTCTCCATCTCCGAGCGCGAGCCGGGCACACGCCCGCGTGGTGAGCCCCGCCACCCCGCGCGCTTCGAGCGCCTGCGTAAGCGCCGCCTCGGTCGGCGCCTCGAACCGCACGTGCTGGCAGCGCGAGGCGACGGTCGGCAGCACGTCGCCGGGGCGGTCGGTGAGCAGGATCAGGTGCACGAACTCGGCCGGCTCCTCGAGCGTCTTGAGCATCCGGTTGGCGGTCGCGTCCCGCATCGTCTCGGCCTGCTCGACCACGAACACGCGCCGGCGCGCCTCAAACGGCGTTCGCGTCGCCGCCGCGACCACCGGCTCGTCGATGTCCGAGACGAGCATCTCGGCGATACCACTCGGCGTCACCCAGGTGAGGTCGGGGTGGGTGCCCCGCGCGACCCGCTCGGCGGCCTGCGAGCCCTCGGGCGCACCGTCGGCGATCAACGCGGCGGCGAATGCGCGCGCGATGTCACGCTTACCCGAGCCTGCGGGACCGGCAAAAAGATAGGCGTGCGAGGCCTCCGCCGGCGGCAGGGCGGCGAGCAGCAGGGCCTTGGCGTGGGGGTGTCGCTCGATCCCGGGGAGTGCAGCAACGGTCACCCGCGCAGCGTAGCGGCGGCGCGTGCCGTTGCCGCGTAGCCTGCCGTTCGTGGAGCGCGGGCGGCTGATCACGATTGAAGGCATCGACGGCGCCGGCAAGACGACCCTCGCCGCCACGCTCGAGCCGGCCCTAGCCGCTCGCGGCGTCGACGTCCTGACGCTCCGCGAGCCGGGCGGGGTGGCTGTCGCCGAGCGGATCCGCGCGCTCGTCACCGACCCCGAGCTCGAGATCGACGGGCGCGCAGAAGCGCTGCTCTACGCGGCCGCGCGCGCCCAGCTGGTCGCCGAGCTACTCGAACCGACGCTCGCCGAGGGACGATCGGTGCTGCTCGACCGCTTCGTCGACTCCTCGCTCGCCTACCAGGGCGCCGGGCGCGAGCTCGGGATCGATGCGGTCGCCGCGATCAACAGCTTCGCCACGCGCGGCCTGACGCCAGACCGGACGTTGCTGCTGGTGCTCCCGATCGCCGTCGGTCGCGCACGTCGTGGCGACCGCGAGCCCGACCGCCTCGAGCGCGAAGGACAACCTTTCTTCGCGCGGATCGATGCCGGCTATCGCACACTCGCCCGCAGCGCGCCCGAGCGCGTGCGCGTCCTCGACGCGTCGCTGAGCGCGGCCGAGCTGGCCGAGGCCGCGCTGGCGGAGATCACCGATCTCTGGGCCGGGATCGGTAGACCAGGCCGTCTCCGTTCCGAGGGCTGAGCAGCTCAGGGCACGGGCGGCTATGTTGGCGGGGCGATGGCGGTGGTGATCGTGCTGCTCGTGTTGGTCGCGCTCGCTGCCGCGGGGTTGCTCGTGGTGCGCGGCCTCGGTCTCGAGCCGGACTGGGTCGCGGCGGTCCGCCACGCGCTCGGTGAGGCACGCTATCGCGCCGGCGGGGTGCTCGCGGAGTTCGGCGACTGGCTGCGTTTGGGGCGCTGAGCAGGCGCTTCCATGCAAGGCGTTTTGCGGCGCTCGCAGCTCTTGCCCAGGCCGCTCGGGGAGTAAAATTCGTCTTGCCCTCGTGGCTGTCGATCCGTCCGACGGAAGGCGGAACATCCTCGACCCCACAGCACACTTTGAGGGCGCCGAGACCCGGGCGCCAGGAGGCGCGAGACGATGGCAGCGAGCACGAGAGATAATGCGGTAGAGGTACGTGGCCTGGCTGTCGCTCGGCTTTTCACGACGCCCGAGGTCGAGCCTTTCGACACCGTCGATTGGGAGATTCGCGATGCGCGGATCGGGCACGGTGACAAGGTGGCCTTCGAGCAGCGCGAGGTCGAGTTCCCGGCGACCTGGAGCCAGAACGCGACGAACATCGTCGCCCAGAAATACTTCCGCGGCCAGCTCGACTCGCCGGAGCGCGAGCGCTCGGTGCGCCAGATGATCGGCCGGGTCGCAGGGACGATCGCCGGCTGGGGTCTCGCGCGCGGCTACTTCGCGAGTGACGCCGACGGCCACGCCTTCGAGGACGAGCTGACCTACGTGCTGCTGCACCAGCTGGCCGCCTTCAACTCGCCGGTCTGGTTCAACGTCGGCTTCGAGGAGAGCCCGCAGTGCAGCGCCTGCTTCATCCTCTCGGTCGAGGACACGATGGAATCGATCCTCGCCTGGAACACCAAGGAGGGCATGATCTTCCGTGGCGGCTCCGGCTCAGGCATCAACCTCTCGAACATCCGCGGCTCGATGGAGCCGCTCGCGAAGGGCGGCACGGCATCGGGCCCGGTCTCGTTCATGCGCGGAGCGGATTCCTGGGCGGGGACGATCAAGTCCGGCGGCAAGACGCGCCGTGCGGCAAAGATGGTCGTGCTCGACGTCGACCACCCCGACATCCGCGAGTTCATCTGGTGCAAGGCGAAGGAGGAGGACAAGGCCGCCGCACTCCGCGACGCCGGCTTTGACATGTCGATCGACGGCGACGGCTTCCAGTCGATCCAGTACCAGAACGCGAACAACTCGGTCCGCGTGACCGACGAGTTCATGCGCGCCGTAGAGGAGGACGACGAATGGCACTTGACCTCCCGCACGACCGGCGAGCCAATCGGCGAGCCGCTGCGGGCACGTGAGCTGATGCGCGAGATCGCCGAGGCAGCCTGGCGCTGCGCCGATCCTGGCGTTCAGTACGACACGACGATCAACCGCTGGCACACCGACCCGGTCAGCGGGCGAATCAACGCGTCCAATCCGTGCTTTCCCGGCGACGCGCGCGTCCATACCACCCTCGGACTGCTACCGATCAGCGAGCTGATCGAGCGGGGCGAGGCTGGCGAGGATCTACGGGTCTACACGCATCGCGCGACCGCTGAGCAGCGCGGCGAGGGCGTCACGGCAACCCGCCCGATCGCGTTCATGCGTAACGGCGTCAAGCCGATCTTCCGTCTCCGCTTCGCTAACGGCGGCGAGCTGCGCTGCACGCCGAACCACCGTATCTGGACGCTCAACCGCGGCTACGTCCGTGCCGAGGACCTCACGAGCAGCGACCGTGTGCTGCTGAATGACAGTCCGACGCCGGCGACGGACGCGAGCTGGGAGCTGCCCGTGAAGGTCAAGGCGCTGGCCAAGTCGTTCGCGCGCGGAGGGTCGGTCACATATCAGGAATTGCCCGACCGCTGGAGCGAAGGGCTCGGCGAGCTAACCGGCCATCTGATCGGCGACGGCTGGTTGACCGACGTGCAGACCGGCTGGGTCTACGGCGGCGACGATCTCGACGACGGGCTTGCCAACGCGCACGAGGGCATGTTGCGCGAGTTGATCGGTGGCGTCTCACGAGCCGAGATGGACAACGGGACGGTTCAGCTCCGCGCCGGTAGCGAGGCAGTGCGCGACTTCTTCCGCAATCTCGGTGTGACTCAGGCGCGCGCCCACGCGAAGCGCGTACCGGCGTCTGTCTTCACTGCTCCGGTCGACGTGCAGGCAGCTTTCCTGCGTGGGCTCTTCGGCGCGGACGGCTGCCTTGCGCGCACAGAGGGTGGCGGCAAGGCAACGCGCTACGCCGGACTAGGCAGCCGCAGCGAGGCACTACTCAAGGACGTTCAACGCCTGCTCAGCACGTGGGGCATTCGCGCCCGCATCTACAACATCACCGACGAGCGTGAAGCGTCGTTCAGCTACACACGCAAGGACGGCACGATCGCCGCCTACGCCTCGCGCGAGGGCTTTGACCTTCGCATCACGGGTTCCGACCTCGAGCGGTTCGCTGATGCGATCGGCTTCTCGACGCCGCGCAAGCAGGCGCTGCTCGAGATGCTGATCGGCGAGCGCACGCGCTACCGCACAAAGCCCACCACGACGCTTCTCGCACGGGAGGAGGACGGCCAGGAGGAGGTGTACAACCTCACCGAGCCGCTTCACCACTCGTACATTGTCGAAGGCTTCGTGGTGGCCAACTGCTCGGAATACATGCACGTCGACGACTCGGCCTGCAACCTCGCGTCACTCAACCTGATGAAGTTCCGCCGCGAGGACGGGAGCTTCGACGTCGCCACGTTCGAGCACACCGTCGACCTCGTCCTGCTCGCGCAGGAGATCATCGTCGGCCCGTCGAGCTATCCGACTGAGCAGATCGGCGTAAACGCGCGCGCGTTCCGCCAGCTCGGGCTGGGCTATGCGAACCTCGGCGCGCTCTTGATGAGCAACGGCATGCCCTACGACTCCGACATGGGTCGCAACGCCGCCGCGGCGATCACCGCCCTGATGACCGGTCGCGCCTACGCGCAGTCGGCCCGGATCGCGAGTGTGCTCGGCCCCTATGAGCGTTATCCCGAGAACCGCGAGCCGCACAACGCGGTGATGCGGATGCACCGCGACGCCGCCTACGTGATCGCCGAAGATGAGCGCACCGACGGCGAGCTGCTCGCCGCGACGCGTCGGGCATGGGATGAGGCGGTCGAGCTCGGCGAGAGCTACGGCTACCGCAACGCGCAGGCAAGTGTCCTCGCGCCTACGGGCACGATCTCGTTCCTGATGGACTGTGACACGACCGGCGTCGAGCCCGACTTCTCGCTCGTCAAGTTCAAGGAGCTAGTCGGCGGCGGCCAGATGACGATCGTCAACGGCACGATCCCGCTGGCGCTGCGAACGCTTGGCTACTCGAGCGAGCAGATCGAGCAGATCGTCGCGTACGTCAACGAGCAGGGAACGATCGTCGGCGCACCCGGCGTCGCCGAAGGGCACCTACCGGTGTTCGACGTCGCGGTCGGCGAGCGCGCTATCTCGCACATGGGGCACATCGAGATGATGGGCGCGGTTCAGCCGTTCATCTCGGGCGCGATCTCGAAGACCGTCAACCTGCCGAGCACGGCGACCGTCGAGGACATCGCGGACGCCTACACGCAGGCTTGGCGTCTCGGCGTCAAGGCGCTCGCGATCTACCGCGACGGCTCGAAGACGGCGCAGGCCCTGCGCACTGATGCACAGGAGAACGCCGCCGCGCCAGTCGACGTCGACGCGTTGATCGGTGAGGCGGTCGATGCAGCGATGCGTCAGGTCGGACCCAAGCGCAAGCGGATGCCGCGCGAGCGCCAGTCGCTGACGCACAAGTTCTCGCTCGGCGGCCACGAGGGCTACATCACGGCCGGCAAGTATGAGGACGGCACGGTCGGCGAGATCTTCCTCACCGACATCGGCAAGGAGGGCTCGACGCTCCGCGGCATGATGAACGCGTTTGCGACGGCGATCTCGATCTCGCTCCAATACGGCGTGCCGCTCGAGACGCTCGTTCAGAAGTTCAGCTACATGCGCTTCGAGCCCGAAGGGATCACCAACAACCCGGAGATCCCGTTCGCCAAGTCGATGCCCGACTACATCATGCGGTGGGTCGCCTCGCGCTTCCTCGACGCCGACGCCCAGGAAGAGCTCGGCATCCTCACGCCCGAGGTTCGCGCGCGCAAGGCGGCGCAGGATGCCGTCAGCTCGCTCGTCTCGGACACATCGGGGCCTGCAAGCCCGGTCGAGACCACGGGGAACGGCGGCAACGGCGCCGCCAAGCCAGCCACCGCAGGACTCACCGACAGCCCGCCGGTAGTTCCGGCACGGCTCGCCGGACTCGATCTCGGGCCCGCCTGCAGCCAATGCGGCGGCATGATGCAGCGCACAGGCTCTTGCTACACGTGCTCGAGCTGCGGCAACAACACGGGGTGTGGGTAGGTTCACCGGCCCGCCGGCCCCCATGCGGGACGGGCCGGCGTCCGGCTAAACCTTGGCGGGCCTGCTCGCAGTACGGCTATTCGCGCTGCGAGATGAGGATCGTCGTGGGGCGCGCGGCGGGGGCGGAGGCTCGCGCCGGCTAGTTGTCCAGTGAGGCTAGGTACTGGGTGACGGGGAGCTCAGCACGGCCGACGTGGCAGGTGTCCCAGTCGGGCGCTCCGATCAGCTGGCGGCGTAGGGGGTCACCCTCCGCGCCGGCGAGTTGCTCTGCTGAGGGAAACTCGCGCTGCGTCACCCAGCGTGGTGAGTAGCCGTAGAACACGACCGCGCGCGTGCGGTCGGAGCTGTTCGTGCCGCGCCCGTGCCAGATACGCCGCTCGAAGAGCGTGACGTCACCGGCCTTGGCGAGGACGGGGATCGCTCCCTCCGGGGTCTGCCCGGGCGTCCGCGGCAGCGGCTCCGTCCAATGGTTGCTCCCCGGGATCACCTCCAGGTTGCCGTACCCCTCCTCGTCGCAGTCGCTGAGCCACCAGCCGAGCTTGACGGACAGTCGAGCACGGAAATCGAGGTCAGCCGTCTGGCGACCGCCGTCCTCGTGCCAGCGCCACGCGTTGGCGGTTTCCTCCTCCGGCGGGTGGACGTCGATGTGCGAGTGGTAAATGTGGATATTTGGCGTCAGTGAGCCTGCGAGAACGCCGAGCAGACGGGTGTCGACGCCGAGGTTCATGAGCGCGGGATGTAGATAGGTCGCTCCGAGGGCGTGCACAAAACCCTGTTTAGGGTCGTAGTGCTCGTCGGCGAGCTCGTCGACGATCGCTCTGTAGTGGGCGACCTCGTCCGCCGAGAGGACCCCGGGGATGTGAACGTAGCCGACGCGGTCGAGCTCGTCGAGGATCTCCTGCGTCTGGGCGGAGTGAAACGGCCGCGTCTGTGTGCTCACGATGCTCACCCCCTCGGGATGGTTGGCGAAGCCTGGCCGGGGAAGCCTAACGCACGTCGCGGCCGCCACAGCGCGCATATGCGCCCCCACCGGCACGCCTCAGGTCCGCTCGAGCAGCTCGTCGAGCAGCTGCTCGATCGCGTCGTCGTTCATCGAGGAGCGCAGCTCGGACGCGATCTGAACCCTGCTGTATCCCTGCAGCGCGAGATCCACCGCACGCACGCGTTCTGCGCGAGTGGGGACCGCCGCGCCGGAGTTTGGCGCAGCCGCGGTGGGCTGGTGCGCGCTCGCCGTCACGGTGCCCGCGCCCTCCGCTGCGAGCGCCTGGCGCAACCCCTCCAGCCGAGCGTTGAACGCCGACTCGAGCCGCGCGACGCGTGCGGTGAGTGCGTCGAGAGCTTCGCCGAGCGATGCGAGCGCTGCGTCGCCGGTCCCGTTCGCCGACGCCGAGTTGGAAGCGGCGCCGCGCTGAGCCGGCGACGGCGGTGGCGGCGCGTCGTGCCACGCAGCCTCGACGATCGCGCGAGCGTCGCGTGCAGCCGCAGCGAGGATCTCGGCAACGCGCGCCGCTACGGAGTCTGGAAACAGCGGGGGTGTGGGGTCGCCGGCCATCGTCGCTTACCGGCTCACGCGGCCTCGCGGGCCCAGCTTCCACGATCGAACCGACGTCACGAACCGAGAGTCGCGCTGAGAATACGCAATTCCTACGCCGTGGGTCGAGGTATCTGCCGACGGTGCGAGATTTGCGTCAGCGTTCTCCCGAACGGGTCGTTTGCCGATACGTTTGTCGAGGACAGCCCGATGACTGACGGCCCCCAGGCACACAACCGCGACGGCTCTCCGGGCGTCGGGGACCCGGGCGGGCCGCGCCCCGACGACACCAGCGAAGCTCGCGCCTCGACCACTCCGTCTGATCTCGAACAGAGGATCGCCGCTCTCGCCGCCCAGGTGCGAACACTCGCCCAGCGGTTCACAGGCGCGCCCCCAGAGTCCTCGGCTGCGCAAGTCGCACACCCGCCTTCGCGGGTTCGCGAGCCAGACGCTGTGAGCGAAGCTTCGTCGCCGTCCCCAGCAGGAGCCCCCGCGACCACGAACGCGATCGTCGCGGTGGCCGAGGCCGCCGCCGGTGAGATCCGCGCGAGCGCCGAGCGCGAGGCGCAGCTCATCCGCGCGACGGCGGGCGGCGGCCCGATCGGGAGCATTCGCGCGCTGCGCGACACGATCGCGCGGCAACGCGAGACGCTGGCCGGGCTGGCGGCTGAGACGACGCGCGTTGAGCACAGCGCCGCGATCCTGCAGGCTCAGGTCCGTGCACTCGAGGCGGAGATGGACCAGGCGCTCGGCGTCGTCGACGCGCTCGCCGAGCGCGAGAACTGACGGTGAGCACCGGGCCAAGGCTCGGTGCTCACGCCAGAGCGCGAGGCCGAGCCGGACACGAGCGCTGATCAGATGCGCCGATCGGAGCTCGCGCGGCGACCGCCGCGGTGCTTCTCCGTATACATCGCGGCGTCAGCACGTGCGATCAGTGCCTCAGGCTCGATCGACGGGTCGCGCTCAATGACGACCCCAACGCTCGCGCGCACCTCCAGCAGGCGACCACCGGCAGTGACCGGCTTGGCGATCGCCTCGGCCAGGCGCCGCGCGAGCGGCGCGGCGATCTGGTCGTTGGCGAGGTCTTCGCAGAGCACGACGAACTCGTCGCCGCCGAAGCGCGCGACGGTGTCGCCATCTCGCACCTCGCGCTGAAGTCGCTGGGCGACGCTGACGAGCACGTCGTCGCCGACCACGTGACCGAACTGGTCGTTGACCTCCTTGAACCCGTCGAGATCGACAAAGATCACGCCGATCGCCGTCTCCTGCCGCACCCGCCGCGCGAGCGCCACTGCCAGGCGGTCGAGCAGCAGCTCGCGGTTGGGAAGGCCGGTGAGCGGGTCATGGAGCGCCCGATGCTCGAGCGCCCGACGAGTGTGCAGCTCGCCGCTGGCATCGCGCAGCCAGACAACACGGGAGTTGTCGGCGCTGCTCAGAGAGGTCACGCCTACGCTGATGGCTCCACCGTCGTGAAGCGTCGCCTCCAGCTGCTGCGGGTCGCCGTCGTCGGCCAGCGCGGCCTGGAGCGCTCGATCGAATTCCTCCGGCTTGACGACAATGCGCTGGATCGCCAGCAGCACGCCCTCGAGGTCGCGCTGCGCTGCCGCGCCTGCCGCCTGAGGGACGAGCCGTGCAAGCTCGTCGTTCGAAAGCACCAGCCGGCCGGGGGGCTCGATCACGAGAACCGCGACAGGCAGGTCATCGAGTACGCCACGCAACAGCCGGGCGTAGCTCTCGAGCGCCTCGCGTGAGAGCAGCGCAGACGTTGCGAGGGCGCTGGCGTCCGGGTCGCCCGCTGAGTCTCTCCGTCCTGTAGATCCCGAGTAGCTCGACATCTGAGTATCCGCTCCGATCACGATCGTCTGCTGCTCCGCTCGAGCAAGATTGCCGTTGACCGGCGGCGGACGAACCTCGCTTGCGGCAAAACAACTTCTATCTGGTCACACTAGAGATACTCGAGCTGGAGGCGGGGACACAACACATGTCGCTCAAATCCAAGTTCGGCAGGCACTGGACCGGTCAGTCGGCCGCTGGCCCGACAACCAACCGGATCGATCTGACCCCGCCAGCCGGTACCACGCGCGTGACACTCAGGCCGAGTCTAGGGGCGCCGTCGCGCACTCGTGGGTGAGGAAATTCACTCGCGCCGGCGGGCACGCTCCGCGGCCGGAGGGTAGCCTCTCCGCGGCATTGCTCATTGAAGACGAGAAACGCGTCGCAGCGGAGGCCGCTGCCCAGTGCGTGCGCGACGGTGACCTCGTCGGCCTGGGCACCGGCTCGACGGTTGCCTACCTGCTGCCCGCACTCGCCGCCCGCGGGTTGAACATCCGCTGCATCGCGACCTCACCGGCGACGGCCCGGATCGCGAGTCAGCTGGGCATCGACATCGTGGCGTTCGAGAAGCTCGAACGGCTCGACATCGCGATCGACGGAGCCGACCAGATCACAAGGGATGGCTGGCTGGTCAAGGGCGGCGGCGGTGCACACACGCGCGAAAAGATCGTGGCGAGCGCGGCAGCACGGTTCGTCGTAGTCGCCTCCTCGAACAAGCTCGTCGGAGCAGTGAGGCCGCCGATTCCGCTCGAACTGTTGCGATTTGGAGTCGAAGCCACGCTCGCCACACTGGCAATGGCCGAGCTGCGCGATGTCCCGCAGAGTCCTGACGGCGGACTGATCGCGGACTACCACGGGCCGATCGGCGATCCCGCGGTGCTCGCTGCGTGGCTATCGGCAACGCCGGGCGTCGTGGAACACGGGCTGTTCGCACCTTCACCGACCACTGAGATCGTCGTCGCGCGCGCCGGAGAGGTGTTGGACTGGCCCGAAGGAGGCTTACCTTCCGCGGCGATGCCGTAGCGGGACGCGCGATCGGGACGCCAACTTTTGGGGGGATATCCCACCACCACATGACGTGAACCCCACCAAGGGGGAGGCCGGCATGAGGGCGACGATGCCGCATGGTCTTCGATCCCGCCTCACAAGCCCCGCCAGCTGCCGGCGCCGCGAGCGTGGCGGTCGACCGGCCGAAGGCGATCGCCGCCGCCATCACGGGAGTGCTGGTGGCCCTCGCGATCTGGGGCGGAAGACTCGAGGTAATACCGAGTGCGAGCGCGCAGCCGTCGAGCACCGCCAGCGTTAGCGCAGCGATCGCGCCGCCCGACTCAGCCAATTCCCAGGCAGCGCGCAGCTTGGCGAGAGCAAGCGGCTCGAAACTGCCTCCATGCCAGAGCACACAGCCGCACACCAGACGCCAGTCGCAAAAGAGCTCGAGCGGCGCCTGCGCCGGCGAGCTCGCCGAGCGAGCATTCTCCGCCGGCGCGTCGGCGCGCTGACGATCTCACTGTTCCTCGTCTCATGGGGCGCGATCTATGGCGGGGGCTACCTCGGCGTGGCCGGCGCCAAGGCTTTGCGCGTCACCACGACCGCGGCCCGCGGCGCGAGCGCGAAGGTCGACACCGGTAAGACGAGCGGGTCATCCGGGTCGAGCGCGGCGTCCGGGTCGAGTGGTTCGTCCGGGTCGAGCGATTCGTCAGCGTCGAGCGGGTCATCCGGGTCGTCGTCAGCGAGTGGCAGCGACACGAGCAACGGCAGCTCCGCGACGAGCACAGCCACGAGCGTGACGACCCGCCAGTCGTAGTGAGCGATGCTCGCGGCGCCGATCAGCACGCAGTTCTTCTGGATCACGAGTCGCGCCGCCGGCACGGTGGCGCTGGTGGCGGCGAGCGCGTCGGTCGGGGTCGGACTAGCGATCAGCGGACGCCTCGGCCGCGCGCGCGGGGGGGACCTTCGCGTCACCCACGAGGCGCTCTCGCTGGCTGCCATCGGCGCGCTCGTGGTGCACGCGGTGTCGCTGCTCTGCGATGCCTACTTCCACCCGACGATCGCCGACCTCCTGGTCCCGTTCCACATGAACTACAGGGAGCCCTACATGGCAATCGGGATCATCAGCGGCTGGCTAATGGTGATCTTTGGTCTCTCCTACTACGTCCGGGATCGCGTCGGGGTCAACCGCTGGAAGGCGCTTCACCGCCTGACAGCGCTGGCCTGGATCCTCGGTGTCGTACATACGCTCGGCGAAGGGACGGACGCTGGAGCGACTTGGTTCCTCGCCGTGGTCGCGATCGCGGTGATCCCGGCGGCGCTGCTGCTGATCGTGCGCCTGCTGACGACGCGGGCGCCAAGCGCGCCGCCCGCCCGCGGCGGGCGCTCCCTCAGCTAGCCGCCGCTGCCTCGTCGAAGAGCTGGCCTGCGCGCACCCGGGCTGCCATGTCAGCGGACTCGGCGCGGTAGGTGGTGCCGTCCTCGAACTCGATCACCGGCAGCAAACGCTGGCCACTGCGGCGCTGGAGCTCAGGGCGCGCGCCCTTGCCGTAGCCATGCTTGACGATCTCGTAGGGGATGCCCTGATCGTTGAGAGCTCGCTGGACCTTCCAGCAGACGTCAATCTCAGTGTGGGCAAAGGTCCACGAGCAGCGATGCAGCTTGACTGTGGGCACTTCACGAGTCTAGCGGCAGCGGCCGCGCAAGCCGCCCGACATACGGCGGCATCGACCGCGGCGAGCTGCCCGCCCGGTCAGCTCGCTCCACGGGAGCAACGTGGAGCCTTCCGTGTCGGCGACTAGACTGGCGGGCAAGCCGATGGCGGGCCTTGCCTCAACCCCCCATGCGGAAATCTCGCTCGTCGGGCCGCGACGCAGCGCCGGAGTGAAGCGGTTCTGAGCGCACCCGGCGCGCCTGCCGGCGCTGGTTCGAGGCGCCGCGCCTGGGACCGGCTCGGCCTCACGGAGCTCCCCCGCGCGGAGAAGATCGCGCTGGCTCTGGCCGCGCTGGCTCTGGCCGCGGGAGCCGTGCTGCGCCTGCACGCGATCGGCGGCGACGATCGGCTCTCGAGCGACGAGCTGGGCTACATCGGCGACGCGAACAAACTGATCCACCTCTCCGGCTACAACAGCTTCCACTGGGCCCCTGGAACGCCGATCCTGTTCGCGATCCTCGCCTGGCTGAGCGGCCACTCGGAGATCTCCGCGGTAACCAACTCGCACGGCATCGCCCAGTACGCGCAGTGGCTTGTCGAGCTGGCGACGATGGTCGCCGCCGCTGCCTTCGCCTGGAAGATCGCTGGAGTCTGGGCGGCACTCCTTGCGGTACTCGCGATCGCGACCTACGGCCCGCTGATCGAGGTTACGCGCACCTACCTGAGTGAGCCGCTGGGCGGGCTCATGCTGATCGCGATGGTCGCTGCCGCGGCCTGGGCGCGCCGACGCGACTGGCGCTGGTTGCTCGCTGCAGGCGTCCTCGGCGGGTTGGCGTGCCTCGCTCGCGAGGACTTCCTGCCGGGCCTCCTGGTGCTGGTTGTAGCGCTGGCAGTTGCGCGCCGTGGCGAGCGCCAGCGGGCGTTGCGCCGCGCCGCGATCTACCTCGCCGCCGCGCTTTTGGCGCTCGCACCCTGGGTCGCGTTCGCGTCGGCCGAAGAGCATGGGCTCGTCGCGATCACCACCGGCGGCACCGACTCGCTGTTCATCGGCACCTACCTACCGGGCGACGGCTCGCAGTTCCAGACGGTCGCCGCCTTCAAGGGCGCGGTCTGCCATCGCTTCCCGCGCGAGTGCGCCAGCCCACCGGGCGACGCGGCGCCGATGTTCCAGTTGATCGCAGCTGAGCACCCGGGCGACACGCGCGGCCAGGCCGTCACGGCCGCGGTGCTCTCGAACCTGCGCAAGTACATGCTCGGCAGGCCAATCGCCTTTGCGGGGATGCTCGCGCGCAAGCTATGGAGCATGTGGGCGGCGCCGTGGAGCGGCGGCAACGGCACCCAACTCGGTCCAGCTGCCGTCGCGACGGCGCTCGACCTGGCCTGCGTGGGTGCGGCTTGGCTCGGTCTCCTGATCGCGCTGTGGCTTTTTCGCCGGCGCTGGGCGGTCGTCGTACCGGCGATCGTGCTGCTCGTGGTCATCTTCTTCAACGATTGGTTCGGCCCGGAGCCACGAGACACGCTGCGGCTCGCGCCGCTGCTGTTCGTCCTGGGAGCGGTCGGCCTGGCGGCGGCGGGAGCGAGGCTGGCGAGCGCCGTGGGGACGCAGCTCGGCGGGGTGCGTGCCCGCGTCGCATCGGCGCGCCGCTGACAACGCCTGCGCGCCTGCGCGCAGCGAGCCTACCCGGCGCGCCCCGGTAAGGCCCCGCAACCAAAACCGGACCGCCGGCCAGGGTCTTATCGGAACTAAAGCGGCTGCCGCACAACGTCGATAGGTGGTGACAGGAGGGCCTAAATGCCACTCCGCCGCTTCCGCGGGATTGTCGATTATGTTGGAGGCGGGATCCAAGGGACGGTGGTGGCAGCAGACATGGTGGAGGTAACAGACACGACCAGCGACATCGCCGCGCGGCAGCTCCGCGACACGACGGCCGCTGACGAGGCGCTAGCCCGCGCGCATGAGTTCCTCGCCGAGACGATGCGAGCCAAGGCCGAGCTGATGGCCCAGATGGGTCACGAGATCCGTACGCCGTTGAACGGGATCGTCGGCATGACCGAGCTGCTGCTCGGCACCGGACTCAGCGATGAGCAGCTCGAGTACGCGACCGCAACGATGAGCTCGGCGACAACGCTGCTGGTGGTGATCAACGATGTCCTCGACTTCTCGATGCTCGAAGCCGGGACGCTGGAGCTGGATGTCGGCACCTACGAGCTGCGCCACCTCGTTGAGAGCATCAGGGCTGCCGCCGAGGTCCGTCTGGGCGGGTCGGGGCCGACGATCAGCTCGCAATTCTCGCCTGAGGTGCCCGACGCGGTCGCGGGCGACGGCAACCGCCTGCGCCACGTTCTGACCAAGCTCGTGGGAAGTGCACTCGATTACGCGGGTAATGGCGGCCTCGAGATCCGCGTTGGTGCCGCGAGCCATGGCTCGAAGCGCCTGATGCTCCGCTTTGAGGTGATGGCGCAAGGCTCGTTCGAAGGAGATCGTGACTCGCTCTTCGAGCTCGCGTCCCACGCGCACAGCGGTGTCCAGGACGATCGTCCGATGGCGATCGGGCTCGCCGTTTCCAAGCAGCTCGTGGAGCTGATGGGTGGCGAGATCGGCGTGCAGAGCGCGCCCGGCGAGGGCACGACGTTCTGGTTCACCACGCCGGTTGGCCTCGACGGCGCGCTCCCGTATCCGGAAGATCGGATCCGCGCGACGCGCGAGTTCGTGCCGGTGAAGGGAGCCGCGCGGGCGGGGTTCACTCCGCGGCCGGCCGGCGCCGGCGATGCAAACGGCGGCACGCGCGTCCTGATCGCCGACGACGATCCTGTGAGCCAGCTCGTGCTGACCCGCCAGCTCCAGGCGAGGGGTTACGCGGTTGACGTTGCGAGCAACGGCCGCGAGGCGCTCGAGCTGTACGCGAACGGCGACTACGGCGCGGTGTTCATGGACTGCCAGATGCCCGAGATGAACGGTTACGAGGCGACCAGCGCGATTCGCGAGCAGGAGGGTCAAGACGCCCATACTCCGGTCATCGCGATGACCGCCGGGGCGCGCGAATCAGACCGCGAGCAGTGCGCGATCAGCGGCATGGACGACTACGTCGCGAAGCCGCTTGACCAGGTGCGGCTCGACGCTGCACTCGCGCGACGCCTACCGGTCTACGACACGAGTGCCGACCAGCACAACCCCAGCAACGGCGCGGGCTCAACCGCGACAGCCGCCGCGCCGCTGCTCCAGAGCTCAGTATTGACCGATGTCTTCCGCCATAACAGCGAGTCGCGCGGGTATCTGATCGACGTCTTCGTCGAGGAGTCGCGGTCGCGGATCGCTCAGCTCGCGGCGGCCGAGACGCGCGGGGATCACCCCACGATGCAACGCCTTTCTCATGCCCTCAAAGGTAGTGCCGGCGCAGTTGGCGCGAGGCTGATGGAACAGGTCTGCGGCAGGATTCACGAGGCTGCGCTCGAGGGCCGGACGGGCAACGCGACCGAGCTGCAAGGCACGCTTGAGCGTTGCTTCGATTTGACCTCCGAGCTCCTGCGCACGGGCTGCCCGGAGTCTGCGGACGACGGGCCCGCCCGCCGCTGATCAGCGCGTGGCGCTTCGCACGAGGCGGGTCAGCCGCCGGCTGTTTCGGCTCGCGCCTGCTGCCAGCTGCTGAGGACTCCGATCGCCGCGGTGACCACGCGATCCTGGAAGGTATCGCGGTCATTGGCATGCGGGAGCGGCTCCGCCGGGACAGCAACTTCGAGGAAGTCGCAGAGAGGCCCCCAGCCTTCCGTGACATCCCAGACGAGCAGCCGATCACTCGGGATCGCCTGCTTGACGGCCTGCTCGTGCCGCTCCATTGCGGCGATCAGCTGAGCCGGCTCCGTGTAGCCAGAGGCGAACGTGCCCCGCTCGATCCAGAACATGCGGTCGACCAGGTGGAGGTAGCGCTCCCATCGCGGGTCGATCTGGGCGCGCGCTGCTGAAGCGTAGCGAACGAGGGTCTCGCCGAAGCACATGTTCCAGATCGTCTCGCGGAAGCTCTGCTCCCAGCGTTCGGCGTCGCGAACGCTGAGCACCACCTTTGCGTTGGGGTAGGTGCTCGCCAGCTCCGCGTAGAAGAAGCCACCTGGCCAGTCGACAGTCGATTGGAAGCCGTCGAAGATCTCGTCCCAGTGCTCCTCACCGTCCAGCGCCCGGTCCCACTGCGGCACGCGGCCCTCGAGGTCGGCGATCACGTCAACCCAGTGGTAGCACGGCCCGAAGCCGAGCTTTTCGAACGCCAACTTCTGACTCAGCGTGCCGGTGCGGGGCAGACCGGCGCCGATCACGGTGAGCTCCGCCATGCGCCGCGTTCTAGCACTCCGAGGCCGTAGGCGAGTTGTTACTGAGTTGTTACCAGGCCGCGGAGCGGTGCCGGTCGAGTGAGCCTCCTAGACTTCACGTTGTGATGAAAGTCGTCGGAGCCGGCTACACCCGTACCGGCACGCTCTCGCTGAAGGCGGCGCTCGAGACATTGGGCTTTGAGCGCTGCCTGCATCCGCTGAGCGTGCCTGAGGACGACTCCGTGCTCGAGCTGGCACGCAGCGACGCGGACCCACGGAGCTGGGGCGCGGCACTCGCGGACTGGCATGCGGCGCTCGGCTGGGTCGGCGCGCGCCATTACCGAGAGCTGATGGACGTGTTCCCCGACGCCGTCGTGCTGTTGAGCGTGCGCGACCCGGACGACTGGTACAGCAGCTACGCGAGTTGCCTGCGCGCGACGCGTGAGCTCGCGCTCGCGGGCGGCGAGCAACTCGCCGCCGCGGAAACCGCCGCGTCCGGCGCGCTGATGATGCTCGAGGGGCCCGTCTGGAAGGGGGTGCTCGACGGCAGTCTGGCCCAGCGTGAGGAAGCGCTGCAACGCTTCGAGCGCCACAACGACGAGGTGCGCCAAGCCGTGCCCTCCAACCGACTGCTCGTGCACAACGTCGAAGAGGGCTGGGCGCCGCTGTGCGAGTTCTTTGACCTACCGGTTCCGGACGCGCCCTTCCCGCATCTCAACGACCGCCGGGAGTTCCGCAACCGCTTCGTGCGCAGGCCCGCAGCCGCGCGTCGCCCGACGCCGCGCTACACGCGCCAGCCGCGGATCAGCGCGCTTGCGCTCGCCGATCCGCCCCGTGCGTACTCCCAGGACGAGGTGCTCACCGCCCTCGGGATGGACGGGGACCCCTTTGCCGAGCGGATCTTCGCGAGCTGCGGCGTCAAGCGGCGCCACCTTACGCAGCTCGACTTCGCGCGCACGCAAACCATCCAGGGGCGGACCACCAAGGCCGACGCCGACCTGCTCGAGCGATCGATACGTGCGATCGACGCCCTCGACATCGACCTCGGCGAGATCGACACGATCATCACCTCGACGCTCTACGCGCTCGGCGCGCCGACGCTCGCCCATCGCATCGTCGAGCACTACGAGCTGAGTCCCGCGACCGACAAGTACCACGTCGCCGGCGTGGGCTGTGCGAGCGCCGTGCCGCTGATCCGCTTGATGAGTCAGACGCTCGGCAACGACCCTTCGCGCAAAGGGCTGATCGTCGCCGCCGAGAGCATGAGCGGCCTGCTCACCTACGCCACCCCGGACGACCCGCGCGCAAAGATCATTGGGGCGGCGATCTTTGGCGATGGCTGCGCCGCCGCCACCATCGACACCGCTGACGCCTCGCCCGGCCCGACGATCGTGGCCTCGACCGTCCACCAGATCCCCGACACGCTTGACGTCGTGCACATGGAGCTCGAGAACGACGACGGCCACCTGCATCTTGCACGCGAGCTGCCCGACATCGCCGCCGAAGGACTCGCGACGCTGGTCGACAGCTTCCTACGACCGCTCGGCCTCACCCGCTATGCGATCGACCACTGGATCCTCCACCCCGGAGGTCGGCGCATACTCGAGTGCATGCAGCGCGCGCTCGAGCTGCCAGCTCAGGAGGTGGCCGCCAGCTACGCCATGCTCGCCACCCACGGCAACGTCGGCACCCCCTCGATTTTCTATGTCCTCGCCGAGACGATCAGAAGCCGGAAACCCAGTCCCGGCGACCGCGGCCTGATGGTCACCGTCGGACCGGGCGTCACGGTCGGGCTGATGTTGCTGAGCTGGTAGCGGGCGCAAATGCCGGCATCGCGGACGCGCTTGCGCTGCGGTGCCGTAGAAGCCGGGCGCCATCACCAATCGTGCATCGACCCGTCGCGCAGCCGGTTGACGGGCAGGTAGGCGGCCGCGTAGGGGTGCGCCTGAGCGATCGCGTCGTCGTACTCGACGCCCAAGCCGGGACCCTCGCCCGGCACCAGCATGCCGTCGGCAAACGCATAGGACGGGCGGAAGAGCTCGTGGGTCTCCGTGCTGTGGCGCATGTACTCCTGAATGCCAAAGTTGGGAATCGCGAGCCCCATGTGGATCGCCGCGGCAAGACCAACCGGCGACACGTCCGTCGGACCGTGGACGCCGGATTTGATCTGGTAAACGGCGGCGTAGTCGAAGATCCGGCGGAGCGCCGTTATCCCGCCAGCGTGCGTGACTGCGGAGCGGACGTAGTCGATGAGCTGCTCCTCGAAGAGCTGGCGATAGTCCCAGATCGTGTTGAACACCTCGCCGATCGCCAACGGCGTCGTGGTGTGCTCGCGAACGCGACGGAGCGCGGCACTGTTCTCGGCGGGGGTCACATCCTCGAGCCAGAAGAGGTCGTAGGGCTCGAGTGACTTGCCGAGCTTGGCCGCCTGGATCGGAGTCAGCCGGTGGTGCACGTCATGCAGCAGAACCAGCTCGGGCCCGAACTCACTCCGCACCGCTTCGAGCACAGCGGGCACGTGGCGCAGGTAGGCCCGGGTGTCCCAGGCCTCTTCCACGGGGCCGGCGCCGCGGCGAGCCGGCTCATGGTCGTAGCGAGGATCGCCGTCTCCGACGCCCGCGTTCCTGCTCGAGGCGACCCCGTACACCGACGGTAGGCCGGGGATCCCGCTCTGTACACGGATCGCTGTGTAGCCCGCCTCGAGGTGCTCGCGGATCGACGCGTAGAGCTCGGGCAGGTCCATCCCGCTCGCGTGGCCGTAGGCCAGCAGACCTCTGCGACTCGCGCCGCCGAGGAGCTGGTAGAGCGGCAGCCCGGCGACCTTTGCCTTGATGTCCCACAGGGCCGTGTCAACCGCGGCGATCGCCGCCATCGTGACGGGACCCCCGCGCCAGTACGCGCCGCGGTACAGGTACTGCCAGGTGTCCTCGATCTGGTGCGCGTCGCGACCGATGAGCAGCGGAACGACATGCTCACCGAGATAGCTGGCGACGGCGAGCTCGCGGCCGTTGAGCGTGGCGTCGCCGAGGCCGACGAATCCATCGTCGGTGGTGAGCCGCAGCGTGACGAAGTTACGGCCTGGACTGGCCACTAGCACTTCGGCCTTGGCGATCTGCACGGCGCCTCCTCGCTGCTCGGAGAGTTGGGAATCTAGGGCATCGCCGCCGCGGAGCCCGATTCCGCGGCGAGCCGGCCGATCGCGTGCATGACCGAGGCGTCCGCGCGCAGCCGCGGCTCGATGAGGGCGATCAGCTCATCGATCGCGCGCACGGGCGGCTGGTTGCGCGCCGCTTCTACCGCAGCGGCCTCGGTATCCGGGAACTCGGCGCCGGCGAGGACGAGGGCAGCCCAGCTGGCGAGCGGCCGGATGCTCGCGGTGGCACCACGCCCGGCGGCGCGCTCGGCGAGCACGAGGGGCGCGACGCGGACGCGAAGCTTCGCGACCCCGTCCGCAGCGATCTGACGTAGCGGGTAGGCAATCCGCGGGTTCGCGAAGCGATCCAGAACCGCCGCCCGGTAGGCGGCGAGGTCAAGCCCACGGGACGGCAACTGCCTGGCCGCCTCGTCCCAGAGATCGTTGACGAAACGCAGGCAATGCGGATCAGCCAGCGCTTCGGCCACGGTCTCGTACCCGGCGCGCAGGCCGGTGTAGGCGAGCAGGCTGTGGGCGCCGTTGAGAAGCCAGAGCTTGCGCCGCTCGAACGGCCCGATCTCGTCCACGAATCGCGCGCCGGCGCTCTCCCACGCGGGCCTGCCGGCGGGAAACTCGCCGCTGAGGATCCAGTCCTTGAAGGGCTCGGTGACGACCGGCACCCGGTCCTCCCAGCCCGTGAGAGTCGCGGCGGTGACGAGGTCCTCAGGCATCGTCTTTGGCGTGATCCTGTCGACTGACGTCGAGACGAAGGACACGTTGCCGTCGATCCAGCTGGCAAGCTCGGCATTCACGGCGCCTGCCATCGACTTCAGCCCACGGGCCAGGAACCTGCCGTTGTCGGGCACATTGTCACACGGGACGATCGCGATCGGGCCGCCTGCGGCGCGACGTCGCGCCTCGAGCCCGAGCAGCAGCCTGCCGGGGGTTGTTTGGGGTCCGCCGGCCTCGAGCAGGACGCTCTCGGCGTGCGCCGCCGAACTCCATTCGAGGTCCGCAGCAAGGACTCGGTCATCCGCGCTCGGTTGCCCCGACGGATCTAGCCGGTAGCCGGCTTCGGTGACGGTGAGCGTCACGATCGCCGTCGACGGCGCCGACATCAGTGCAACAAAGCGCTCGAGGTCCGCTCCATCAGCCGCCTCGACGATGCTCGCGATCACCGAGGCGCTGTCGCCGTCGGCGGCGCGCTCAATCAGCGTGAAAAGGCCGTCCTGCGCAGCGAGCGCCAGCGCTGATCGCGGACTGCGGCCGGTGAACGCGGCTATCCCCCACTCGCCGGCGTCGTCTGCACGGTCAGTGAACCACGCCTGATGGGCCCGGTGAAAGTTGCCCAGGCCGATGTGGACAATGCGCGCGGGTGGGACCTGCCGGCGAGTGCTGTCGGCGTCGGCAAGTGCCGCCCTATTGAGCGCCCGTGCCGAGCTGGCGCCGGCCATCACAGCTTGAACGCCCGCCGCGGCAGCAGGTCGACGAGATCGATGGCAATTCGCTCGGCCGCCGCCAGCGCGAGGCGTCCCTCGCCGACGAGTCGAGCAAGGAAAACGGAATCGAGACGGCGAGACATGTCGTGGCGCACGGGAATCGAGAGGAATGCGCGTGTGTCGTCGACGAACCCGGCGCCGCGGTAGAAGCCCGCGGTCTCGCTGACCGCGGCGCGGAAGCGCAGGACCGCGTCGGGCGCGTCGAGGAACCACCACGGCGCCCCGATGTAGACGCTGGGGTAGAAGCCCGCAAGCGGCGCGATCTCGCGTGAGAAGCTCGCCTCGTCAACGCTGAACAGGATGAGGTGAAAGCCCGGGTTCGTGCCGAACCTCTCCAGCAGCGGGCGCAGGTTCTCGACGTAATTGGTCGCCAGCGGGATGTCGTGCCCGCTGTCAGGCCCAAACCGGCGAGACGTGTCGCTGCTGTGGTTCCGGTGGACGCCGGGATGCACGGTCATCACAAGACCATCCTCGACGCTCATCCGCGCCATCTCGAGCAGCATGTGCCCGGCGAAGGCCGTAGCCTCGGCGGCGGTGATCTCTCCTGCGAGCGCGCGCGCGAACAGCGCCGCGGCCTCCGATGCGGTCATCTCGACGGTCAGAGGCTGCCTCACGCCGTGGTCCGCCGCGGTGGCGCCGTGCTCGATGAAATAGCCCCGGCGAGCGGCCAGTGCTTCGAGGTATCCCGCGTAGCTGGAGCTCGCGGAGCCGTTCCATTCGGCGAGCGTCGCGACACGCTCGACCCATCCGGGAGTTAGGGGATCGAGGTAGGAGTCGGGCCGAAAGGTCGGGATCACGCGACCGCGGAAATCCGGGTCGGCAGCGAGCGCGTCGTGCGCCCGTAGATCAGCCATCGGGTCGTCCGTCGTGGCGAGCACCTCGATGCGAAACCGCTCGAAGAGCGCGCGCGGGCGAAACTCGTCCGTCGCGAGGATCGCCTGAATCTCGTCGAATAGCTCATCGGCGTTGCCAGCGTGTGGTTCCTGATCGATCCCGAAAAGCTCAGCGAGTGAGGTATGGAGCCAGTACCCGGACGCCGTTCCGGCGAAGAGGTACCAGTGCGTACAGAACGTCCGCCACACCTCGCGCGGGGTGGGGGTTGCCGCGCTCCCCGAGCGGTCCGTGAGACCGAGCTGTTCGAGCGGCACTCCCGCCGCGTGAATCAGCCGGGTCACATAGTGGTCGCGGCGAATGAACAGCTCGGCAGGGTCGGGAAACGGCTGGTCGTCCACGAGCAGCGAGGGATCGACGTGGCCGTGCGGAGAGATGATCGGCAGCGCCGCGACCTGCTCGTAGAGATCGCGGGCGACCTTGCGCGTCTCAGGATCCGCCGGAAACAGCCGGTCAGGATCGAGAGGCACGGTCCGGCCGATCACTCAATTCACGGGCCACCCCGCCGCCAACGCTCATGTGCGCCATCCTTCCATAGCAGCGACCGCACACCGGGCTTGCGCGTGGCCAAGAGCGCCGAGGACGATCGTTTGCTTAGCTTTACCCGGGCCGGTCGAGTGGGACGACCTTTGTTCCCGAGGCGAGCGAGCGCACGTTGACCGTCGAGGTTCGCGACAACGCAGACGAGGCGCGTTACGAAATCCGTGAGGACGGGCAGCTCGCGGGCTTTGCCGAGTACAGACTCAGCAAGGGGCGCATGACGCTCACCCATACCGAGATCGAGACAGCGCGTGCGGGCCGCGGCCTCGCAGGCCAGCTCGCACGCGCAGCGCTCGAAGACGCGAAGACGCGTGGGCTGAAGGTCGTGCCGCGGTGCGCGTTCATGGCTGGCTTCGTCCGGAGGCACGCTGACGAATATCTGCCTCTCATCGTGCCGTCGCTGAGAAAGCGCCTGATGGAGACTGATGGACGCGAATAGCGCGGCGTTGTGAGCAGGCCAATCGCGATCGGCCCGAAGGAGGCAAGCGGCTAGTGCCTTAACGGCGGACGCCGGTCGCGGGACAGTAACGGCCACGTGAGAGCCATCAGATAGGATCGCCGCCCACCCGAGACGGAGATAGAGGTCCGGTCGGGGCTAGAAGCCAATCTCGGGGACAGGGTTGTCCAATGCGGCCAGATTGCATCACCCCGACATGACAAGAACGCCGCCGCCACCCGCGCCGAGTCGTTTCGCCACGCCGGATGGCGGTTGCTGATGCGCCAGGGCCCACTCGCCGGCCGATATCCCGCGGTCGCGCTCATGGTGATGTTGGCGCTGATCCCCTACCTGGCGCTGTCTGCCGCGCTGAGCCCGCTGACGCCGATCATCGCCAAGCAGCTGCACATGAGCCTGCAGACGATGAGCGTGAGCTCAGGCCTCGCCAATGCCGCCTACGCGGTCGGCACGGTGCTGGCGGTCCAGTTCGCCCAGCACCTGCCGCAGCGAAGGATGCTGGTCGGCTACGCCACGCTGCTTGTGACCGGGTCCGTGCTGGCCGCAGCGGCGCAGGATCCAGGCATGTACATAGTCGGCCACATACTCCAGGGCCTTTGCACGAGCCTCCTGCTCATTGCTGCGGTGCCGCCCCTGGCGATCGGCTTCCCGGCCAGCAAGCTCCGCGTCACCGCGGTGATCATGAACCTCTGCATCTTCGGGGCGGTTGCGCTCGGCCCGACCATCGGCGGGCTGCAGGCGGAGTCTGATGCCTGGCGGCCGCTGTTTTGGATCGTCGTCGCGATCGCGGCCGGCGCGCTGATCCTGGCCGTGTTGACGTTCGAGGACGCGCCGCCTGCCAATCCCGACTCGCCGCGTGATCTTCCGGCGATCGGGCTGGCGGCCGTCGGCTGCGTGGCCGCGTTCTTCGGCGCCTCCGAGCTGCTTACCCACCGCTTCATCGACGGCGAGACCATCGTGCCGCTGCTGGGCGGTCTGGCAACGATCGTCGCCCTGATCGTCTACCAGTTCCGCGCGAAGCAGCCGCTCTTGACGATCCGCGCGATGCTGACCAGCACGATGCCGGTCGCGGGAATCGTGGTGGCGCTGTGCGCAGCGGCCGCGGCGGTGTCCGCGACCGCGCTCACCGCAGGCGCGCTGGCCGGACGCTACGGGCCGCTTCACCTCGGTCTGCTCTATCTGCCGGAGGTCGCCGGCGCGGTCATCACCGCGATCGTGCTTGGCGCGGTCCTCAGGACGCGTCGAATCCATTACCTCCCCTTGGCCGGCATGGTGTCCCTCGCGGCCGGGATCGCGGTCTTCCGCATCTCGGTGCCGTCGAGCCAGGCGCTCACGCTGGTCGGCTCGGGGCTGACCGGCATCGGTCTCGGCGCGACGGTCGCGCCCGCGCTCTTCGTCGCCGGCTTCTCGCTGCCGGCCGCCAACCTCCAGCGCGTGTTCGCGATCGTGGAGCTGATGCGGGCGGTGGCGGCGTTTATGATCGCGCCGATCTTCGCCCACTTCGCCGCAACCGTTGGTGGCAACCTCGATGCCGGCACTGGCGATGCGCTTTGGATAGGCCTCGGGATCGCGGTCGGCGGCGCCTTACTCGGCGTCGCGATCTACGCGCTCGGCGGCGCACGCCCACAGGCGCCAGACATCGACCGCTTCCTGTCGGGAGCGGCCCCTGCGTGGTACTCACCGCCGCTGCTCGCGAGAGTTCGCCCGGGCTCGACCCCAGCACGCCCTGCGACCGAAAGCGCCAGCTGACATGGCGTCGGCCGACCGCGACGCCGTAACGGCAACAGCGCCGACAGGCCCGGTGCTGTTTGCCTATGACGGCTCCGAGCTCGCGAAACTCGCGATCGAGGAGGCCGGCAAGCAGCTCGCATCTGGGCGCGACGCGCTTATCGTCTGCGTGTGGCAGCCGGCAGACGTCGGATTTCTGCCTACCAATCCGCGGCAGTTCGACGCGCAGGCGGCCGGCGAGGTACGGAAGGCCGCGGAGGAAACTGCCGCTTACGGAGCATCGCTGGCGGAGAAGGCGGGTTTCCAGTCGCAGAGCATGGCGATCGAGGCAGCACCGACCTGGAAAGGGATCATCGAGGTCGCCGCGGCGCGCGAAGCCAGCCTCATCGTGCTCGGCTCCCACCGCCGTACCGGGCTCGTGGGGCATCTGCTCGGCAGCGTCGCCGCCGCGGTGGTGGCTCACTCAGCATCCTCCGTGCTGATCGTGCCTCAGCGATCCTGAGGTCGCCACCGCGGGTAGAGCGGCTTCACAGAATCGACCACAAAGTGGGCGTCGGGGTTGCATATCATCACGGCTCCTGACCAAGACTGAGATCGAGGGGGCCGTGGATGTCGAGCGTTGAGTCGCACGAGGCGCTGTACGCGCTGCTCGGGCGGGCTGGGAAGTCCGTGCCGTTCGCGACTGGCGCGGTTGTGTTCGAGAAGGGTGACCGCGGCGAGGCGATGTTCGTCGTCGTGAGCGGGAGGGTCGTGCTCAAGGATGGCGACCAAACGTATGACACCGTGGAGGCACCCGGGCTGTTCGGAGAGATGGCGCTGATCGAGTCCAAGCCGCGGGCGCTCACTGCCGTCGCAGACGGTGACGTCGAGTTGGTCGAGATCCCCACGCGGACCTTCTGGGTCCTCGTTCACGAGACGCCCTATTTCGCGCAGCTGGTTATGGCAGTCATGGCGGACCGGCTCCGTCGCGCGAGCGGAACAATCTGAGACTGGCTGGCATCGCGACACGGCGCGAGACGCGGCCGGAGTCGCCCTGGCGACCGGGATGCGCGAGCCGGACAAGCCCGGCTCGCAGCGGCTACTGCGTCTGGCTCGAGCCCGCCCAGTTGAGGTAGTTGGTCGCGATCTCCTGAGCGGCCTCGTGGCTCTCGCGCAGGCCCGTGACCGCGGTCAGGAACCGGTCGCGGTCGAGCGCCAGCAGGCGCGTCGGGGCGACCGTCCGGACCGTGGCTGTGCGGGGCACGTCACGCAGCAGCGCAATCTCGCCGAAGCTCTCGCCTCGGCCGAGCCGTTGTTGAAACACGCCGTCCTTGACGACCTCGACCTCGCCGTCGGCGATCAGGAACCACAGGTCCCCCGGGTCGCCCTGGCGAATGACAACTTGACCGGTCGGGACGGCGGTTTCGCGGAGCGCGCGGGTCAGCGACTCGGTGACGCCGATCGGCATGGGGGCAAAGATGGGATTGGCACGCAATAGCTGGAAGCTTGGGCCTGGCACTGGAACGCCGGCCTCGAGATTGCGCAGCGACCGTCCGCTCAGTATCGCGATCAGCGGCAGGAAGACACCGGAGGCGATCAGCGCGCCCTTCGTTCCGAGGGCCGACACCAGCGCCGGGGCGACGATTGCGCCGATACCGATGCCAGCAACGAAGGTCGTCTCCAACACTCCGAGCACGCGCGAGAGCACCCGATCCTCTGTCAGCCGTTGCAGCAGCGTCAGGGCGGTCCCCTTGACCAACGCGTAGCCGAGCCCGACTGCGGCCCACGCGATCAGCGCCGTGGCCGGGACGGGCACGATGCCAACCAAGACCAGCGGGAGGCACAACGCGCATGCTCCCACGAGCACGGCCACAACCGGGGTCGACCGCTTCTCCAGTAACGCGATTGCGACGACACCGGCGAGCACCCCGCCCGCACCGTACGCAGCGCTTAGATACCCCACGCCCGCGGCTCCGGCGCGCAGCAGGCTGATCGCGGTGACGACGACCAATACGTTGGCCAGCCCGGCCGTCACCGAGAGGCTTGCCAGCAGCAGCACGAGCAGACGAAGCTGATGCTGCGCGCCGACGGTGTGAAACCCCGTGGTGATCTCGCGAGCCAATCCCAGCTTGGTGCGGCGGCTCGTTGGCCGAGCGTCGTGTGGTAGCGAGCCGATCATCCACAGGCTGGTCAGGTAGGCGAGTGCGCAGGCGGCGACCACCGCCTGGGTGCTCGTGGCAGCAAGCATCACGCCGCCGGCCCCAGCGCCGACCAGAAAGCCGGCGTTGTCGAGCGAGCTCACGACGGCGTTGGCGCTGGACGCCTCGCTCGGAACACGAGAGAGCGCCGGGATCAGCGCCGCGCGCGCCGGCTGGTTCGCGGTCGAGACAACGCTGTACAACACCGCCAAGGCAAACACCACGGCGGGGGGAGCGTGCGCCCACATCGCCCCGGCAGCTCCCGCCAGCATGGCGGTGCGGGCCGCGTTAGTGACGAGCAGGACTCGCTTGCGCGAGTGGCGATCTCCCAGCCAGGCGAGGATTGGCGCTGCAATTGCCGACGGAAGCGCCTGCAGGAGCAGCACGACGCCAACGAGCGTGGCGCCTCCGGCGCGATACGCGTAGACAGCCAGCGCGACGCCGAAGCCCCATTTGCCAACCGATGTCGCACCAGTCGACACGACGAGCAGGCGTAGCCCCCGATTCGCCATGACAGCGCGGACCGACTCGCCCACGGTTGTCGCGGAGCCAGCCGCAGATGGCGTGTTGGAGTCACTCGGCCGTCCAGGCATTGCAGGGAGGTACGCCGGCGCGGCGGAGGAGCCTTTCCCGGCGGACGCCTTCCGAGCGGAGGATCGCTTCCGCGACCTAGGTAGTGGCGAGGAGGGCAACGCCGAAGAGAGCCAGAACATGGAAGGACTGATCCACCATCACGAACAGGCGATCCCCGGCCGTCGCTGGAGAGCGCTTGACGACGCGGATGTAGCGGATCAGCAGACGGCCATCGTCCTGGAGTACATGGGGGACCACGATCAGCGCAGCCAGACCGATTGACCAAGCGCCCGGTCGTCCGTCGACCCCCAGCCACACGACCGCGGGAACGAACGCCACGAGATAACTCGCCCCATGTGCCAGCAGCGCCGACGGCTTTCCTCCGCCGCCGAGCGCCCCGAACTTGTTCTGCGCCTGCCAACCGGTCTGGAACAGGAAGTCACCAACGAGATGCGACACCACGAATACCAGAAAAACATCGGACCAGCGCATGATTAGTGGAGCCACCTAGGCACCGTCCGGGTGTCAGTGTCCACGGCTCGTTCCGTGGTGGTTCGCGCGAGAGTCACAGGGCATGTGTCAGTTGGCGGGCGACGCATGGCGCCTGCGGCACTGTACCTACGAGTGCGCGGCTGAGTCCAGCACCCCAGTCCCTGACTGGGGGTGGTGTGACATGCCGGTTCGTCGGCCGCCGCGTTCATCGCCCTCGCCACCGCCCGATCCTGCCTGTAGGAGACCGATCCGACGCGCCCGGCGGGTCGCCCGACGGGTCGCCCGACGGATGCCGCGCCGTTGCGCGCGGCACATCGGTATTGGGAAGCGTGTAGACCGCCATCTTCGCGACGCGCCCGCGGATCTCCAGGTCGTTGACGAACACCAGGTCGTCGGGTACGGCGTGCATGTACTCGCGCGTCGTCTCGGCAACGAACAGCATGTGCGGCGTGTCCTTGGTCAGGCCCTCGAGCCGCGACGCGGTGTTGACGGGGTCGCCGATCACCGTGTATTCCACGCGCTCCGCGGAGCCGACATTGCCCACCATGACGGTGCCGCTGTTGAGGCCGATCCCCATGCGAAAACCCCGCTCGTAGCCCTGCTCGCGCAGCCAGTCGTTAAAGCGAGTGAGCCGCGGGCCAAGCATCTCGCGGGCCGCGACGAGCGCGCGATCGGCGTGGTCGGGCTGGTCGATCGGCGCGCCGAAGAGCGCCAGGATACCGTCGCCGATGTAGGAGATCAGGGTGCCACCAGCGTCGAGGACAGCCTCCGTCATCTCGTTCAGGTAGACGTTGATCACCTCGATCACCTTCGCCGCGGGCTGGGACTCCGAGAAGCTCGTGAACCCGCGAAGGTCGGTGAACAACACCGTGCAGTCGCGTTCCACGCCGCCGAGCCGGAAGTCATCGTCGGTGCGCGCGAGTACGTCGTCGACAACGTCGGGCGGGACGAAGCGGGCGAAGATGTCACGCGCATGTTGGCGCTCGAACGCTTCGCCCAGAAGCACGACGGTGAGCGTGGCAATGATCGCCAGCACAAGCGTGAGCAGCGGGTAGGTGTAGGAGATGATCGTGCCGTCGTCGAACGCGATTTGCGTTGCGAGCGTGAAGAGCGCGGCGAGCGCGAGCGACACGAGCAACGCGTACCACACGCGAATACGTAGGCTCGACAGCGGCGCAACCAAGCCAAACAGCCCGATCAGGACTACGTTCAGCCAGGTAGGTCCGTCGCGCAGCGGGATGCCGGCGAGCGCGGTCGCGGCAATGTTGGCCTGAACCTCGGGACCATCCATCTCCTGCGAGCCGGAGGTCGGAGTGGAGTGGATGTCCTGGAGTCGACTGGCCTGGGCACCAACGATCACGATCTTGCCCCTGACCTCGGCGGCGGGGAACTTGTCGGCATAGACCCGCCAGTAGGGGATCGCGGCCACGGTGCCCGGTGGCCCGGCGTAGTCGATCGGAACCGGGCGCTCCGCGCCGCCGAACAGCTCGGGGCTGATCTCGTGGCCGGCTGCGTTCGAGGCAATCGCAATGCCGAACGTGTCGATCCCCTGGTAGGAGTGCCGCATGTCGCGGAGCACGCCTGCCGAGTCGTTGATCACCGTCGAGTTGCCGGCGCGCGCGCCGGCCTGCCGGAGCACGGCGTTGCCACCGAGCACGTCCGTCTGGCCGCCCGCGGCAACGGCGTCCGTCGCGAGCACCATGTTGTGGGCGCGAGCGATCGCGTCGATCAGGGCGTTGTCATCGGCGGGGTCGGTTGGCTCGGTGAACTGGACGTCGAAGGCGATCAGCCGGGCGCCGGCGGCGAGCAGGTGATCGATCACGATGGCGTGGTAGCGGCGCGGGAACGGCCACTGGTATTGGACGCTCGGGTTCTTGGCGTGAAGGTTGCCGAAGTAGTCGAACGTGGTCTCGCCGACTGCGACAACGACGAAGTCCTTGACGAGCGATGGCCGCGCCCCGCGGACGGCGAAGCGAGCATCGACCGACTGAGCCTCGAGCGGGTAAAGCACGTCGGTCGCGTAGGCGAGAACTCCCAGCCCGACCGTTGCCACGGTCACGGCAGCCAAGAGCAGCCGCTTCCGTCTCAACCAGGCGCGTCGCCGCATCGCCGGCGCGATGCTAGTCGGACCGGTCGATTCGCGCCCGCTACCGGGTCACGTCGACGCCGAGACCGGTCGCGTCGTGCCGCGCGAGGACAGGGTGTGTGTATTTGTTGTAATCAGTTTGCAAGCACTGCATTACAGTGCTGGTAATCGATTTGTAACTTCTTTGTGTATGACTTAGGGCAGCGCGAAAGATCCTGAGCTGCGCTTTTCTCACCTCCTGACGTGGTGCTTTTTTCACCTCCCTAGGCTATCGCCCGCCCCGTCAGTGAGCGGCAATGATCGGTAGGCTGTCGCACGCGACGGTCCAAGAGTCGGGTGAGGACGGGTCGAAGGTCAAAATGAGTCACGCGCCAACGTCGGTCGATGCGAGATCCAGATGCCGCCTGCGGCATCGGTGCCCTGTGGTAGGCCAGCCTTGGTAGTGATGACGAACGGCTCGCGGGCATGAGCACCGGTTCGGAGTCGGTTTGCCACGAACGCCGACTGTCGTGCGTCGGCAGCGCTGCTGACGGCCGGGAAAGGGCATGTCGCGCCCCAGGACATCGCTTTGCGTAAGCGTCGCCGCACGGTCGCTTCGCTGGTCGCGTTCGGCGCCGCGGTTGCAATCGTCGGACTGCTCTTCTCCGAGGTCACGCAGGCGGCGCCGCCAGATCCGATCACGGTTGGGGCCGACACCGTCAGCAACATCGAGCTCAATGGCGTCCCGGGCACAACGCTCACGGTTGCGCCGGGCGCCGACGTGTCGATCAGCGCCAACTGGTCCGACGCGGGCGATAGCTCCTGCCCTACCTGCATCGACTTTCTGGACGTCGGATTGGCCGGACACGCCGCGCCCGCCGCGTGCCTTGAAAACGACGTCATCGACGACGGCACGACGCAGAGCGGGTCCGGCACCGTGGACTTGGGAGGTGCGCCCACGGCTCCGGGCACGTACGACATCTGGGCCGAATACGAACAGGAGTACTACTGCGGCGAGGATTGGTCCCCGAGCGGAGCCGGCGCCGTTGTGATCGCTGAGGTCACGGTGTCAGCGCCGCCAACGGCGGTGATCAATTCGCCGGCTGACGATCAGACCTACAACCTTGGCGAGCACGCCACGACGAGCTTCGGCTGCGTTGACGCGGCAAGTGGGCCGGGGATCGCGAGCTGCCGTGACTCGAACGGGAGCTCGAGTCCGGGCGTGCTCGACACGAGTACTGCTGGCACGTTCCCTTACACCGTGACCGCGACCAGCATCGACGGCCAAACCGGGATGGCGACAATCCACTACACGGTTGTGGGACCGCCCTCGGCGGTGATCAATTCGCCGGCTGACGATCAGACCTATGCGCCTGGCCAGCACGTGACGACGAGTTTCGCCTGTGCTGACGCGACGAATGGGCCGGGGATCGCGAGCTGCCTTGACTCCAACGAGAGCACCAGCCCCGGCACACTCGACACGAGTGCTACGGGCACGTTCGCCTACACGGTGACCGCGACCGGCAAGGACGGGCAGATTGGGACCGCGACGATCAACTACACGGTCGCTGACCCGCCGACGGCAGCGATCAAGTCGCCGGCCGGCGACCAGACCTACAACCTCGGTCAGCAAGTCGGGACGACCTTCTCCTGCCAGGAGTCCGCGACGGGGCCGGGGATCGCGAGCTGCCGTGACTCGAACGGGAGCGGGAGTCCCGGCACGCTCGACACGAGCGCGGCCGGGACGTTCGCTTACAGCGCTACAGCGACGAGCAAAGATGGGCAGACCGCGACCGCGACGATCCACTACACGGTTGTGGGGCCACCGTCGGCGACGATCGCTTCGCCGGCTGACGCTCAGACGTATGCGCTTGGCCAGCACGTCGCGACGGGCTTCTCCTGCGCTGAGGCGACGAATGGGCCGGGGATCGCTACCTGTGTCGACTCGAACGACAGCACCAGTCCGGGCACGCTCGACACGAGCACCTTGGGCACGTTCGCCTACAGCGTGACCGCGACCAGCACTGATGGGCAGACCGGGACCGCGACGATCCACTACACGGTCGCCGAGCCGCCGACGGCGACGATCAACGCGCCAGCTGACGATCAGACCTACAACCTTGGCCAGCACGTTACGACCAGTTTCGCCTGCGTTGACGGGACGGATGGGCCGGGGATCGCGACCTGTGTCGATTCGAATGGGAGCGCGAGTCCTGGCGTGCTCGATACGAGCACTGCCGGCGCATTCGCTTACAGCGCGACCGCGACGAGCAAGGATGGGCAGACCGGGACCGCGACGATCCACTACACGGTTGTGGGGCCGCCGACGGCGACGATCAACGCGCCGGGCGACGATCGGACGTATGCGCTTGGCGAGCACGTGCCGACGGGCTTTACGTGTGCGGATGCGACGAACGGGCCGGGGATCGCGACCTGTGTCGACTCCAACGGGAGCGCGAGTCCGGGCGTGCTCGATACGAGTGCTACGGGCACCTTCGCCTACTCGGTGACGGCGACCAGCACCGACGGCCAGACCGGGACCGCGACGATCCACTACAAGGTTGCAGGGCCGCCGACGGCGACTATCACCGCGCCGGCTGACGGGGCGACCTACAACCTTGGCCAGCATGCGACGACAGCGTTTGCTTGCGCAGACCCGACCGGCCCCGGGATCGCTACCTGCCTCGACTCCAACGGGAGCGCGAGTCCGGGCGTGCTCGATACGAGTGCTACGGGCACCTTCGCCTACTCGGTGACCGCGACCAGCACCGACGGCCAAGCCACAACCGCCACAATCCACTACACCGTCTACGGACCACCAACGGCGACGATCACCGCTCCGGCTGATGGGACGACCTATGCGCTTGGCGAGCACGCGCCGGCAACGTTTGCTTGCGCGGACCCGACCGGGCCGGGGATCGCGACCTGTCGTGNNCGGTGACCGCGACCAGCACCGACGGCCAAGCCACAACCGCGACGATCCACTACACCGTTGCGGGGCCGCCGACGGCGACTATCACCGCGCCGGCTGACGATCAGACCTACAACGTTGGCCAGCACGTTGCGACGAGTTTCGCCTGCGTTGACGGGACGGATGGGCCGGGGATCGCGAGCTGTGTCGATTCGAATGGAAGCGCAAGTCCCGGCACGCTCAACACGACCACCACCGGGACGTTCGCCTACACCGTGACCGCGACCAGCACCGACGGCCAAACCACGACCGCGACAATCCACTACACCGTCGCCGGCCCACCAACGGCAACGATCAACACGCCGGCTGACGACCAGACCTACAACCTTGCTCAGCACGTCACGACCTCGTTCGCTTGCGCCGACCCGACCGGGCCGGGGATCGCAAGCTGCCTTGACTCCAACGCCGCCGCCAGCCCCGGCACGCTCGACACGAGCACCGCCGGCACGTTCGCCTACACGGTGACCGCGACCAGCACCGACGGCCAAACCACAACCGCGACGATCCACTACACCATCGCTGGCGCGCCATCGGAGCTGGCGGCGCCAGCTCCGCCCGTGCTGGCGAACTCGACCGACGTTAGCCCCGTCGGCGGGTCGGTGACGATCAAGCTGCCAGGCAGCTCGACGTTTACGTCCGTGTCTTCGACAACGAACATACCCGTGGGTTCGACGATCGATGCGCAGTCGGGAACGGTTTCGCTGACGATTGCGCTGCCAAACGGAGGCTCGCAGACCGGCGAGTTCTACGACGGTGAGTTCGTCTTCACGCAGTCGGAGGACGGCACTGCCGTCGAGACGTTGGCCGGCTCCAGCTTCGCCGACTGTCCACGACCGCCAAACCGTCAGCGTGGCAGTGCTCGTGATGCGGCGGCGAAGAAGAAGCCGACCACCGTGGTCCGGCATCTATGGGGAAACGCGCACGGCAAATACACGACCAACGGCCGTTACGGGTCGGCGTCGGTGAGCGGAACCGTCTGGGAGACTGAGGATCTCTGCGACGGGACGCTCATCCGGGCGATCAAGGACAACGTGATCGTCGTGGCGTTTGCGCATCGCCACAAGAAGCACAACGTCCGCCAGGGACAGTCCTTCTTTATTCCCGCGCCCGGTTACTAGGGCGCGGTTTCAGGGCGCGGTTTCGCACGCTGTCTCTCACAGCGGGCGCGGTGTCTGAAGGCCGCCACGGCCAGGATGTCAGAGCTCGGCCGGCCAGCTATCCCGCTTGCAGGCCTTTCCCACTGAGGCCAGCCACGCTCTGACAGGGACCGCATGCTTGCAAAGAGTCACGCCGCGGTCTGCGGGTGGAAGGGCTGGGGACCCTGCACCGCGGCAGCGAGCGTCACCAGCGACTGTTGATGGCGGTGGTGCTCGCCGGAGGCACCTCGGCTCCATCGGTCAAAGGTCGCCTCGCGTACGTGCTTTGCCGCGCATGCCTGGCATGTGCCGACGAGGGCGAAGTGGGCGAAGCTCACTTCGTAGCCAAAGCGGCGTTTGATGTGGGAGCGGACAGGATCAAGGAGCTCAGGGCGGACGGACTTGGCGGTGCAGCAGTCCGGGCAGTAGATGTATTCCCGCGGTCCGTGGACGGCGAGAGCGTAGAGCCCGGGGCCGTGTCCTAGGTGAACGTGGTGCAGCAGCCCGTGACGCTCGAGGATCTCGAGATTTCGGTACACGGAGGTCGCGACGAGGTCGAGCCGGAGTGCGATCTGTTCGGCCGAGAGTGGTCTGGAGGCGGCAAAGAGGGTATCCAGCACGAGTTGGCGGGTGGCCGATAGGCGCAGTCCGCGTGCGCGAAGCGCTTCTATGGCGTCGTCAATGGTTTCGGCGGCGAGCCGTGGTACGTGCGGCGCGCTAGTCACGGTCGCTCGTTCTGGTTGGCTGGCGCGACGCTGCCGTAATTGCCGTCTTGCGCCACTCGCGAGGCGCGAGTTCGCGGCACGACCGATAGAAGCGCGGCGTGTTGGTGACCCATGTTCTCCTCGGTGCTCAGGTGCCGCAACGGCTGGGCAACCGCCCAAATGCAAGGCCGTCGCAGTTGTGTTTTGGGGGACTTGGCGTTGTTACGTTTCGGCGCACGGAAACGGATCAGAGGAGGAGCCGAAAATGTCGGACAGCACGAGACGCTCGTTTCTCAAGGCCTCGACCCCTACGCGCCACCAGCTCGCGCCGGCGGGCATTGCGCCTCCAGCAGCCGGCGCGTCCGCACTCAACCGTCGGGTCTTCCTGCAGAGTTCTGCGGGAGCTGCCGGTGCCGTCGCGGTCGCCGCCGGGCCCAGGCTGGCCGCCGCCGCACTCAGTGGAGGGACCAGCACGGAACCGGCTCGGGTCATCACCAAACCGTCAGGTCCGCCGCCTCGGGAGACCGTGATGGCCTACATCCGCAATGCCGAGCGCAATGAGGTGACGGTCGTGTCCGGCATGCGCGAAACCACCTATCGGGATCCAGTCCTCGTCAAGCGGCTCGTCGACGCAAGTCGCTGAGCGACCGGCGCAAAGGCCAAGGAGACATCAATGTCATCGCATCGCGAAGCCCCCGAGATCAGCAAGGACCCGGTCGCCGACAACGCTGACACGTACGCGTTCGTCAGCCCCGACCGACCGGACACCGTGACGATCATCACCAACTACGTCCCGCTACAGGCCCCGCCGGGAGGCCCTAACTTCTTCGAGTTTGGCGATGACGTGCTGTATTCGATCTACATCGACAACGACGGCGACGCGCTTCCCGACATCGTCTACCAGTTCGAATTCAAGACCGAGATCGGCAACCCGAACACGTTCCTCTACAACACCGGTCCGATCTCCTCGCTCACCGATCCCAACTGGAACAAGCGCCAACTCTTCACGGTCACCAGGGTCGACTGCGATGAGACGTGTGTCCTCGCAGAGTGTCTCGCCTGCCCGCCATGCAACATCGGGCCGCGCTCGACGCCCAACTACGGGGCGCTCGCCGACGCTGCCGTCCACACGCTGAGCTCGGGCGAGGTCGTATTCGCCGGGCAGCGCAACGACCCCTTCTTCGTCGATCTCGGATCGATCTTCGACCTGGGCGACTTGCGGCCATTCCAGAACCTCCACCTGATCCCGACAGCGGCTGCTCCGGGCGTCGATGCGACGAAGGCGCTCAACATACACACGATCGCGATACAGGTGCCGATCAGTGCGCTGACCAAGACCAACCACTGGTCCGGCCACGCCAATGCGATGAGCTCGGAGTCCGTGCTCGGCATCTGGGGTGGCGCGAGCCGCCGAAAGGTGCGCATCGCGGACTGCGCCAACGACGAGCTCTCAGAAGCTGGTCCGTGGGTCCAGGTCTCGCGTCTCGGGAACCCGCTGTTCAATGAGGTGCTGGTGCCGCTGGGCCAGAAGGATCTCTGGAACGCCAGCCAGCCGGTCAACGACGCCACCTACGCGAGCGGCGTGCAGCATCCCGAGTTGGGGCAGTTGCTTCCCGTGCTCTACCCGGGCGTGTTCCCGAACCTCGCAGCGTTGAGCGCGCCTCGCGCCGATCTGGTGGCGATACTCCTGACCGGGATCCCACCGGGGATCGTCCCCGGCTTCCAGAACAACACGGGCACGGTGCTCGCCGACATGTTGCGCCTCAACGTCGCGATACCGCCCGCCTCGACTCCCAACCCGCTCGGTCTCATTGGCGGCGACCCTGCGGGCTTCCCGAACGGGCGACGGGTCGCCGACGATGTCGTCACGATCGAGCTGCGCGCGATCGCGGGGGTCACCTACCCGCTCATCGACAGCAGCTACAAGCCCGACGCGGCCGCCTCTTTGATCACGCAGGGGTTGACACCAGCTCCGAGCCGATACCTGCCGACGTTCCCCTATGTGGGACTTCCCTACGACGGCTACGACACGCCGTCGAGCTGACCCAGCCTCGACCACGATCACCCAATGCACGAGCACGAACACACCCATCACGGCGACAACCACACCCACCAGCGATACTCCGACCGTCCACACCCAGAGTCCGTGGTGCTCGACATCGGTGATGACTTGGGAGCGCTCATCGTCTACACCGACGCGTCGTTGCACGGCAGCGAGATCGAGATCAGCCGCGACGGCCAGGACCGCGACCGTAGCCACAAGGACGTCCTCGAACGCGGTCCCGAAGCCAACCCTGCATTCACTGCGGTCTTCGACAGGCTGTCCGAAGGTAGCTACACCCTCTGGGTTGACGGGGCAAAGCAAGAACACGGAGTGCAGGTCACGGGCGGACTTGTCGCCGAGCTCGACTGGAGAACGAGCAGTCAGCTAGTCGCGTCCTAGCGGGGGCGGCGCCTCGCGACGGCTTACGGCGCCTCGCGTGCCGAACACCGGCTCTCGCGTCTATTTGCGCTGCCAGTAGCTCGGCCACGATCCCGAGCCGGTGACCATCGGCCCGCGGCGGCTGCCCGATCGCTTCCATGCGGGGAGGGCGGTTAGGGTGCGTAACGAAAATAAACGCGCGCGACCCTCGAAACGGGAATCGAAGGGACGACGATGAGTGACGTGGCCCTACCAAACCTTCGGATTGGCGTGCTCGGCGCCGGTGCGATCTCACAAGCCGCCCATCTTGAGGCCTGCCGCAAATCCCGCAACGCGACGCTGTACGCGATATGTGATGCGGCCGAGGATCTCCTGCAGGCCGTTGCCGCCGAGCACCAACCGTGCGCGACCTTTACCGACTACGACCAGATGCTGGCCGATCCCAACGTCGACGCGGTCATCGTCGCGGTCGCGGATCAGCTCCACGTTGCGATGGCCTCCAAGGCCATCGCCGCCGGCAAGCACGTCCTCGTCGAGAAGCCGATGGGCGTAAACGTCGCGGAATGCGAGTCGCTGGCCGCGCAGGTCGCCGCCTCCGGGCTCACGCTGCAGGTCGGCACGATGCGCCGCTTCGACGAGGGAATCGCCTACGCACATGACTTCATCGCGCAGGAGATCGGCGAGGTCCTGTCGATGCGCGCGTGGTACTGCGACTCGACCCACCGCTACGCGATCACTGATGCCCTCCAACCACTGATCCGCACCAGCGCCGTCGCGGTGCGGCCACCGGGAGACCCCAAGGCCAACCGACGCAGCTATTACCTCCTCGGCCACGCCAGCCACCTCGTCGACACCGCACGATTCCTCTGCGGCGACATCGTCAGCCTCCGCGCGCAGCTGGTCGAGAAGTTCGGCGCATTCTCGTGGTTCGTCGGCACGCGGTTCGCCGACGGCAGTATCGGCCACCTCGACCTCACGGTGTCGGTGCGCATGGACTGGTTCGAGGGCTTCCATGTCTATGGAGAGCGAGGCTCGGTGATCGCCAGGTCCTTCCAGCCCTGGTACATGAGGACCAGCGAGGTCGAGTGCTTCAGCGAATCCGATGGCGTGTACCGACGGCCGCTCGGCGCCGACGGGCACTTCTGGCGCCGCCAGGTCGAGGGCTTTGCCGACACCGTGCGGGGTGCCGCGCCCCAGCGCGGCGCCGACGCGCGCGATGGTCTCGCAGTCGTTCAAACGCTCGTCGCGATCCAGCGCTCGCTCGACACCGGCGAGGAGGTCGAGCTCGCGGGGATCGTCGGAGTCGTGTGATGGACGTCGGGATCTTCGCCAAGACCTTTAGTCGACCGGACCTGCCCGAGACACTCGACGCCGTCGTCGCGGCAGGCCTCACGACGATCCAGTTCAACATGGCGCTGACCGCCGGCGGCAGGTCGATGCCCGACGACATCCCACTCGCGCTCGCCACCCAAGTCCGCGACGAGGTCGCACGTCGCGATCTGAAGATGGCCGCCGTATCCGGCACCTACAACATGGCTCACCCCGACGCGACCGTCCGGGCGACCGGCCGCCGACGACTACACGCGCTGATTGCCGGCGCGCGCGACATGGGCACTTCCGTGGTGACCCTATGCACCGGCTCACGCTGCGCCGAGGACATGTGGCGCTGGCATCCCGACAACGCGAAACCCGAGGCGTGGCGCGACATGCGCGGTAGCATCGAGGCTGCGGTTGGCGCCGCCGAGACGCACGACGTCACGCTCGGCTTCGAGCCCGAGCACAACAACATCGTCAACGACGCGGCGACCGGGCGGCGTCTCCTGGACGAACTCGGCTCGCCACCGCAGCTGAAGGTCGTCATAGACCCGGCGAACCTGTTCCCGGGTGGGCATCTGGCCCGCCAGGCTGACACGCTCAACGCCGCGTTCGACCTCCTCGGCGACGACCTCGTCCTCGCCCACGCCAAAGACGTCACGGCCGACGGAACGATCGTCGCGGCGGGTCACGGTGCGCTCGATTACGACCTCTACATATCGCTGCTGCACTTCGCAGCGCCAGACGTCGCACTGATCATGCACGGCCTGAGCGAAGCCGAGGTGCCGGGGTGCCGGACGTTCATCCAGACCGCGCTCGCCCGCATCTTGCCCTCGTAACCATGCGCACCGTCGTCCGCGAGGGGATTACCTTCTCCTACCTCGACCGAGGAGTGGGAGAGCCGTTCGTGTTCCAACACGGCCTCGGAGGCGACGCCGCACAGGCCGACGGGCTTTACCCCGACCATCGCAGGTTGGTCTGCCTGGAATGCCGCGCTCACGGCGACACGGCCCCGCTCGGTGACCCGGAGGCACTCACCTTCGCTACGTTCGCCGCCGATGTGCTCGCCCTGATGGACCACCTGGAGGTCGAGCGCGCGCTCGTTGGCGGCGTCTCGATGGGCGCGGGCGTAGCCGCGCGCCTCGCTGCCGACCACCCCGAACGCGTCACCGGCCTGATCCTTGTACGCCCCGCCTGGCTTGACGCACCCCACCCAGACGGTCTCCGCATCATGGAAACCGTCGCCGCGCTGATTCAGCGCGGCGACACCCAAGCCGGCCTCGCGGCGCTCGAGGACGATCCCGCCTACCAGGCGATCGCCGCCCAAGCACCGAGCGCAGCTACCTCACTGCGCCGCCAATTCGCCCGCCCCCTCGCGCACGAGCGCGTCGCGGTCCTGCAGCGCATGCCCGCCGACTTCCCACTATCCGACGGGCGGCAATGGACCGACATCACGACGCCCACACTCGTCATCGCCACGCGCGGCGACCCCATCCACCCCTTCGCGATCGCCGAGACGATCGCCGCAAGGATCCCGACCGCCACACTGCTCGAAGTCCCATCCATCGAGATAAATCCCTGCGCGCAGACCCGCGCCATCGCAGAGTCGCTCGTGACCTTCGCCGACAAGATGCAGAACCCACATGGCCAAACAGACGGCCCACTGGACCCACGAGCTCACCGTTGACGGCGGGGCACGAAATAAGGGCCGCAAACCCCCTGGCAGCGCGCTTTCAGGCTGTATGCGACGCCGCGATCAATTGCTCACCGCCTGAGCAAATGATAACGTGGGCGCGGCAATGGAACACGGTCGCCTGAGACCTCGGTACAGGCATAGCGTCCATCGTGCTGAGTAACGCCGAGCTGGACGCGGCGCGGGCGCGGGCCGCGGGTTTTCTTGCACGAGAGGGCCTTGTAATGACCCAGGCCGAGCTCGAGGCGATGGAGATTGCGGACTTTGGCCTCTCTAGCCTTGACGAGACGGGGCTCGAGATCGTGGTCTACGTGAACACCGAGCGCGTCTGCGCGAAGGAGCTGGTGATGTTCCCGCGCCAGCTATGCCCAGAACATCGGCATCCGCCGTTTGACGGGACCGCGGGCAAGGTGGAAACCTTCCGATGCCGCGCCGGCACCGTCTACCTGTATACGCAGGGAGAACCTACGCCGCAGCCGGCCGCGCGCGTCCCAGCCGATGGCGCCTTCACGGTGTGGCACGAAGTTGTGCTCACACCAGGGACGCAGTACACGATCGAGCCCGACACTCTGCACTGGTTTCAGGCCGGCGACGACGGCGCCGTGGTTTCGGAGTTCTCGACGCAGAGCCGGGACGATCTCGACGTTTTCACCGATCCACGCATCCAGCGGACGACGATTTCGGCGGACGCGTGAACCGGCCTCCGGTTCTTTGCATCGGCGTCCTCGTTGCCGACATCTTCGTTCCGCCACTGGAGCGATTGCCCGCCGCGGGCGAGCTCGTGGCAACGGATGATTTTCTGATCCAGCCCGGTGGGTGCGCAGCGAACGTAGCGCTCGCGCTCGGCACGCTAGGTACCTCTGCTGCCGTGTGTGGACGCGTCGGCGCGGACATGCTGGGCGAGTTCGTGACGCAGGATCTCCAGTCGCATGGAGTCGACATCACGGGCGTCCTCCCGACCCCCGGGTTTGGCACATCGAAGACCGTGATCCTTCCCGTCGTCGATGACGATCGCCGCTACCTCCACACATTTGGAGCGAACGCCGCACTGAGGGCCAGTGATATAGATGATGCGGCGCTCGATGCCGCCGAGGTGGTGTATGTCGGCGGGTACCTGATGCTGCCCGCACTGCGCGAGGATGAGTTGGCTGCTCGACTAATACGGGCCCGCGCTCGCGGCGCGACCGTGATCCTCGACGTCGCGCTCGCCGCGGGCAGCGCACTGTCGCTGGCGGACATCGGTGGACTGCTGGCGCTCGCCGACTACTTCGTGCCGAACATCGACGAGGCGCGAACGCTCACGGGCGAGGCGGATCCTCGCCGCCAGACGGACTGCCTGATCCAACACGGAGCTCAACGTGTCCTGATCAAGCTCGGCGATCGTGGGACATACGTCCGCAGCACCGAGCGCGAATTCGAGATTGCGGCGCCGCAGGTGAACACTGTCGAGCCGTCAGGCGCCGGCGACGCCTTTGCCGCGGGGCTCATCGTGGGGATACGCGAGCGTTGGGATCTCGAGCGCACCGTCCGTTTTGCCAACGTGACCGGCGCATCCGCATGTACCGCCCTCGGATCCTGGGGTGGCGTGTTCACCCGCGAGCAGGCCGAGGCCCTGCTCGCATCCCAGCCACTACAGATGCGAACGGCGACAGCGGCCTGATGGCGCTCGAACCGATGACCGAGATCCTCGAGCGTGCGCGCGAGGGCGGCTACGCGGTCGGCTACTTCGAGGCCTGGGACAGCTACTCGCTTGAGGCGGTCGTCGAGGCGGCGGAGGCAGAGCGCGCGCCCGTAATTCTCGGCTTTGGCTGTCTGCTGCTCGAGCAGGAATGGCTTGAGGACGGCGGGATCGAGACGCTCGGATGCATCGGCAGCCACGCCGCGGCGCGGGCGCGCGTTCCCGTGTCGCTCCTGCTCAACGAGGCTCAGCAGCTCGAGCACGCGCTGCGCGGGATCGACGCAGGGTTCAACGCAGTGATGCTCTGCACCGACGACGTCGACGTGACCGTCAGACTCGTCCAGCGGGCCCATGAACGTGGCGTTGCCGTCGAAGGCGAGGTCGGCAAATTGCCGGCCGGGGATGCTGACGGCGACATCGACACCTCTGATGCCGTTCTCACCGATCCCGACCAGGCTGCCGAGTTCATGGCCGCCACGGGTGTCGATTGCCTCGGCGTTTCGTTCGGCAACGTCCACACGCTCGAGGGTCGCGTAGCCGCGGTCGATCTCGATCGTCTCGCGGCGATCGGAGATCGCGTCGATGTGCCGCTCGTCGTCCACGGCGGCACCGCGTTTCCCGCAGGTGCGGTCCCCGGCGCCATCGCCCGCGGGGTTGCGAAGTTCAACATTGGGACCGTGCTCAAGCGCGCGCATCTCGAGGCACTGTCGGCCGCAGCCACCTCTGTGGGCCACAACGAGAGTCCACACGACCTGGTTGGCTCGCATGGTCCGCGCGACCTGCTCGCCGCAGGAACGCGGAGCGTCGTGGACATCGTGCGCGAGCTGATTCGCCTCTACGGCGGGAGCGGGCGCGCAGCGTGACGCCACACCGTCATGGCTCGAGCGCCGGTTCGCCGAAACAGAGGTATTGAGATCCCCTATCCGGAGAGCCTTCGGCGGAATACCCAGGAGATCGAGCTGCTGACGCGCGTGGCGTCCCTTTACTACCTCGAGGACGCCACGCAGGCCGAGATCGCGACCACACTTGGGCTTTCCCGTCCCAAGATTGCGCGGCTGCTGCACAAGGCTCGTGCTGAGGGCATCGTCGAGATCGCGATTCGCACGCATCCTGCGCTAAACATGGCGCTCGAGTCAGAACTCGCCGCGCGATTTCACCTCTCGCGGGCGATCCTCGTAGCCGACCAGCGTTCCGAGGACATCCAACGGACGCTGACAGCGCGCGCAGCGGCCGAATTTCTGGCGCGCACCCTACCCGCGCAGGGCGTCGTAGCGATCGGCATGGGACGTAACGTCGGCGCCATTCCGGAACAGCTGACCAGTCCACCCGAGCGTCCCTGCACATTCGTCAGCGCAATCGGCGGGTCGCCCCAAGTCGGCGCGAGCGTGAATCCGGGCGACATCTGCCGACGCCTCGCGGAGCGCTTTCACGGTAGCGCGGAGATCCTCTTCGCCCCCGCTTACGCCGAGGACATGGCGAGCCGCGCGGCCTTCCTGCAGCACGCCGATGTCCGCGAAACGCTCGCGCGCGCGAGAGCGGCCGAGACGGCAATTGTCGGTATCGGCGATGCCGAAGATGAAAGTGCGGTCGTGCGGATGGGCTGCTTTTCGACGAACGACATGGCGCGCATGCGCAAAGAAGGTGCGGTGGGTGACATCCTCGGGTACTTCTTCGACGCCCAGGGCGCGCCCGTCGCTGACAGTGTCGGGAGCCGCGTGGTCGGGCTGAGCGCCGACGATTTGCGGGCGATACCAGGCGTGATAGCCGTGACTAGCGAGCCGGACAAAGTCCGCGCCGTTCTCGGCGCGCTGCGCACAGGCATCGCCGACGTCCTCGTCACGAGCCTGCGAACGGCCCGACAGGTGCTCGCTAGCAGCGATCAGTCCTAGGTTGAGCAACGGCTCCATCTACTCGACGTCGCCCGCGCATCTCTGCGACCATCTGTTCAATGAGTGAGCATCTGATCACGTCGCGACGGCGATGACGCCGTCAAAGAGGGCGGAAGCCGATCTGCCCGGCGGCGCCTCGGCACAGGCCGACACTGCCGCTTGGGTCGAAGCTCTCTACCGCGGCATGCTGCTCATTCGGCGCTTCGAGGAGCGCGTGTATCGCCTGTTTCTCGAAGGCGAGATCCCCGGCACCCTGCACCAATACCATGGCCAGGAGGCAGTCGCGGTCGGTGTTTGCGACGTCCTCCGGCCTGACGACTGGATTACCTCGACGCACAGGCCGCACGGTCACGCACTGGCGAAAGGGGTGAGCGCTCGTGCCGCGATGGCCGAGCTCTACGGCAAGCGCACCGGATGCTGCGCCGGCAAGGGTGGCTCCATGCACCTCGGAGATCCATCGGTTGGCATGTTGCCCGCGATCGCGATCGTCGGCGGCGGCAACACGGTCGTGACGGGACTCGGCCTCGCGATGAAGCTGCGCAAGAGCGATCAGGTCGCGGCCTGCTTCTTCGGCGAGGGAGCGACCAACGAAGGAGCCTTTCACGAAGGACTCAACTTCGCCGCAGTCGAGCGGCTGCCGATCGTGCTCGTATGCGAGAACAACCTCTACGGGGCGTCGACTCCTTACCACCGCGTCTCACTTGTGCCCGACGTCGCCGAGCGCGCGAAGGCCTACGGCGTGCCCGCGCGAATCGTCGACGGGATGGACGTGCTGGCGGTGCGCGCGGCGACCGCCGAGGCCGTGGCTTCCGCGCGGACCGGCGCCGGGCCGACGTTGATCGAGTGCAAGACGTATCGCTTCACCGGCCACAGCCGTAGCGACGCATGCGATTACCGCACGGATGACGAAGAGGCGGAGTGGGCCGCACGCGATCCGCTGCTGGTGCACGGCGCACGCCTCGAACAAGAGGCAATCGAGCAGCTCGAGGCCGGCGTCAGAGCAGAGCTCGACGATGCAGTCGAATTCGCGCGGAGCTCTCCCTTGCCCGAGCCACACGAGGCACTGGACGGGGTCTATGCCTGAGACCACGGTCGAGACACGTCGACTGACGATCGCCGAGGCGTTGCGCGAAGCGATCGCCGAGGAAATGCGACGCGATGAGGACGTTTTCCTGCTCGGTGAGGACGTAGGCGTCGAGGGCGGCTTCGGCGGTGCGTTCGGCGTCTACCTGGGACTTGTCGAAGAATTCGGCCACGAACGGATCATTGACACCCCAATCAGCGAGAAGGCAATTGCCGGGGCGGCGGTGGGGGCCGCGGTGCTGGGGATGCGGCCGGTGGCCGACATGCAGTACGCGGATTTCCTGTTTGAGTGCATGGATGAGCTCGTCAACCAGGCCGCCAAGCTCCGCTACATGTCGGGCGGCAAGCTCTCGGTGCCCATGGTCATGCGCGCGCCCGTGGGGACCACGCTGCGGGGAGCACAGCACGGCCAATGCCCGGAGAGCTACTTCGTACACGTCCCCGGCCTCAAGGTCGTCGCGCCCTCCGACGCCTACCACGCAAAAGGCATTCTCAAGAGCGCGATCCGCGACGACAATCCGGTACTCGTGTTCGAGCACAAGCTGCTTTACGGCAGCAAGGGCCGGGAGGCCGCCGGCGGTTTCGACCTCACGGCCGAGGTGCCGACAGACGACTACACCGTGCCTATCGGCAAGGCCATTATCAAGCGGTCCGGCATCGACGTGACGCTAGTGGCCACACACGTGTCGCTCTACCGGGCGCTCGCCGCCGCAGATCAACTGGCGAGCGAGGGCATTGAGTGTGAGGTCATCGACCCCCTTACGCTGAACCCCCTGGACGAGCAAGCGATCTTTGGTTCGGTGCAGAAAACCGGCCGGCTCGTGATCGTCCATGAGGACACCTTGACCGGCGGATGGGGGGCCGAGGTCGCTGCACGCGTCGCCGACGACTGCCTTGCCTACCTGGAGGCCCCGATCAAGCGCATCGCGACCCGCGACGTCCCCGCCCCGGCCGCCCCGGTGCTCGAACAAGCGATCGTGCCCCAGGTAGAAACGATCGTGGCGACCGTCAAAGAGATGCTCGGCTAGCCATGGCAAGCCCGGTTCGCATGCCGGCGCTCGCTCAAACCAGCGACGAGCTCCGACTCATCGCCTGGCTCAAGGCTGAGGGCGAAAAGGTCACCGAGGGCGAGCCGCTGTTCGAGGCCGAGTCCGACAAGGCGACGCACGAAGTCGAAGCGACAGTGTCCGGAACCCTCTTGCGAGTCCTCTGCGAGCCCAACCAAAGGATCGAGGTGGGCACAGTCCTCGCGTGGATGGGCGAGCCCGGCGAGCAGATCCCCGAACTCGAAGCGTCAGCGGCGCGATCGGACACGACAGGATCGCCGCGCACAGCGCCAGACTCGAAGACGGAGACTGCGATGGACCCGGGCGAAGCGACCGGGCACCGCGAACGCACCGGTCGCGTGTTGGCCACCCCGGTTGCCCGCACGCTGGCGCGCGAGCACGGGGTCGACCTTGCTCAGGTTCGTGGCAGCGGGCCCGGCGGACGCGTCGAACGCCGCGATGTGCTCGGCGCGATCGGCGAGGCCGAAAGTCAAACGGACGGGTCCCAGGGTGATTCGGTGCCCGGGGCGCGGCAGGCGATCGCACAACGCCTGATCCGTGCCACACATGTGCCTCAGTTCTCAGTCGCGAAGACGATCGATGCGCGCCAGGCCCTCCTGCGCGTCGCACAGACAGACCGTCTCACGCTCACCCACCTGCTGCTCCGGGAAATCGCGGTTGTGCTCGAGCAGTCTCCGCGCGTCAACCGGATCTGGCTCGAAGAGGGGCCGCGTTTCAGGCAGATCCCGCACGCCAACGTTGGGCTTGCGATCGCCTCCGAGGACACACTGATCGTCGCGACGATCCCGGAGCCGCACCGCCTCAGTCTCGAAGAGCTGGCAGAAACGACGCGTCGCGCCGTCGAGCAAGGACGTGTCGGACGGCGCGCCGGAGTGTTCAGCGGGCCGGCGGCTGTGACCCTCAGCAACCTTGGGATGTTCGGGATCGACCGATTCCAGGCGATCGTCGACCCGGACCAGACGGCAATTCTGGCGGTCGGCCGAGTCGTCGAACGACCAGCCGTCACTGATCAGGGCATCATCGCGATCACGCAGCTGGATCTGACCCTGACTGTCGACCACCGCACGCTCGACGGCGCGGAGGCAGCGCGCTTCCTGGCCGCCATCTGCGCGCAACTCGAGGCCTGATGCAGAGTCGCTGGGACGACGCGGAGGCGGCGCGGTTCGAAGACGAGATCGGCCAGCGCGTCTACTCATCGCGGCTCCTCGGCAGCGACAGCGCGCTCGTTCTATCCGGCGGCGGCAACACGTCCGTGAAGCTGCGCCGGCGCGGCCTCCAAGACGCCGACGCCGACGCCGAGGTCCTCTGCGTCAAAGGCAGCGGCTACGACCTCGGCACGATCGAAGTCCACGGCTTCACCGCGCTGCGGCTCAAGCAGCTGATCGCAATCGCCAAGCTCGCGGAGTTGTCCGACAGCGACATGGCGCGAGCGCTCCGCCTGGCTGCGCTGGATCCAGACGCGCCGGCGGCCTCGGTCGAAGCGCTTCTCCACGCGATCCTCCCCCACCGCTACGTCGACCACACCCACGCCGAGGCCGTCTTGGCGCTCACCAACACGCCGTCCGGGGAGAAGCACGTTCGTCGAGCTTACGGCGATCTGGTGATCGTCGTTCCATATGTAAAGCCGGGTCACGCGCTCGGCCACCTCTGTGCTCGGCTGGTTGCGAGTGAGTTGAGTGGCAACACCATCGGGCTCGTCCTGCTTCACCACGGCCTCGTGTCCTTCGGAGCGAGTGCCCGCGAGTCCTACGAGCGGACGATCGCCCTCGTCACACGCGCGGAGGAGTACCTGTCCGCCAATGGCGCATACGAGATCCCAGCTCCGATTCCACCGGGCCCAGAAGCGCAACTCGGCCTGAGGCTGGCGGAGCTGCGAGCGCAGATCTCACACGCCGCCACGGTCCCGATGGTCCTTCATCACGACGCCGATCCGGTGTGCCTCTCATTCGCACGCCGCGCCGACGTCGCGGAGCTCTCGCAGTCCGGGCCTGCGACGCCCGATCACGCGATCCGGACGAAGCGCCTGCCACTGCTGGGTCGCGACGTCGACAGCTACGCGGCAGCCTATCGAGACTATTTCGAAGCGCACGAGGGTCGACGCGCAGCCGGTGAAGAGCTTCAAATGCTCGACTCCGCGCCGCGCGTCGTGCTCGATCGGGAGCTGGGGCTCTGCACGGCCGGTCGCAGCGTCTCCGATGCAATCGATGCGGCCGAGATCTACAGACGCACGATCAATCTGATTCTCCGCGCGAGCGCACTCGAGCGATGGCAGGCGCTTCCTGCAGCGGACATCTTCGACGTCGAGTACTGGTCGCTCGAGCAAGCGAAACTGAAACGCCGCCCGAAACCAAGCGAATTCGCGGGCGAAATAGTCATCGTCACCGGTGCCGCATCCGGCATCGGAGCCGCCTGTGTCGATGCCTTCCTCGCACGCGGAGCTTGCGTCTGCGGGCTCGACATCGACCCAGATGTGACTGCATCGCGTGACACGCCGGCATACCGCGGAGCCGTTTGCGACGTCACGGAGGAACAAGCGGTCGCTGCTGCGTTCGAGGAGTGCGCACGGTCGTTCGGCGGTCTCGACATGCTCGTTCTGTGCGCCGGCATCTTCCCCCAGAGTCGTAGCGTGGCAACACTCGAGCTGGCCGACTGGCAGCGCACCTTCGCGGTCAACGCGGACGCGAACCTCCTGCTGATGCGCACGGCGCACCCGTTCCTCGAACTCGCTCCAAACGGCGGGCGGGTCGTCGTGGTTGCATCGAAGAATGTTCCCGCCCCAGGACCCGGTGCGGCAGCCTACTCCTCATCAAAGGCTGCGCTCACCCAATTGGCGCGCGTCGCCGCGCTTGAATGGGGCGCAAACGGCATCAGAGTAAACGTCATTCACCCCGACGCGGTGTTCGATACAGGAATCTGGACCGACGAGGTCATCAGTGCACGGGCTGCGCACTACGGCGTTACACCGCAGGAATATAGAACCCGGAATGTGCTCCGGGTGGAAGTCGCGAGCAAAGACGTCGCCGAGCTCGCCGCCACGATGTGCGGGCCCGTCTTCGCCAAGACAACCGGCGCACAAGTCCCTATCGACGGCGGCAACGAGCGAGTCATATGAGCGCACTTGAGTGGTGGCGGTGAATTGCGAGCGACAAGACAACGAGGCGACGACGGCTCGGGAACCATTGTCCTCTACGCCCCTATGGCCCACTGACAAGCGGTGTGTTTTACGGGCCTATGTTGAGTGGGCGGTGCCGAGCTCGAACCAGCGACCTCCTGCGATGGCAGGACCCGTCATCGCGGCCGCGAAGAAAACCTGATGCCCCAGCCGCGTCAGCATCGAAAGACAGTCAGGCATCCGAAGCCACCCCAGCTGGCCACGGCACGTACCGGTCTCAACGACAAGGTCGCGAACATCATCGCGACGACGGTCGGCTCGATGTGGATGTTCTATGCCAGCATCATCGGCTTCGCCGTCTGGATGGCCGGGCTCGGGGTCACCGTCGCGGGCGACCACTACCCGTTCAACCTCATGCTGCTAGCCGTCGGCGGCATCATGCAGTGGCTCGCGATGATCGCGATTCTCGTCGCCCAGAACGCGCAAGGCAACATCCAGGACAAGCAGGTCGAGCACCTACACCAGCTCGGCGTGACGACCCACAAGCTGGTCATCGAGAACACCGAGCTGACCGAAGCAATCCATGACCACTTCATCAAGAACAATGCCGCGTAGCCGGCCTCGCTCGGCCTCCGCGCACGAGATCTCGGCGGACGCGGGACTCGCTCGCTGACTGCCGCGAAGCGGCTGCGAAGCTCGCTCAGCGGCCGGTTGTTTACGGCTGTTGCGACTGGCCGACCGAAGACGGGCCGCTCTACGCAAGGCCCGTGGCGCGTCAAAAGCCGTGTCCCCAGATGTGTCTCGAACTCCGCAAATGTCCCCGTTGCTATCGATGACCCATCCCGAACCTGAGCGCCACTTGCTGCGCGCTCGCGACTTGGCGGATACGCGCTATGCCGACCCGATCGACGTGGGGTCCATGGCGAGCGCCGCCGGCCTCTCGAGGGCGCATTTCAGCCGGTCGTTCACGCTGGCCTTCGGTGAATCCCCGGGCGCTTACCTGCTGACCCGCCGACTTGAACGGGCGGCGGCGCTACTGCGCAACACTGACCACAGCGTCGCTGAGGTGTGCTTCGAGGTGGGGCTCGCGAGCGTCGGCTCCTTCACGACATCCTTCAAGCGCATCTACGGCCGAACTCCAACCCAATATCGGGCGTCCAACCCGCCGGCCGCTACCTGGGCGATAGTTCCTAGCTGCCTGATCCAGGAGTACGCGCGGCGCCGGAACCGCACAAATCGAGAAGACAGCGCAGCCGGCGAGGGCTAGCCTCCGCTCCATGATCTCACTCGCGATGACCCAGATTTGGGTTCACAACCAAGACGTAGCCAAGGAGTTCTACACAACGAAGCTGGGCTGGGAGGTGCGCCAGGACGCGGTGATCCCCGAGCTCGGCGGGTTCCGCTTCCTTACCGTCGGCCCACCCGCCCAGCCCGGCATAGCGGTCGCGCTGCTGCTCGTGCCACCGCCTCCGATCTTCGATGAGGAGACGGCCGCTCAGCTCAAGGCACTGGTGGCCAAGGGAAAGGCCGGCAGCCTGTTTCTGTCCACCAACGACATCCACGCCGACTACGAGGCGCTGAAGGCGCGCGGCGTCCAGTTCTACGAGGAGCCAACGGAGTATCCCTACGGCACGGATTCGGGTTTTCACGATCCATCCGGCAACAGCATCCGCCTCGCCCAGGTCAAGCCGGAGTTCAGCTCCGCAGGCCAGGCAAGCAGCATCTGAGCTGGGATGAGACGACGGTGGAGGGCCGGGGTTTTCGCACGGCCCTCCAGCCGTGCGACTACCGCGCCGGCGCGCGTGTCTATTCCCGCGTGGCTGCTCGAAGGCGGGCAGCCCCGTCCAGCGGTCTTATCTTGTAGTCGTTCGAGGGCCAGAGAGGAGTTGAGGTGAGCAAGCTCAGACTGACCATCACGATGTCGCTGGACGGCTATGTCGCGGGTCCTGACCAGAGCGAGGAGAACCCGCTCGGAGTCGGCGGGATGGAGCTGCACGAGTGGTTCTTTCCGCTCAAGGAGTTCCGCGAGATGCACGGCGAGCAGGGTGGCGAGACCAACGTCAGCTCCCCGGTAGTCGAGGAACGCCGCGCAAACATCGCCGCCACGATCATGGGACGCAACATGTTCGGCGGCACCGGACCGTGGGGCGACGATCCGTGGCCAGGCTGGTGGGGCGAGGACCCGCCCTACCACCATCCGGTGTTCGTGCTCACCCACCACGCGCGCGAGCCGCTCGAGATGAAGGGCGGCACCACGTTCCACTTCGTGACAGACGGGATCGAGCCGGCGCTCGCGCGGGCCAAAGACGCCGCCCACGGGCAGGACATCTGGCTTGCCGGCGGCGCGTCATTGGTCAACCAGTACCTGGCCGCCGGCCTCGTCGACGAGATCGACATCTCGATTGCGCCCGTGATCATGGCCCACGGCGCATCCGCTCACCTCCTCCTCTTCTGGATCGAACAGTTGCTCTACAGGCATGGCAAAGATGCGCGCGATCCGAAACGCCAGCGGTAGCGAAGGCGCGTAGCGACCGCCCTCGATCGAGATCACCGTCTGGCGCGAGACGCCCAGCGCCGCGGCCAGCTCAGCCTGAGACAATCCCCGCTCGGCCCGCTGCTCCCGAACTCGATTCCGCACCAGGTAAAGGTACCTTGACATTCGCCATATGTCAAGGACGCTTTACCTAACCAACGCCATAGGGGTCTATCGAGGGGGCGCAACACAACGGTCATCAGGCAATAGGTCGGGCGCCAAGCCGACGGCCCGCGACCGCTCCCACAAAAACCGAGCGCCCGCGAACCCCACCCCTGGCGCTCGCCTCGCGCGACTTGGAGTCGTGTCGGTCGTTAGCGGGCTGCTGTCAGCATGCTGGCATGCACCAGCACGAATCGAAGGCGTGTCCGCAGTGCCGTGCAGTGGCGCCCGACATTGACGGGCCGGTCCACGCCTACGTGCCCACTTCGCCGGGCTGTTGGATCACGTTCGGTCAGCCGCAGGCCGACGAGATGCAGCGCTTTCGCTACCCGCCGGCTCACCGACACGTCGTAGACGCCTACATGGCACAGCACCCAGGCGACCGGACCGACCGCCGCGATCGCCAATCGTGGCCGCATGAATCGCGGTGGCGCGAGCGATGAATCCCGCCGAGCTTCGCGATCACTGTCTCTCGTATAGCGGCGCCGAGGAGACGTTCCCGTTCGGCCCCGAGACGTCCGTCTTCAAGGTCTCTGGAAAGATGTTTGCGCTATCCCAGCTCGGCGCGGACTCGCTTCGCGTCAGCCTCAAGTGCGAGCCTCAGCTCGCCGATGCGCTCCGCGATGCGCACGCGTCGGTAGTTCCCGGATACCACCTCAACAAACGCCACTGGAACACCGTGATCATTGACGGATCCCTGCCCGCGCAGATGATCGATGACATGATCGAGGACTCCTACGGCCTCGTCGTCAGCCAGCTCCCGGAGTCCGGCCGCCGCGCCCTGGGATTGAGGGCTGACACACCGCGAGCCCGGCGCACTCACGGCGCTTAACCTGCCAATCGGACCGTCGCTCGCAGTTGCAAATTCTGGAAGCGACAACGCGATCCCGTCCCCGCGTCATTGTCTCTCCGCGCGAACAGCGACTGCCGGCGTGGGCGTAGCTCCGCCCGTGGCTGCGGCGCGTAGTCGTATGCTCGCTCGCGTTGGGCGGCTCGGGACGATCGGTGACGGGAGGCGGGTTCTCCGCCCGCACGTGGATCGGCGGCCTCGTGTTGATCGTTGTCGTTGGTGTGATCGTCGTTGCCGTTGAGTCACACTCGTCGCCTGCAGCCGCGCACCGCGGGCCAGGCCCGCGCGCGGCTCGATCGCTTGTCCTGACGGCGTTCGCCGTCGAGGCTCGCGCACAGTTATCGACCGGCATTACGTCGGCGTTGCTGCGTCACGAGGTCGATGCTGCCGAACGCACCATGGCTCCCGCGGCAGCGCGCTGGTTCGCCGGCCGGATTGCCCGCGATAGGACCGACGCGCGCCGCGCACGCGCTCTCAGCGGCGACGCGTGGGACCACGCCCGCACGTGGATTAGATCAAGCGCGGTTCTCGGACCGACCTCGACGCGCGTCCAACTCCTCGTGACCATCGAAGACGGCCTGCACATCGCGGGCACTCATGCGACCACGCTCACTGTCACGCCCTACGTCGTTAGCCTCACGCGCGCGGCGAATGGCGCCTGGCGAATCCGACACCTCGCGTTCCAAAACCCGGAAGCCTTCAACGGTTAGCCAACGCGAGACGCCGCTCGAACAAAAAGGAGGCGCCACACAAGACCCCGGCCACGCGGCTCCCTCGCGCGAGATGGAACTGTCTGGACGGGCAGTAAGCGATAGCCGCGCGCACTCACTCCGCCATCGTTGTCGCTTTCGCTGGCCGTCTAGCGTGCCGCGGAGGGGGTGATGCCGTGGATGTCGAGCTTGGGGACTAGCTCGGGGTCGTTGAACACGTCGATCGCTAGCGCGCGGTCGCCGACGACCGTGAATGCGAGTACCGCGAATGGCTGCTCGCCGTCGAATGCGACTGCGCCGGCGGCGCCGTTGACGAGCGCCGGGCGAACGTACGGCGCGAACCGTCGCGCGTTCATTGCGCCTTGCGCGACTTGCGTGGCGCCGTGTAGCTCGAGTGGGTCGCCGTCGCGGCGGTGGGCGCGGAGCACTACGTTCGGGTCGAGTACCGCGACGAGTGCTTCGAGGTCGCCCTCGCGGGCAGCGGCGAAGTAGGCGTTGACGACTGCCCGCTGTCTAGTCATGTCCGGGTCGGGCGGCGGCGCCGCGTCGCGCACGCGGCGGCGGGCGCGGCTGGCGAGCTGGCGGGTCGCTTGGGGTGAGCGGTCGACCATCGCAGCGATTTCGTCGAACGGCACGGCGAACATGTCGTGGAGCACGAACGCGAGACGCTCGGCCGGACTGAGCGTGTCCAGGACGACCTGCAGCGCGATCCCAACGGCGTCCGCTAGCAGTGCTTCGTGCTCGGGATCGGTCCCGGCCACCGGGTTATCGATGATTGGCTCCGGCAGGAAGCTGTTGAGCGGCTGCTCGCCGCGTGTGCGGCGGGAACGCAGAATGTTCAGGCAGATCCGGGCGATGACAGTCGTCAGCCACGGCTCGAGGTTGTCGATCTGCTCGGCGTCGGTCCGCTGTAGCCGCAGCCACGACTCCTGCACGGCGTCGTCGGCCTCGGTCAACGAGCCGAGCATCCGGTAGGCAACCGCGCTGAGCTGGGGCCGCTGACGTTCGAACCGGTTGGCCAGCTCGAGGTCGTCCATCGCTGTCACACCGTCCGGGGTTCGCGGGTCATACCCCATAGACCCGTGAATCCCGACCTATGTGACAGGAGGTGCCCGATGGCACGCATTCAGGGAGTATCGAAGAGCAAGGCCGGGCCGATGGTCAGGCTGGTCTACCGGTTCGGACCGAGGATGATGAAGAAGCTGACCGGCCGCGCACCGCAGGCGGGCAGCGGCCTGGAGCCAATGGAGATCTGGGCCCACCAGCCGAAGATGATGATGGGAATGGGCAAGTTCAACCAGGCGGTGCGCAAGGGGCGCTCCGTCGATGAGCGGCTGAAGAACCTCGTCGAGCTGAAGGGCGCGCAGATGATCGGATGCGAGTTCTGCGTCGACCTCGGCTCGCAGATCTGCCGCAACAACGGTCTTAGCGACGAGGAGCTGCTAGCGCTACCGCGCTACCACCAGAGCGATCTGTTCACCGACCGCGAGAAGCTGGCGCTCGACTACGCGGTTGCTGTGATGCGCACGCCGGTCGAGGTCACCGACGAGCTGTTCGCCCGAATGCACGAGCACTTCAGCGACCAGCAACTCGTCGAGATCACCGCACACCTGACGCTCGTCAACCTCGACCGCTTCAACGCCGCCTTCAGGATCGGCTCGGCCGGATTCAGCGAAGGGATGGTTTGCGTACCACCGGACCACCCCGCCGCCAACCGCACGCTCGCGAGGATCGCCTAGACCTCGGCCTGCCCTCCAGCATCGTCATCGCTTTACGGCAAAGGAGTCACGGCCGCCGGCACTCAGGTCAGCGTGGCGCGCTGGGCGTAGCGGTGATGAAGCATCAGCGCGTTGCCGTCGGGATCGGAGAAGAAGGCCATGTGGCAGACGCCTGTGTCGAACGTGTCGCCCTCGAAGTTGAGGCCGCGCCCGCTCAACTTCTGGCGGGCGGCCGCGACATCGTCGACGTGCAGGGCCACCGGGTTCGGGTTGGGGTGATAACCCATCGGGAACTTCTCGGTCATCGCTACGTTCAGGGTCAGCGAGCCAGCCTCGAACTCGGCGAACCCGCGCTCGGGCATGTGGACCGAGCAGGGCAGGCCGAGGATGGTGCCGTAGAACTCGACCGCGGCCGCCAGGTTTCGCGTAGGGAACATCACAAAGTCGACGCCGGTAATGGGTGTGGTGGTCATGGTCATACGGACGATCCTACCCCGACGCTGGGTAGCTCGACCACTTCTGACCCGCGGTCAGGCTCGCGCGCCATCGTCGGCAATGGCAAGCACCTCTTCGCGGACGTCCAGTCCGCGTCCCACCTCGCCCTCGCGGCCGCCGGCCGCGACAGTGACAGCGACAGTTGGCGTCCCTCACCAGCACCCGACAGCCGCCAAGCCGCATCGAGACGGTCGCATTCTGCGAAAGGGCCCGCGACCGTCCCCGCGCCCCACGCTGTCGCAGTGCGCGACACGCAGCTGCGCTGAGATAACCCGCCGGTTGCGACACCGCGCCGGGTCGTCGCCGAGCGTTAGTTCTTGTTGAACACGACGCTGACCTTGACCCGGGCGGCGGGGATCGAGGTCTTGCGGACAACAACCGTCCAGGCGCCACCCGGCGTGCCGCCCTCGGCGAAATGCAGCACGCACAACGCTTGTCCAGCGGTCGTGCGGCAGCCCTGGTCGTGAAGCGTGCCGAGGGTGGACCGCGTCCCAGCGATCGTGTTCATCGTCACCGCGACCGCCGCTGTAGCCGGAGCGGTCACGGTCACGTCGTAGGTGTGCGAAGCCAGGGCCGAGATTGCAAATCGCTTCGTCGCCTGTCCTCGCGGTAGGTGCAACGTGGCGCTCTGAACATGTCCAGCCGGAACCGTGGCGGCAGCCACGCTGCTGACCGCAAACACACCCAGGCAACTAAGTCCGCCAGCCAGGGCGACGGCGCGGGCTCGCATCTGCCGACCGTAGCACGGATCAACACTTGCGCTGGCGCACTGCGCGGTCCTGCGTCACGACGCGCCAGGCGAGCTTGGCTAACGTCTACGCATGCCGAATCCGCCGCGGATACCCCTGTCAGTTTTCGTTCCCCGCGGCGGCCATGGTGCCCGCCGCGCTGCTCGGAAGCCTTGGCGGCTGGCCTGTACTCATGGCCGGAGCTCTGATGTTGATCGCGGCCCTTGGCGCCTTGGGGTGATTCAAAGGCGACGAGATCGCACCCTGTGGTAGCCCGCGAGCTCTAAGGCCAGCCTCCGAGGCACACCAGGCCCCGCCGGCACGCAGCCGTTGTCGCAAATCCCGAGAGCAGCCACGAGCGCAACCCAACGCCGCGCTGCCCCATTGGGCGAGAGGCGGGTGCCGGACCAGCGGTGACGGGCCGGTTCCTACGCGCCGAGGTAGCGTGTCGCGAGGCGCTGCTCGCTGATGCCGTCGTTGGTCGCGTTCCGGACGCGCCGGATTCGTAAACTCGCCGAAAGGGCGAATGGAGGACGAGATGTCGAGCGGACACAGTCGTATCAACCTGGCCGACGTCGCCGACGCAGCGCCGGGAAATGGCTTTGGGGACAGGTGGGAGGCACGCGTGGCGCGCGCCGACCTCGACGCCGAGCAGACCGGCTTGACTCACTTCCGTCTTCGGCCTGGAAAGCGCTCGCCGTTCATGCATCGCCACCAACGCGCGGAGGAGGTCTACGTGGTCCTCCGTGGGACCGGCCGGATCAAGCTGGACGATGAGATCCTCGATGTTCGCGCGCTGGACGCCGTTCGTGTCGCGCCCGAGGTGGCTCGGGCCTTCGAGGCCGGCCCGGAGGGGCTCGAGTTCATCGCCTTCGGCCCCCATCGCGAGGCAGACGGTGAAACGGTCGAAGACCGCTGGGTCGACTGAGCTTGTCGCCTACTACACGCCGTTGACTTACCGGCCCCATTCGGCCCGGGCACCAGCGTGCTGAATCGATAGATGCGCTCGCGCCTAGCAGATGCGGAAACGGCGACCCAGCCACGACCTATGCTGCATAGCGTGTCCACTATCGAGCTGCTGTACTGGGACGGTTGCCCGTCCCACCCCGAGGCGCTCTGCGATCTGCGCGCCGCGCTCAATGAGCTCGGGCACCCAGAGCTCCAGGTCGCGCTGGTCGAGATCGCTACCGAGGAGCAGGCGACGGAGTACGCCTTTGTTGGGTCCCCGACCCTGCGAGTCGACGGCGTCGATCCGCTACCCTCACCGGAGGGTGAGCCACCGAGCCTGACCTGCCGGATCTACCGGCTACGTGACGGCCGCTACTCCCCAACGCCCGACCCCGCAGATTTGCGCGACGCACTGCGTCGACTTCTACCTCGATCTGCCCAGGAGGCCTGACCGCATGTCACTTGCCATCGGAGCACCGGTTTCGACGTTCACGCTGCCCGACACTGACGGCACGCCGACGCCACTGCACGACCGCGACAGTGCTGCGACGGCCGTCGTGTTCACCTGCAACCACTGCCCCTACGCACTCGCCTGGCATGAGCGCCTGCAAGCGGTCGCGCGCGACTATCTCCCGCGTGGCGTGCGCATGCTGCAGATCAACGCCAACGACGCCAAACGCTACCCGCGCGACTCACCGGCCGCGATGGCAGCGCGCGTAAACGCCGGCGAGTTCGCCGGCCCCTACCTGCACGACTCAAGCCAAGAGGTCGCACGCACCTGGGGCGCCGCGGTAACCCCAGACGTGTACGTGCTCGACGCCGAGGGCCAACTCGTCTACCACGGCGCCCCCGACGCCGACTACCACGACGCGTCACTCGCAGCGGAATGGCTGCGCGAAGCACTCGACGACGTGCTCGCCGGGCGACCGGTGGCGCGAACGGAGACGCAACCCGTGGGATGCTCGATCAAGTGGCTGACCTGAGCGGTCAGCCAGGCTCGCGCCACCCGGATGCGACCTGACGAGAGCCGGTCACCGACTGTCGGCGGTGGAGGACCGCCGTGCTCATCGCTAGTCCGGGTCAGGCATCGATTCGCCGTGTCGCTGCGGCTCGTTCCTCGTCGGTGAACAGATCCATCCAGCGTTGCTGTGTGATCTCCCGCTCCGTCGTGAGCTCCGGCCGCCCGTGCTCAACCAGCCACGGTGTGACCGGGAGGGATGTTCCCCGTGGAAAGGAGGTGTCGAGCTGCTTCGACTGCTCCCATCTGGTTGATCAGGCCGATCCAGCCGCCCGGGGTGAACCCTGCCGTGATCGTGTCTTTCACAAGCTCGCGACAGCGGAACTGGAACTGGCCCGCAAGGCTCGACGGATCATCCGGGTCCACAACCTGCAGCTCGCCGCGCATTCGAAGCCGCCGAACGGGCATCGCCGGAGCAGCAGCGAGTGTCCATCCACACGATCCGCAGTAGGTGACCGACACAGGAGCCGGAAGACCCTGCGCCGCGTCGACACCTTCGATCTCCTCACTGCGAAGAGTCTCCCTCAGCGGCAGCGTGCAGTGCGGGCAAGTCGGCCCATCGACAGCGCCGACACCAACGTCGCTCGACACGCCGCCAGTGTCGCAGACCAGCGCCACTCGACACACCCCGCCGGTGACCGCTTCCACCCAATGCGGTCGCGCCGAACGGGCAAGGAGACACGCCTGCTGCGCGCGAACAGCGAGCGAGCGCGCGCCGCGGGTTGATCGGCGACGAAGTCGTATCGTGCAGCCGGTCAACCCGGCGCGCGCTGTCTATTGCAGGGACAAGGCAATCTGTTCGAGAAGGTCGAGTGACTCGTTTGTGCCGGCTTCCATCCCGGAGTTGAGGTGAGCGTCGCGGTTCTCCTGGCTGCTGTGCCGCACCAGGATCGCGAGCGTCGTGTGCCCGCCCGCCTCGCTGAACGTGGTGGTTGCGAGTCCCGGTGCGTCAGGCGCTCCTTCGTAGACCTGGGTTGAGACGATCCGCTCGTTCGGCAGGATCTCGCGGTACTCGCCATGGAAGGCGACCTCGAACTGACCGTGGGCGAGCATCACGTAGCGCCACCGGCCGCCGACGCGCAGATCGATCTCGCACTCAGTGACCACGCCGCGCTGTCCGGCAAACCACCGCTTGACCAAATCAGGTGTCGTGTAGGCCGTGTAGACCAAATGCTTGGGCGCGTCGAACTCACGCTCGATCAAGATCTCCTCATCGCTCGGGAGCGTTACCTTCACCGCCGCCTTACTCGTTGCCGCTTCCATCACGTTTCCTCCTTCTGTTTGAGGTCTTCCAACACGACATCCAACGCCTCGAACCGATCGGTCCAGGCGCGCTCGTAGCGCATGACCCAGTCATGGATCGGCTTCAGCGCCGGCCCGTTCAGTCGATAGAACCGCTCTCGCCCCTCGGGACGGACATCAACCACACCGACCTCTCGAAGCACCCGCAGGTGCTTGGAGACCTGCGGCTGACCGAGCCCGAGCAGCTCAACGAGCACGCCGACCGACCGTTCACCGTCTACGAGGAGATCAAGAATCTCACGTCGTCGCGGTTCGGCGACCGCGTTGAACGCGTCGGCGGTAGTCGCTGCTCGTGCCATCCCCAACACCATATACCGATATCGGTATATGTCAAGGGCGGCAACGCTACTGGATCGCCCGCGGCTCGCCTCCGCCACAGCCCGCTGTCGCGCTTATTTCCAGGCTTTTTCGCCGATGGGCGGTGCTGGGCTCGAACCAGCGACCTCCTGCTTGTAAGGCAGGCGCTCTGACCAGCTGAGCTAACCGCCCAGTGCCGCGCGGGTGCGCAGGCCCAGGGTAGCGGTCGTTGGGGCGGGTTTCCGTTTGGTCAGGCTGGGGTCATGTCGTAGGTGACGGTGACGTCGGCTTCGACCGAGCACTGGGAAATCGGGCTGATGGGCGCGATGCGAATCACCGTGGCCTTGTGCTTGGCAGGACCGGTGGTCGGCCTGCCCGGCTTCGCGGTACCCGCGGCGTAGAGGATCGGCCCTTGGCACAGGTCGCTCGAGTCGGACGTCTCGGTGACGTTGGTGACGGTGCCGAGGGTCGCGCCGATCTGACTCGCAATGAAGGAGGCCTTCTGGCTGGCGTTGGTGAGCGCGTCGCCGAGCGCGGTCTGGTAGCTCGCCTGCTGCGTGGCATCGCTGACGCTGGGGTCCAGCGTGATCGTGTCGGTGCCGTTGACGACGATCGTCGACGGGCTCGTGGTCGAGTCGTCAGCCTGGGCAATGCCGAGTCCGCTGAGGGCGGCGCCGGCGAGCACTGCGGTGAGCGCGATGAGGATGGTTCGCGGCCGGTTCATGGATGTCTCCTTTGTCTGGATCTAATTGGGCTACGCTCGAGGCGCGGTTCCGTCACGCGCCGCCCGGACAAAGCCGCGACAATGAGCCTGTGAGCCGCAGGACATTGATCTGCGCTGCCGCCGCTCAGGCCGTGCTGGTCGGGACGCTTTCGGTTGCGCTCGTGATCCCGCTGGGCTCGGGATTCTTCAAGCATTGGGGCTGGATCATCGGACCGATCGCCTGGCTGGTCTGCGCGCTCGGTACGGCGCTGATCGTCCGCCTCCCGTACAGGCGCACGTTCGTTGGCGCGCTGCTGGCGGGCATACCGAGCGGGATCGCCGTTCTCGCCGGCGAGCACACGCTCGGCGAGGTCGTCGCGATCGGCCTGTTCGCGGTCTGGTGCGCGTGGCGGGCGCCGCTGCCGATGGCTGCGCTGGACGCCTGATGGATCTCGGAATCGAGGGCCGCGTGGCGCTCGTGATGGGCGCGTCCAAAGGGATCGGCCGAGCCGTCGCGACGGAGCTCGCGAATGAGGGTGCACGAGTCGCGATCGCCGCACGGTCGCTCGAGCGCCTTGCGCCGGTCGCGGACGAGATCGGAGCTATGGCGTTTAGGCACGACACTGCCGACCTCGACCGATCAACGGCGCTGGTCGAATCGGTCACCGCGGCGCTCGGCCCCGTAGAGATCCTCGTTACCAACACCGGCGGCCCGCCGCCCAACGCGGACCCGCTCGGAAACACACGGGAGGAGTGGGAGGAGGCCTACCGGACGCTCGTGCTCGGTCCACTCGAGCTGATCCGCGCGGCGCTGCCGGGTATGCGTGCGAGGAACTTTGGCCGGATCGTCAACGTCGGTTCGTGGTCGGTGCGCGAGCCGATCCAGGCGCTGATGCTCTCCAATAGCCATCGGGCCGCGACGCTTGCCGCGTTCAAGACGCTCGCGCGAGATCTCGCCGGCGACGGCATTACGCTGAACACGGTGCTGCCGGGACGGATCGCGACCGACCGGATCTATGCCCTCGGCGGCGGACGGGAGCGGGCTGAGGCCGGCGCCGTCACGGAGATCCCGGCTAGGCGACTCGGCCAGCCGGGGGAGCTTGCCGCCGCCGTAGCCTTCCTGTGCTCGACGCGGGCGAGCTACATCACTGGCGTGGCGCTCCTCGTCGACGGCGGCCTGACCCATCTCGTCTGAGCCGGTGGAGCGGAGTACCCCCAGGGGGAATCGAACCCCCGCTACGGCCGTGAAAGGGCCGCGTGCTGACCGCTACACCATGGGGGCGGGTCCGAGGGAGTCTACGCAAGGGCTGGCCACCCTCTTCACCGGCATCTTCCTCGCTCGGCACGGCCAGACCGCCTACAACGTTGGGCGCCGCTTCCAGGGGCTCCTGCCGGTGCCGCTGAACGAGACCGGATGCCGCCAGGCCGCGGAGCTCGCCGAGCTCGCCGCGGCGCACGGCTTCCGCGCGCTGTGGTGCAGCCCGCTGGTCCGGGCGCGCACGACCGCGGACATCGTCGGCGCGCGGATCGGACTCGAGCCGACGGAGGACTCACGGCTAGTCGAGACTGACGCCGGCGATTGGACGGACCGCTGGTGGAGCGACGTCGAAAAGGAGGACCCGGAAGGCCTCGCGGCGTTCCTCAGCTCCGATCCCGACTTTGCGTTTCCGGGCGGCGAGTCCTACCGCCATCAGACCGAGCGGTCCGTCGCCGCGCTCCGCGACATCGCGCAAGGCCCGAAGCCGGCGCTCGTGGTGTGTCACGCGATGGTGATCCGTCTCGTCTTGATGCACCTCGGACGGGGCAACTACCCTGTGCAAAACGGTGCGCTCATCGAGCTGTGATAGCTGGAAGACTGATCCGGCGCGGCTAGCTCATCGGGTAGAGCACCGGACTTTTAATCCGGCGGGCGGGGTTCGAGTCCCCGGCCGCGCACTCCCCAGAAAGCCCTGCAAAGCGGGCACATCTCCACTCTCGTGGGCGCGGCAGATTGCGGGCGTCTCCCGAATATCTACCGCCCGGCTCTCACTGGGCAGCAGGGCGATCAAGCCGAACCGTCGGCGCTCCCGCGTGGCGCTAGGCGTCGGCGGGCAGCAGCCGGAACGCGTCGCCGGCGGCCAGGGGCCGCACGACGCGGAGGTGTCGCTCGTCGAGGGTCGCGATCTCGATCGTGGCGACGCGTTCGGCAAATGAAACCAGCGATGCGCCAGCGAGTCCGAGGCCGGTATCGGCGTAGCGCTCGGCGACGTTCACCGACGAGGCGAATCAGCCCGGAGTGCTCTGAGCGCCGTCCCGGCCCGCTTTGCCTGGGCGATTGCACTAGCGAAGGGCGGCGGACTGTCCTTTGGCAGGTGGCGCAAAAAAGACGACGTACGCGTGGCGTGCGTGGCGCCGGCCGGTACATGCCGCGGCGAGGCGGCCCATGAACATCCTCCTGGGCCGCCTCCTCCGCCGGCAGCCGCATGACAGTCGCATTCCAGTTACGGGTTAGTCCGCCTGCGACGACCGGCCCGGCACCGCTCCCCAGATCTGCTGGGGAAAGCCGCGGTACCGGGCCCGTTGCGTCGTGATGCTATCTACTGCGCCGTACTGATTACTTGCCTAGAGCAGCGGTGATCGCCGACTGGGCGGTGGACAACGCACTCGTCACTTCACTACTGGTCGGATTCGCCGAAACAGCCGAGATCGCGTCCCACACTGCCGTGGAGATCGTGTTGTACTTCGTGCCGAGACCGTACGTACGCGGATGCGCGTACAGGGTCTGCGTCGCGAGCACGCTCCACTCGGGGCCCGCGGCCTTCACGAACTCCTTGGCGACGGAGATCCGCGCCGGAAGGTAGCCGAACTGGTTGGCGAGGTTCAACTCCTCCGAAGGCGTCTGTGTGCCCTCGACGTACTCCCACGCCAGCTTCTCCGCAGCCGTGCCACCACTCTTGCTGATCTGCCAGTCCTCGCCGCCGAGCGGCACAACAGCCTTCTGGCTTGCCGACTCGGTCGGGATCGGTGCGACCCCGAAGTACTGGCCGTAGTTCTCCGCCGGGGTGTTTCCGTTGAACAGCGGGAAGTTCCACGGACCGTTCAGCATCATCGCGAGCTTACCGGCGATGAAATCGTCGGTCTCGCCCGGAGTCTGCGCGTACGTGCTGCAACCCTCGTCATATCCTCCGCCGCCCGGCGCGAGCAGCGTCTGGTACAGCGTCAATGCTTGCTGTCCCGGGGTACCACCGATGTTCGAGAAGGTGAACTTGCCACCGTCGCCCCAGAAGAAGGGCTCCCACTGCCAAGTTGCGTCCTCGCCGTTGTCGCAGGTGATGCCGAATCCGGAAACGCCCCCGTTACCTGCTCCACCCTTGGTCGTGAGTGCCTTCGCGTCAGCTTCCAGCTGCGCCCACGTCTTCGGCGGGCTGGTAATACCGGCCGCCTTGAAGTCGGCGATGTTGTAGATCAACGCAATCGAGTTCTCGCCCGCGACCGGAAGACTGTAGTAGCTCTTCCCGATCTTGCCTTCGTCGACCACTGCCGGGTAGTAACCCTTCACGCTAAAGCCCTTGAACTTGCTCAGGGGCACGATCTGCCCTGTTGCCTGCATTGCGGCAACGAACGGGTTATCGGTTGCAATGATGTTCGGCAAGTCGTGCGCCCCGGCTTGCGTCAGCAGCGTCGAGTCCAGATCGACAAACGGCACTGCCTCACGCTTGATGGTGACCCCGGGATGCGCATGCTCAAACTGAGCGTTGTACGCGGTCAGGGCCCCCACCTGGCCCGCTCCGGTGAAGTAGTCCTCCTCCGTAAGCGTGATGTGAGTGGCAGCGCGGGCGGGCGCGCCGGTCAACCCCATCACGGCACACAACGCCGCCACGAGGAGAACGACGAGCCCAGCTCGACGTCGCCTTTCGATTAGTACAGTCACTTGTTCTCTCCCTTTCTCGTTATATCGCTACCTTGCACGACACTTTTCGGCAAGTTCGGTGGTGCCGTCGGCATTCGCACGGCGCTGTCCCTGGTGCAGCCGCTCGAGGGGCGCAGAATCGCGCGCATCGTCAGCCCTTCACCGCGCCGGCGGTGAGTCCGGTCGCTATGTAGCGCTGCGCGATCACCAGCAACACTGCGGCCGGCACCAGCGCGACGACGCCCGCGGCCATCACCGCGCCCCAGTTGGCCTGATAGTTGCCCAGGAAGCTGTAAATCCCGAGCGTTATGGGCTCGAAGCTGGCGCCGTTCAGGGTGGTGAGAGCGAAGATAAAATCGCCCCAGCCGGCCAGGAATGCGAAAACCGCGACGGTGACGATGGCGGACCGAGCGAGCGGGATCACGATCATGCGGAATGTCTGCCACTCCGAGGCGCCGTCAACCCTCGCAGAGTGCATCAGCTCGTTGGGCAAGCCGAACAAGAACGCCCGCAAAACGAGGATGCCGAACGGGACGGCGTAAGTGCCGTCGCAGATAATCACTCCTGGCAGTGTGTTCACCAGGTGCGTCTTCAGCAAGATCGCGAACAGAGAGGTGGCCAAAACGATGGATGGAACGATCTGAGCGAGGAGCAGCGCTCCGACGAACAAGACCGTGACTCGCAGGCGGTACTTCGCGAGCGCATATGCCGCGGGCACGCTTATCGCCAAAGTCAGGAGCGCCGTCCCGAGGGCGATCTCGAAGCTTGTCAGCACATGCCCAAGCTGGTTCCCCGATATCGTCACTGACGTGGCGGTGCCGGACTGTGTGCCCAGAAGGACGGTCTGGTAGTTCGCGAGTGTCGGGTGGTATGGGAAGAAATGGAACTTGGTGCTGAACAGGGTGACTGTCGATTCGAACGATGCGACGATGATCGAATAAATCGGAAACAGCATGATCGCCACGGCGACGAACGCCACGAGCGTGCTGAGCCACCGCACGGCGGTTTTCTTGTGGCGCCCGCTCATCTTCCCGCTCCCGAGCTGCGGCGCAGCTGATCTCGACTGAGCAGCAGATAAAGTGGCGCACAGACGAGCGCGGCTACGAGCAACACGTTGTTGAGCGCGGCTGCTTCACCGAAGTTGAACTCCTGAAACCCAAGCGTGTAAGACCATGTGGATATCAGCTGTGTGGCGTTGGCCGGACCGCCTCCGGTCATCCCAATCACCAAGTCGAACACCTTTACGGTGAACACGAACCCGAGGAGGAACGTTATTTCGATAACGGGCAGGATGATCGGGATCGTCACGAGACGGAGTCGCTGCCAGGGATTGGCTCCGTCGATCATTGCCGCCTCCTTGACTTCCGCCGGAACCTCTTGGAGCGCGCTGTAGAGCAGGAGCGTGAAGAACGGCACGCCCAGCCAGATGTTGGCGATCGTGACCGTCAGCAGGGCGTAACTCGTGGTGCCGAGCCAGTCGACCGGATTGTGAATGAGACCGGTGCCCACGAGGATCTGGTTGATGGCCCCGCCCTCCTGCTGGAACATAAACCGGAAAATGACGCCCGTCACGATCAGGGGCACCAACCAGGGGACGATTACGAGCGAGCGAGCGACGGTGCGCCCGGGGAACCGGTTGCTGAACAGCAGGGCGAGGGAAAGGCCGATTATGAATTGCCCAGCGAGGGAGCCGACGGTGAACACCAGCGTGTGAACGATCGCGCTCTGCGCGATCTGGTCATTGAACATGGCGGTGTAGTTGAAGAATCCGGCCCAAGGAGCATTGATACTCCCGATCGTCGAGAGCGAATCCCGCTCGAAGCTCAACAGAACGTTGTAGACAATTGGCAGTGCGAACGCGAAGAGCAAGTACGCAATCGCAGGTGTCAGGAAGAGCCAGCCCGCCAGCCGTTGCTTTGACGCACCAGATAGCTTTAACAGTGAGCCGATGCCCGAGGAGCCGGGAGCGTGCCCTGTGCCGGTATTAGCCGGTGCCGGCGAAGCGCCCCCCGCCTGACTCTCCATGTCCCTCCGAGTCGCTCGCCTAAGCATGGCTACTCTTTCCCGCTGGGGGACAGGCCTCTCAAGCTGCCCCCCTCCCGCAGGTAGACTGGTATGCGTTCCAACGGCGCGTCTGCTGTCACCCAGCCGTTCTTCTTGACGGGCTCTTCCGTCCAGGCGTCCAGCCACGACGCTCCCTCTGGGAGGTAGACGTCACGTTCCCGCGCTCCTTGCGCCGTGACCGGGGCGACGAGCACATCTGGTCCAAGCATGAACTGATCGCTCACGTTCCACGCCGGTTCCTCGCTCGGGAACTCCAAGAAGAGCGCGCGCATCGGGGGCAGCCCGGTTGCGCTGGCGGTTGCCATCTGGTCCATGACGTACGGACGGATCCGCTCGCGCAGAGCGAGCTGTGCGCGGATCAGCGCGTATGCCTCCTCGCCGAACGACCAGACTTCGTTGGGCGCCCCGGTCTGGTCCGAGCCGACGAGCGGGCCCGGCTGGCGGACGCCGTGGAGTCTGAAGAGCGGGCAGAACGCCCCGAACTGGAACCACCGCACGACGAGCTCTTGGAAGTACGCCGTCGTAGGGTCGCCTTTGCGGAACCCGCCGATGTCGGTCGTCCACCACGGGATCCCCGAGATCCCCATGTTGAGGCCGGCCGGAATCTGCGCGGCCAGGGCCTCGAAGGTGGAGTCGATGTCACCCGACCAAACCGCGGCCCCGTAGCGCTGGCTGCCCGCCCAGGCGGACCGACAGAGGAGGAGCACGTCGTCGTCGCCGCTCGCACGCAGTCCCTCGTAGAAGCCCCGAACATGCTCGCGCGGGTACACGCCCTGGACCTCGGAACCTTGGCCCATGAAGTACCGGGCGCCGTCAGGATTTTCGGCGAGGCCTTCCGGTTCGCAGGCATCGAGCCAGAACGCCCGCACGCCGTAGCGGCCATAGCCGTCGGTGACCTTCTCCCAGACGTAGCGACGCGCCTCCGGGTTGGTCGCGTCGTAGAAGCGCAAGAAGGCATGACCCTCGTCGCGCTTGTCCCAGAGCGCGAGGTGGAGCGGCAAGCCCTCGCTGTTGCGCACCAGGAAGCCACGCCTGTCCATCTCCGCGTAGCCGTCGCTGTTGGGATTGACCGTCGGCCAGATCGAGACCATGAGCTCGATGCCGAGCTCTCGCAGCTCGTCCACCATCGCTTGGGGATCGGGCCACTCTGCGGGGTCGAACCTCCACTCGCCTTGACGCGTCCAGTGGAAGTAGTCGCAGGCGATCACCGAGATGGGCAGCTCGCGGCGCTTGTACTCACGGGCAACCTCGAGCAGCTCGTCCTGGTTGCGGTAGCGCAGCTTCGACTGCCAGAAGCCGGCGGCCCAGTCCGGCAACATCGGGGGCAACCCAGTTGCCTTCGCATAGCGGCTGACGATGTCGGCCGGCGTGGGCCCGGTCGTCACGAAGTAGTCGATCTGTCGAGCCGCGTCGGCGGCCCATCGCGTGCGGTTGGCGCCAAGCTCGACGCGCCCCACTCCCGGCATGTTCCACAGGAGCCCGTAGCCACGGCTGGAAAGAGCGAACGGGACGCTCACCTCAGTGTTGCGGTGGACGAGATCGATGACGGCCCCCTTCTGATCGAGCAGGCCGTGCTGGTGCTGGCCGAGTCCGTAGAAGCGCTCCGCCGGATGGGCGCTGAACGTGACCTCGCACGCGAACAGGTCGCCTCCGGCTCGCCCGTACCGGCGCTGTGGAGGCGCCGTGAAATGTGGAGCGCTCTCGCCCAGCAGCTCCTCGCCGTCCACCCGAAGGAAGCGCACCAGGGGAGGAAACGCGGCGAACCGCTCCTCATGGTTGACGGACACCTCGACCACGAGATCGCCGTTGCGCAGGCGTGCTCGGTCATCGGAGATCTCGACCTTGGCATCAGTGACCGCGGCCTCGACCAGGGCGCTACCCGGCGTCTCCGTAATGGACGAAGCGAGCGTTGAGCGCACCCTGGCACCGCTGTCCCCCCACGCGTCCACCTGGAGGGTCTCGCCGCCCTGGAACACCGTGAAGCCGGTTTCGCTGCCGATGAAGGTTGCCAATCTCATGTCCTTGCTTTCGCTCATCCGCGTCCCTCGTTCACGAGGGTTGTTGCGGCGCGGTCGGCGACTGATCAGTTGCCCCGATCGTGGCTCCGGTCTCGGCGTCGAAGAAGTGGATCCGCTCGACATCGACGACGAGCGCGACACGGTCCCCGGTCGCCACTGGCACCCGCGGGTCGATCCGTGCGACGCCTTCCGCCGCGGAGGCGCCCACGATCTCCCCGTGAGCGGTTGCGTCCGGCGTCCACGCGCCGCCTGTGTTGTTGCGGACCCTGGTTGCGTCCGTCGAGAAGTGGACAAGCGATTCGTTCCCGAGCAGCTCGACGAGCTCCACGAGTGCGGTTAGCGTGGCCTGCTGGTCCGCGGTCTCGCCGTCGGCCACGGTCAGGTCCTCGGGTCGGATACCCGCCACGAGCTTGCGACCCCTGCCGGCCTCCAGGACGCGGTGACGATGCCCGGATTCGGCTGGAAGTGCGAGCTTCTGGGAACCAAGCGAGAGCACGAGCCGATCTGCCGACCCCGAGATCTCTCCCTCGTACAGATTCATCGGCGGCGAGCCGATGAACGAGGCGACGAACAGGTTCGCTGGGTTCTCATAGAGCTCTTGCGGCGTGGCCAGCTGTTGGAGCGTGCCGCCGCGGAGGACCGCGACGCGGTCACCCATCGTCATCGCCTCCGTCTGGTCGTGGGTGACGTAGAGGGCTGCGACCCCGAGACGGCGCTGGACGCGCAGAACCTCACTGCGCATCTGCACGCGCAGGTTCGCGTCAAGGTTCGAGAGCGGCTCGTCCATGAGGAAGACCGCGGGCTCGCGGACGAGTGCCCGACCCATGGCGACGCGCTGGCGCTGGCCGCCCGAGAGCTGCGCGGGCTTACGCAGGACGACTGCCGTGAGCCCAAGCACGTCGGCCGCCTCGCGTGCCTTCGGGTGGCGCTGGTGCTTTGGAACGCCGCGCACCCTGAGGGAGAACGCGATGTTGTCGAGGACGTTGAGGTGCGGGTACAGGGCGTAGTTCTGGAAGACCATCGCGACATCGCGGTCGCGGGCGGAGACGTCGTTGACGATCTGGCCGCCGAGGCGGATCGTCCCCGACGTCAGCTCCTCCAGGCCGGCGACCATCCGCAGCAGGGTCGTCTTGCCGCAGCCGGACGGGCCGACGAGGACCACGAACTCTCCCTCCTCGACAAACAGGTCGAACTCGCTCACGGCCTCAACGCCGTTCGCGAAGACCTTCGTCACCTGTTCGAGAGATAGTGTCGCCAAGGAGCCTCCTCGTCAGTCGGACTTGGGGAGCCAGACGCGCATCCCGCCCTGTCCCCGGTTTGCCCACGCGAAGTAAGGGACCGCGAGCAACGGTGCCTCTGCTCCGCGGCCGTTTCCCGGGAGCTCGCGTAGGTCGCCGTACTCGATCTGCTCCCAGCCGTCGAAATCACGAACGACCCCTGAGACCGACACGCCCGGCATGCCGCCGAGCGCGACCAGCGGACCACTGTCGGCGGGCGCGGCGTCCGCCGGGAGCGCGACATCCGCCAGATTGGCGCCGGCGGGAAGGTCGCCGCCCTCAAAGCAGTACACGATCGGCCCGCGCTCGAGCGCCAGGCAGCCGCGAACCGCGTCGATCCGCGGATTCGGCGCCGTCAGCCGCGGGGAGACGTCCATCTCCATGACGACTCGCTCGCCGGGACGCCACCGCCGCTTCAGGTCCGCGTATTCCGCCTCGACCGGCTGACCGTCGACGAGCGTGCCGCGCGCCCACCGGGGAACCCGGAGCGAGAGGGTCCACTCGGCGTCGCCGCACGCGACAATCTCGACCGTCACAGACCCCGACCACGGGTAACCGGTTTCGATTGAAAGCTCGACCGGGCCTGCGACGGGCGGAACGGCAGTGATCGTCGAGGTCGCGTACTGATGGATCTGGACACCATCGTCGCTGGTCGTCGCGAGGTAGTGGTGCACCGAGGCGAGCAGGCGCATGATGTTCGGCGGGCAGCAAGCCACAGGGTGCCAGTGGCGGCGCTGCTTGCCGTTTCGCGACTGCAGCGGGTTCGTGTAGAAGAACGATCCGCCGTCAAGCGAGAGCCCCGAAAGGAAGCCGTTGTAGAGCGTTCGCTCGAGCAGGTCGGCAAAGCGGCTCTCGCCCGTAACGAGCAGCAGCCGCCAGTTCCACATGATGCTGGCGACCGCCGCGCAGGTCTCGCAGTAGGCGCGGTCGGGAGGCAACTCGTACGGATCGCCGATCGCCTCGCCATCGTGACGTGAGCCGATGCCGCCCGTCAGATAGGTCTTCGTCAAGGCCAGCTCGTTCCATTGGCGCAGCGTCGACGCCAGCAGCGCCTCCTCTCCCGTCTCGGCGTAGAGGTCGGTGACGCCGGCCGCGAGGTAGAGAGCACGCACAGCATGGCCGCCGATCGAGCGCGCGCTGCGGACTGGCTCGGCGTCCTGGTAGTACAGGGGTTCGAAGCGACCACCCGCGAAGATCCCGTAACCGCGACGAGCCGTGAGCGTGTCCGCGAGCGAGAGATAGCGGCTCTCGCCCGTCTGTCGGTAAAGCTCGACGAGCGCAACCTCGATCTCCGGATGGCCGTCGATGCTCGACTGCGTGTCGTTGCCGATGGTCTCGTCGATGAGGTCGGCGAAACGACTGGCGACGGTCAGGAGCGAGAGGTCGCCGGTAGCCCGGGCGAAGGCGACTCCGGCCTGGATCAGGTGCCCCGCGCAGTAGAGCTCGTGGCCCTCCTTCAGGTCGCTCCAGCGCCAAGCCGGATCGACGACCTGACACCAGCTGTTCAGGTACCCGTCGGCTTCCTGGGCGGCGGAGACGAGGTCGATCGACTCGCGGGCCAGCGCCTCGAGCTGCGGCGAGGGCTGGCGCGCGATCTCCCAAGCGAGCGCCTCGAGCCACTTGTATACGTCGGAGTCGCTGAAGACCATGCCGCGACGCTCGCCCGAGGCGCGTCCGGCCGCGATCCGCAGATTGTCGAGCGTCCCGGCGCGCTCCAGCTCTTCGGCACCGCGGAGCAGCGTGACCTCCCGGTTCACCCGCTGGCGCTCCGCGAGCAGCCCGTCGCGGATCACGACGTTGCGGCCGTCGAGCGGGCGGAGCCGCAGGTGAGCGGACGCCGTCGGCTCGACGCTCGAGCCGATTGTCTGCATGGATGTCACGCCGCAACCCCTCCTCAAGGTCAACGCGCCGCGCTTCCGCGGAAGCGCTTCGACACTACCAGCTCCACCTACGGCTGTCCAGGTCGAAGCGCTTCCGCCTAGCGCAGCGACGGGCTACTGGCAGGGCGTGCTCGCCGACAGTGAGAACCAAGCGGAGTGCGGCCCTCATTGGCCGTCTCCACTGACCGTAAGGCGCAGGCCTCGCGATCAACAACGGATCTCGTCGGTTCCCTGGCAAAGCAGAGTTGTCGAAGCGCTTCGCGTAGAACGCGGGGTGCGGGCAGGGCCCAGCAGTGCGAGAATGCCCGCAAATGGTGGATTCGAGGTCGGTGACGATGGCACAGATCGCCGAACGGGCAGGCGTTGCGCTGAGCACCGTCTCGTACGTTTTGAGCGGCAAGCGCTCCGTCTCGCAGCAGATGCGCGAGCGCGTCCTCGCGGCGATCGAGGAGCTCGACTATCGGCCGCATGGTGCGGCCCGCGCGCTCGCCAGCGGTGCGTCGCATACGATCGCGCTCTTCCTGCCCTCGCCGCAATGGCATCTCGTGCCGATCCAGCAGACGTTCATCGCCGGAGCGACGCAGGCGACGAGCGCCAGCGATTACGCGCTGCTCCTCTCTACGGCGGCGACGGACCCGGAGGCGATCACACAGCTGGTCGCGCAGGGCCGCGCGGATGGCGTCATCCTGATGGAGACGCTGCACGATGATCCTCGCGTCGAACGGCTCAGGTCGGCCGGGTATCCGTTCTCGCTGATTGGCAGGACGAATGACCTCACCGGGATCAGCTTTGTCGACATGGACTTCGGCGGCGCAATCGAGACGAGCCTTGCCCAACTGGCACGGCTTGGGCACACCTGCGTTGCGCTCTTCAATTTCGCCCCCGAGCTGCTCACCGCCGGCTACACCGCGGCGCTGATCGCGCGCGACGTCTTCGAGACGCGGGCGCCCGAGCTTGGCATCCGGCCCATCCACGTCACGTCGTCCCAGGCTCCGCGCGATGCATTCGCGGCCGCGAGTCGGCTGCTGTCCTCCGAACCGGAGTGCACGGCGGCGATCACGACCGGCTGGCAGTTCACCGGCCTTCTCGGCGCCCTTCGCGCCGCCGACCTCCGCGTCCCCGACGAGTTCTCGGTGGTATCGGTGATCGCCGCCGAGTTCGCCGAGATGCTGACCCCCGCACTGACTGGCGTGGACTGGCCCGCGTTCGAAGCGGGCCGCCTAGCCGCCGAGATGCTGATCGACAAGCTCACGGGCAAGGAGACGGCCCCCCGTCAGCATCTCGTCGCGGCGGAGCTCGTCGTTCGCGAGTCGACTGGCCCAGCGCCGCGCGCGAAGCGCTCCACGACAAAGCGGCAGCGACGCCGCGCCGCCTTTCTCGGGGCAAGATAGGCTGGCGGTCCTGCGTGCAGGACCGCGCCTTCGCCTCGCTGGGGGGCGGGCGATCCGCGATGCGCGTGGCGGTGGATATGACGACGGAACGCGGGCGGTGAGTCGAGTAGGTCGCCGCCAGCCGCTTGCCGAGCGGCTTCCCCGTCCGGCCGCGAGTAAATGCTCAGCGCTCGACGAGCACGGGTGTGCCGAGCGGGATCACGGCAGCCAGCCAGCCGATGTTCGGGTTGTCCGCGCCGCGCGAATCCCCGCGATCACCGCTCGAGCGCCGTGCGCCGACGGCCGCTGGGCCTGACAGGCGCGTTTGAGATCGTGAACGACGAGGCCACGCCTTCATCGCCACGCGGTTGCCTCGACCCGTGAGCGGGGCAACCGCTAGGCTGTCCGCGGCCACACCGGCGAGGCCGAGCGCGAGGTAGTTGAGGTGGTGCCGCGTCTTCGCGGCACCAGGTAGGGCGGGGTCGATAGATGACGCGCACCGACCATCAAGGCTAGCGTTACACGCGGGCGAACGACCGCAAGCCGCCGTAACCCAGAATGCGACCACGAAAGTCCGGCTACCTCTTCGTTGCTCCATACGTCGCGCTGCTCCTCGTCGTCGGGATCTATCCCGTCGGCTACGCGGCCAACCTGGCGCTGACGTCTTTCACCGGCCATTTCACCGGGCTGACTAACTTCATCAACTCTTATCACGACTACCAGTTCCTGCCGGCATTCGAGAATATTGGGAAGTTCCTGGCGATCTGGCTCACCGCGCTGGTCGTTCTGGTGGTTGGTCTTTCGCTGGCGCTGCACTCATTGAACCGGCGTATCAGCGCCGCATTCCGCTTCATCTTCTACCTCCCGGCCGCGCTAGCCGGCTCTGCGAGCGTGATGCTGTGGCTGTTTGTGCTGCAGCCGGGCGACAGTCCGTGGAACGTCGTCTTGAGCTGGCTCGGGTACAAGACGCTAGGCAACTCGCTCGCGCCCGGCAACCTGCCGGTGATCTTCGCGCTGATCGCGTTCTGGACGGGTGCCGGGGCCTGGATCGTCGTGATGCACGGCGCGCTCGCGACGATCCCTGACACGGTGCTCGAGGCCGCGACGCTCGACGGCGCCGGCTGGTGGCGAACCGCGGTCCATATCAAGCTGCCGTTGATCCAGAGGTGGATCGCCTACATGCTGATCGGTGCCTTCGCCGCGGGCACGCAGCTGTTCGTCGAGCCACAGCTCGTGAGCGAGGCCACGTCCGCGGCCTCAAATCAAACGTGGTCACCAAATCAGCTCGCTGTCTTCCTGTCGTTTCATCTCGACAACTTCAACTACGCGGCGGCGATCTCGATCGACCTGCTCGTGGTGGCGTTGGTCTGCGCCGCCGTGATCCTGATGCACACGCGCCTGTTTCAGGTCGGCCACTGATGCGACCTCGTGCCCGTCTGCTCGCACGGCGCTCCGCGGCGCCGCAGGCCGTCGCGTTCGTCGCGCTCGCGCTGGCCGCGGCGTTCTTTGTCGTGCCGATCGTCTGGATGGTGCTCCAATCGACCGACCTATCAACGCTGCCGATGCTCCGGGGAACATTTTTTGGTGCACCGCCCACATTTTCTGTTCAACCATGGGCGTTCGGCTCGCTAACCCAGCTGGCATCGAACTGGGACGCGATCTTCTCCGGTCATTGGATCGGCGGCGAAACGCTCGTGTGGTTGGGCAACTCGACCTTCTACTCGACAGCTGGGGCTGCGATCGCTGTCGCGCTCTGCGTGCCCGCCGGCTATGCCCTCGCGACGCATACGTTCCCTGGCCGGCGGGCGATATTGATCGTCACGATGCTCGTGATGTTGATTCCGACCAACGCGCTCGTGCTGCCGCTGTTCCTCGAAGCGAACTCGGTGCACATGCTGACGAGTCCGCTCGCCGTGATCCTGCCCTACGGCCTTTTCCCGTTCGGCGTCTACCTCGCCTACCTCTACTTCAACACCGAGCGCTTCGATGTCCTGCTGCAGACGGCGCGCATCGATGGCTGCGACGAATGGCAGGCGTTCCGGCGCATCGCGCTGCCGCTCTCGCTGCCTGTCTCAGCATTGATCGTCTTCCTCGACTTCGTCGCGAGCTGGACGAACTTCTTCCTGCCGTGGGTCATGTACTGGTCGCTCAACACGACCGGCCGCTACCCGGTGGCTCTCGGCATCGCCCTGCAACTGTTCAACGGGCAGACCTTCGGCGGCTACCTCAAGGTCCTCCAACTGCACACATCCTCGCCACCAAGCGAGATTGCGCTCCTGCTCCTCGTGACGTGTGCTCCGGTGCTCGTCGTGTTCGTCTTGGCCCAGCGCTGGATCGGCTCGGGTCAGGTGCAGGGCATCTTCCGCTAGAGCGTCGAGGCTCTTCGCCGTACAACAGTTAGATCGCCGCGACAGCTGCGCGCCACGGCGCCGCCGTGCTAACCGAGGACGCCGACTTCACCGCCTTCAGCTCGGTTCACGTCATCCGCGTCCGAAACGCGCGAGGCGGGGCCGCGGGGCGCGCCGCTCCGTGTTCAGCGGCTTCGCGCGTTCAGGGGCAGGGCGCCCACCAGGTGCTGTGACCGCTGCACGGCATCAGGTAGCGAATCTGCACTGGCGGGAGGACAGCCCGAGCGGCGGTGGCGAGCGGTGGCCGTGTGGGGGCCGCTGGATGGTTCGCGCCGCCCGCGCCTCCGACGTTGAGGGCCAGGAGTACGACGACAAGCAGGAGGGCGATCGCGCCGATCTCGCGGTGGCGACGCTGCCGCGCCCGCGCGTCGTTGACGACGCCCGCCACCACTCCGATGCCGCCGGCCGCAACTCCCCCCAGAACCGCACGAGGCGCCAGGATGGCGATGCGCCGGATCATTGCGCTAATATGACTGGCGCAATGGCTCTTGTCAAGGTTACACGCGACGATCCCTCGCTCCTCCATGAGCAGGTCGCGGCGCAAATCCGCCTGGCGATCACCGACGGGGAAGCCAAGCCCGGCGAACGCCTCCCCCCCGCTCGCCACCTCGCTGCGGTCATGGGCGTGAACACTAACACCGTGTTGCGCGCGCTTCACCAGCTACGTGACGAGGGCCTGCTCGAGCTCGTCCAGGGCCGGGGCATCCGCGTGACCGGCACACCCGAGCGCAGCGCGGTTCTCACCCAGGTCGCAGCCTTGGTCGCACTCGGACAGAACAACGGCTACACCCGCGCCCAGTTGGCAAGCCTGATCCAGAGCGCGCAGTAGCGCAGATGCTGCGCGCCGCCTCGTTGGGACGTCGCAGGGAAGCGACGGTTGAATGAGTCGCAACCGTACGAATTCACTCGAGGAGGTCCGTGACGCCGCGGAGCTCCTCGGGTACCCGCTCGTATCTTCGCGCCGCTGGCATCGGCGCAGACCGCGACTGAGGCGGACCAAACCAGAAAGCCCACGCCGGCGATCTCGGGCCGGCTATCTGTTTGTCGGGGGCTACGCGGTATTGCTGGGAGTCGTCGGCCTGTGGCCGGCGGGGTACGCGCTCAACCTCGCGTTGACGACGTTTGACGGGGCATTCAGCGGCCTGTCGAACTTCACCGGCTCCTACAACCAGGGCTTCCTCATCCCGGCGTTCGAGCACGTCGGCGAGTTCATGCTCATCTGGCTGACGGCATTGATCGTGATGGTGATCGGTCTGTCGCTGTTCATGCACACGCTCGCACCGCGGGTCAGCGCGGCCTTCCGCTTCATGTTCTACGTACCGGCGGCATTCGCCGGCTCGGCGAGCGTGCTGCTCTGGCTGTTCATGTTCCAGCCCGGACTGAGCCCATGGGACTTCGTGCTCCACGCGCTGGGCTACAAGACGCTCGGCGACACGCTGATCTCCGGAAACCTGCCGATCATTTACGCGCTGATCGCGTTCTGGACCGGGGCCGGGAGCTGGATCCTCGTGATCCACGGGGCCCTCACGAACGTTCCCGACGAGGTACTGGAGGCGGCCTCACTCGACGGTGCGGGCCCGCTGCAAACGGCGCTGCGAATCAAGCTGCCGATGATCAAGAAGTGGGTCGTCTACATGCTGATCGTGGCGTTTGCCGGGGGAACGCAGCTGTTTGCCGAGCCGCAACTCGTCAGCGTGGCCAACCTGGGGCTGGTCAGTCCCGTGTGGTCTCCGAACACGCTCGCGACGTACCTAGCCTTCCAGTACAACAACTTCAACTGGGCCGCCGCGATCTCGATCGACCTGCTCGTCGTCGCCTTCGTCTGCGCCGGGGTGCTTGTGTTCCGCACCCGTCTCTTCAAGGCGGACTAGATGCGACCGGTGAACGTCTCCGTCAAGCTCGACGTCTCGGTCGCCTCGCAGCCGTGGTCGCTTGCGTCCAGTGCCAAGCGGCTCGTCCTGTGGGCCGTGCTGGCCGTTGTCGCGATCTTCTTCGTCGTGCCAATCCTCTGGCTGCTGCTCGAAACGACGAGGGCGGGACAGACGGGGCCAGACACGCAGGCCGGTGCCCCGTTGGCGTTCGGATCATTGCATCAGCTCGTGGCGAACTGGCAGGTGCTGTTCTCCGGCCTGGTCGGCCAGATCGGGACCTGGCTTGAGAACTCGTTTCTCTACTCGGGCTCGGGCGTGCTGATCGCCGTCGGGCTCGGCATACCGGCGGGCTATGGGCTCGCCACATTCGACTTCTTCGGGCGGCGACTGCTGCTCCTCACGACGATGATCGCGATGCTGATTCCGACCAATGCGCTCGTGCTGCCGCTGGTTCTCGAGGCCCACTCGCTCGGGATGCTCAGCAGCCCGTTCGCCGTGATCCTGCCCTACGGCCTGTTCCCGTTCGGCGTCTACATCGCCTACCTCTACTTCAACGCCCCTCGCGTGTTCGGGCTGCTCGCGGCCGCGCGCAGCGACGGCTGCAGCGAGTGGCAGGCGTTCCGGCACGTCGCGCTACCTCTCTCGACACCCGTCCTCGGTCTGGTCGTGGTGCTCGACTTCATCGCGAGCTGGACAAACTACTTTCTGCCGTGGGGGATGTACCTGGCGTTCGGTTGCACCGCGTCGTCTACCACGAACATCGCCTGCCAAACCGGTCGCTACCCCGTGACGCTCGGCGTCGCGCAACAGCTGATGGCCGGAGCACCCGCACCGTTTGCCGTGCCCCAGCTGTCCGGCACCGTACTCTCAAGCGTTCAGATGCAGACCAATGCACCGGCTTCGGTCGAGGCGCTGCTGATCTTCGTGAGCTGCGCGCCGGTGATCATCGTTCTCGTGATCGCGCAACGATGGATCGCCTCGGGCCGCCTGCAAGGCATCTTCGTCTAGACGGCAATGCCGAACTTCAGCATCTCGGCGGGACCGATCCGCATCACGATCAGGGCGTCGATCTCGGTCTCGGGCGACCCGCAAAGCTCCGTGCGACGCAGGTTGGTGCTCCGGCTGGCTGCGGCCGTCGGGACGGTTGCAGCCGTGGCGGCCGTGGTTGCCACCGTCGTCGCGTTGGTGTCGGTCTTGGGCGGTGGTGGAGGAAGCCATGGTGGAAGCCGTCGCGAGGCCGCCTTCTCGCCTGCCGTTCAGCGCACGGGTCGCGAGCCGACCGGCTTTGTCGTCACTTTCCGCTACCGCGACCCGGCCGCGACCAGCGTGCAGCTCACAGGCGAGTGGTACTTCTCGAGCCCCGGTCACACCACGACGAGCAGCAGCCAGGGCCTTTCCCCGTCCCAGTGGAAGCCCGGTGACTTTCCGATCGGCTGGCCGAACACCTCTTTGATGGCTGATGGCTGGCCGGCGGTGAACATGAAGATCGATCGCGCGACTGGGGTGTGGTCCTACACGAGCCCGCTTCCCTCGGGCGACTTCAACTACGGCTTCCTGGTCAACTGCCCGAGCGCAGTAGGACGCGACGCAGGGTTCACGAACTGCCCGGAGCTGTCAGACCCGAGCAATCCTCCTTGGAACGACCACCGAGGAATCAACATCGGCTCGGTTCAGACGGTCAGCCAGGTCTACGTCCCGTCTGACCCCGCCTTCCACACCGTCAATTACTCCTGGCAGGCACCAACGCACCCGCGCGGAGCCCTGCGGGATGTCACCTACCCTCAGAACCTCGGCGGATCGCCCACGCTGCAAGGCTTCAACAGGCTGGCCATCTACACCCCGCCCGGGTACAACCCAAGGCGCTCGACGCCCTACCCCACGCTATATCTCGCCGCCGGCGGCGACGGCAACGAGCTCGATTGGAGCACTCAAGCCGACGGCGGGAACATCCTCGACAACCTGATCGACAGGCGTGAGGTCAAGCCGATGGTCGTCGTGATGACCGCTTTCGGCGTCCAAGATTTCTGCTTCCAGGACGACCAGTCCGCGTATGACCAGAACCTCGTTAGCACGGTCATTCCCTACGTCCAGTCGCACTACCACGTGGCGAAGGAGCAGTCAGAGCGCGCGTTCGCCGGCCTTGACTGCGGCGGTGCTTTCGCTGCAAGCCTGTTGGTCGGCTACACGCACGACTTCGGCTACTTCGGGATCATGAGTCCTGAGCCTCCCATGTCCGCAGTCAGCGGCGCTCAGGCCAAAGCGATCGAGCGCGTTGGTGTGCTGCTCGGAGGGGGAAAGCAGGACCCGCTCCACTCCGATGCGCTGCAGGAACTGGCGAGCCTTCAGCAGGCACGCCACACGGTCTTCACCGACTTCGTCGACGGCGGGCACGATTGGCATGTGTGGCGCATCCTGCTGCGCGACTTCCTGATGCGCGTGGCGTTCAAGCCTGCGCGCGGTTAACCCGGCAGTAGCCATCAGCGGGGAGGGCGCGGGCCCGACTCATCCGTCAACTGCGGTCAGTGCCACGCGGCGGCGCGGACGGCGTCACGCCGCTGTGATTCTCGCTCCAGAGTCGGCGTCGAAGAGAAGCATCGAGTCCGGCTTGACGTGCAGCTCGACCGCGCTGCCGCTCTTGGGCGCGCTCTTGGGATTCACGCGGACGATGAAATCGGGCGTCGCGGCAAAGGTGGCCTGATCGACGTGGTGTGCAAGGCGCGCATAGATGTAGGCTTCCGCGCCGAGCTCTTCGACGAGGTTGACGACAGCCGGTATGCCGGCACCCTCGCCAGCAAGCTCGAGCGACTCGGGGCGCAGACCAACCGTGACCTTGCCGGTTCCGGCCGTGTCCTTCAGCGCGCGCGGGACCGCTACGACCGTCGACCCAATCGCCACGCCCTCGGATCCGACGGTGCCCTCGACCAGGTTCATCGCGGGAGAACCGATGAAGCCGGCAACGAAAGCGTTGACCGGGGAGTCATAGAGCACGCTCGGCACGTCGACCTGCTGCAGCACGCCGTCCTTCATCACCGCGACCCGATCGCCCATCGTCATCGCCTCAACCTGATCGTGCGTCACATATACGGTCGTGACGCCGAGCCGCCGTTGCAGCGCTGCGATTTCCGAGCGCGTCGCCACGCGCAGCTTCGCGTCCAAGTTTGACAGCGGCTCATCCATCAGGAACACGCGCGGCTGGCGAACGATCGCGCGACCCATCGCCACGCGCTGGCGCTGACCACCCGATAGCTGGCCGGGCTTACGGTCCAGATAATCCTCGAGATCGAGGATCTTTGCCGCCTCGGCCACGCGCGTCTTGATCTCGGACTTCTTGACCTTCGCAATCTTCAACGCGAACCCGAGATTGCCAGCCACATCCATATGTGGGTACAACGCGTAGTTCTGAAACACCATGGCGATGTCGCGCTCGCGCGGCGGCAGGCGAACAACGCTGCGCTCGTCGATAAAGATGTCGCCAGCGTCAACAGGCTCGAGGCCGGCGAGCATCCGCAAGCTCGTCGTCTTACCGCATCCCGACGGGCCGACCAAGACTATGAACTCGCCATCACGGATCTCGAGATTCAGCTCGTTAACGGCCGGGTTCTTGGCCCTCGGATAGATCCGAGACGCACCCTTGAAGGTCACAGTCGCCATGCGGGTCCTTTCGATCTCTCCTTGACGAGCGCAAGCGAGCCGCGCGGGTTCACTGCTGGTCTCCTGTCTTGAACATCGGTGCCGCTATCCCTTCGTTGCGCCCGCGAGCATTCCCTTGACCAGCGTGCGCTGGGCAAACAAAAAGATGATCAAGATCGGCAGCGCCCCGATGAGCGTGGCCATCGCGAGGTCGGGTCGATAGATCTCTGAACCGGCATACCCCGAAGCCGTGGGGCTGAAGATGGGCGCAGAGCCGATCAGGATCTGCAGGCCGACCGTCACCGGATACTCCGAGTTCGTGTAAGTCATCACGAAGGGGAGGTAGTAGTTGGTCCAATCCCCGACGAAAGCGAAGAACGCGACGAGCGCCACGATCGGCCGTGCGAGTGGCAGAGCCACGTGCAGGAACACGCCCCATTCGCCTGCCCCATCGATTCGCGCCGCCGCGAGTAGGTCCTTTGGAATGGTGGATGAGAAATAGATGTAGGCGAGATAGACGCCGAACGGGAAGAACGCGAACGGCAGGATCACCGCCCAGGCCGTGCCAACCAGATTGACTGCACTGGCCTCGAGAAACAGCGGCATCACGAGCGCCGTGGCCGGCATGATCATCACCACGAGCGTGACCGCCAGCAGCGTGCGACGGCCAATGAACTGTGTCAGCGCAAGACCGTAGCCCGCGGGAATGGCTGCCAGCAGCGCGAGCGCAGTCCCGCCGCCCGAGTAGATCGCGGAGTTCTTCAGCCAGGTCAGCATCAACCCGCCCTGGTAATTGATCACCCTGTTGAAGGTATGAATGAACGTGCCCAAGCTGCCGAACGCAAGGGGAGCCTGGTGTGCCAGCTGGTAGTCCGTTTTCGTCGGGGCGAGCAGCAGCCAGAGCAGCGGCACGCCGAAGAAGGCTACGAACAGCAGCAGCACGAGGAGTCCGATGACGCGGTATATGTAGCGTCGCGCGAGCATTACTCGACCTCGAACAGCCTTCCGCGCCAGACGAGCAGCACGGCGACGAGCAGACCGATCACGAGCAGATCGACCGAGACAGCGGCTGCATTATTGAAGCTGTCCTGCTGGAACGCAAGGTAGTAGGCGAGCTGATTCGGCGACCACTGCGCCGGCACCTGGCCGTTGGTCGCAACACCAAGGATCTGCGGCTCGACGAAGAGCTGGGATCCGGCCGCAAAGGACAGCACGAGCATGTAGACGATCCATTTGCGGATCAGCGGGATCTTGATTCGCACGGCGGTCTGAAGCGCGCTGGACCCGTCGATCTCGGCGGCCTCGATCAGCTCGTCGGGAATGTTGTTCAGCGCGCCGTACATGATGACGATCCATCCCCCGGCGCCGGTGAAGAACGCCATGATCGCGAAGACGATCGGAAGGTTGCTCGGCTGGACAGTGTTCGAGAGCACCTGATAGTGCAGGCCGTGCAGGATGAACGCAAACGGACTGCCACTGGGCGTGAACATGAACAGCCAGATGATCGCGCTCGCCGAACCAGCCATCGCTCCCGGGAGATAGAAGATCAGCCGAAAGGCCGTGCTGACCCGGCGCTTGAGGGTGTGCACCATCAGCGCGAGAAGCACGACGAAGACGGTTTGACTGGCGAGCCAGATCCCTTCGAACTCGGCGATGTGCTCGAACGCCGGCAGGAACTCGAAGAAGTTGAACGTGTCGACGAAGTGCGAGACGCCGACGCCACCCGATGTGCTCAGCGCGAGCGCGATCGCATAAACAGCAGGCGCGACGCCGAGAGCGAGCAGCAGGACTACGTAGATAGCGACAAAGAAGTAGCCCGCTGTCCGCGAGGTGCCGGCCGGTAGTCCTCCGCGCTGCCCCCCAGCCCGGCGTCTCCGACGGGCGCTAATGCGCTCGTCGGAGACAGCCATGGCCGAAGGAACTGTCATTGGATTACTTGGTACGAACTTACTGCTCGGGACCTATTACTAGCCGCCGGTGGCGACGGTCTTGTTCGGGCTCTCGACCGTGTAACCGGCCAGTCGAGCCTGGTTTGCCAACGCCTCGGCGTAGGGCAGGAGCTCGCCCGAGACCGGCTTCCCGCCGGTCACGTTGGCGAGATCCGTGGATGCCCACACGTTGTCCGTGCTCCACGGCACCGGGCTCCAGCCGTCCCACACCTGCGCCGCGGCCTGCTTCCAAGTGGCCTCGGTCGTGCTCGGATCACCGAAGACCGAGCTGAGCGATGACACGTAAGCGGCCTGATCCGGCACGTACTGCGGGAGACCGGCGTCAACGCCGACCTTCTGGATCTTCGGGCTCGTGGCCATGAACTGCGCGAGCTTCGCCGCGGCCGCCTTGTTCGGAGAGTGCTTCGAGACGAGCCACAGCCCGCCGCCGAGGTCGCCGGTCACCGCAGCGCCGTTGGTCGCCGTCGGAGCCGGGTAGGCCACCATCGTGCCGTTCGGCACCCCGTTGGCTGCGCCGGTCTGGAACACGGCGGTTCCCTCCCAGAGCGCTCCAACAGCCATGACGATCTTTTGGGGACCGCCAGGGATCGAGAAGATGCTGTCGTCGCTGAGCGACTTGCCGACATCGCCCGAACTATCCATCAGGTTCGTGATTCCCGTGCAGTTGGCTGAACCTGGATTGATCTCGATCTTGCCCTTCCCGATGACCTTGTCTAGCGGGCACTCATTGGCCCACAGGAAGTAGTCATCGACGCTGAACCCGTCGCCGACACTCCCGATGACGTAGCCCGGGTGAGCGTTGTTGAGTGCAGTACCGTCGGCCAGGAACGTCGCCCAGGTCGTCGGAATCGGCGCGCTGCCGAAGAACTGCTTGTACAGCGTCGGGTTGACCCAGAGCACCTCCGCCGCGCTGTCATTGCGCAGGCAGACGACCTGGCCGCTCGGTGTCGTGCAACCGGCCTTCATCGAAGTGCCGGCGAACTTGCCCAGCACGCTCTTCGGGACGTAGCTCTTGAGGTTGAGCAGGTCGTTGTACGGTGGTGAACCGAGCTGGACCGCGTCGTAGTTCTGTGAGTCGAACATCACGTCCGGCGCGTCGGACGGCCAGCCCGTGCGGTTCCATAGAGCGAACTTCGACTGCAGGATGCCGGTGCCGTTCTCGTTGCCGTTGTAGAGGACCCACTTGACGTTGGCGTGAGGATTGGCCGCCATGTAGGCCTTCTCGTAGGGCACGCGTGCGGTGTCGATCCAGACGATCAACGGCGCGCTCTTGCCCTTCGCCGATGCGGCAGATACGCCGAGCACTGACGCGCCCGCGATGCTCGTAGCCGCGATCGCGGCAACCGCGACGCGGGCCTTGAGTGAGCGGCCACGCCAGTACCTGGCGTTGATAAGTGATTTCATGTTTTTCGCTCTCCTTCCTTCGTTTGATCCCATCTCAGGTGCACGCTCTCAGGTGCTGCCGGCATGCTCACGCGCCTCGTGCACGAAGTCCGGCAGTGCAATGCCGGACTCCGTTGGCGCGCGCACAAGCCCATCCGCACCCACGCGGGGCTCGCGCACGACCGGATTGGACGTGACGAGGGACTCGTAGTAGGTGCAGTTCGGTATCGCCATGCACAGGTGCACGGCCGGCTCGGTCGGCCCGTGGGGCTCGGCGCGCAGCCGAAAGGCGTCAGCGAGGTGCGCGGTGCGCATCGCGCCCGTAATCCCACCGCGGTGGTTGGCGCTCGTGCGGACATAGGTCGCGCAACCGGAGGCGATAAAGTCGGCCGTGTTCATGTAGCTGCCGTCCGAAGTCTCAGCGACGTTCAGCGGAACGTCGCAGCGCTCAGCGAGCCACTTGTAGGAGGTGACGCTGAACTCGCGGATCGGCTCCTCGTACCAGAGGTAGTCGGCCTCGGCGAGCGCCCGGCCCACATAGACAGCGTCAGGCAGATCAAAACCCGCCGATCCGTCGTACATCAGGGCGATATCCGGGCCGACGTGTGCGCGCAGGCGCTGGCACAGATCGGCGTCGGCGCGCGCGTCTCCCCACGCGTGCAGCTTGATCGCTGGGTACCCAAGCTCGAGGCACTGGTCCGCTACCTCGAGGTACTCCTCGACAGTCGCGAAGGTCGTCGTCGAGGCGTACGCAGGGATCGCCTCCCGATAGGTGCCAAGCAGTCGGTGCACAGGAACGCCCAACGTGCGCCCTTCAAGATCCCAAAGCGCCACATCAACGATGCCGAGCAGCCAGATCGGGAACTCTTCGGTGCGGTCGAGCTCCCAGAGGCGATGCCAGATCCACTCGCGGTGGTCGGCGCGCTCGCCTACCAGCTCGTCGCGCAGGATGCGATCGACGATGTCCTTGAGCATCACGCCGCTCCACTCGTGGAAGGCCTCTCCCACCGCACCGTCCTCGGTAGTGATGCGCAGCACGGCGTTCGTGCGAGCGGGATGCGATCCGCGCAAGCCGATCCGCCAAGCGAACGGCGGATCCACCGCCGGCCGAGCGATGAGCTCGACCTCTATGGCCCCAATCCTCACTCGTGTGATGATAATACGAATTGCGAAACGGGGTCAAGCCGGAACCGTTCGGGCTCCTGGGCATGGTGCCCCTATGAGCCCGTGGCGGCGGGCCTCACTCGTGACCGAGGTGGGCGCGTCTGCGCTCAGACCACGAGGCGTTGATGTGCGCCGTGATGCGGTCTGCCGCGAGATCCCCGTCACGCTGCTCGAGCGCCTCGAGGATGCCACGGTGCTCGTCGACGGTTCTCGTCAGCGCGCTCGCCGAGCCGGGATGGCCGCTGAGGCGCGGATCGGCCGCCGTGTAATGGTGGATCGCCCGGATGATCATCCGCCCAATCTCGTTGCCAGATGCGCTGAGCAGCGTGCGGTGGAACGCTTGGTCGAGTTGCTGGAAGTGCGGGTAGTCATCGATCAGCTCTTCCATCGTGTCGAGGTTGGCCTGAAGCGCAGCGAGCTCGTCCTTGGTCAGCCGGCGGGCGGCGTCGCGCGTCATCGCTGTCTCGAGCAGCCGGCGCACGGTCACGATGCTGTCGAGCAACTGCGCGTTCTCGTCGTATTCGAGCGCGATGCGCAGCACGTCGGGGTCGATCAGGTTCCAGGACTCGCGCGACTGGACGGTCGTGCCACGGCCCTGCTCGACGCGGATCAGGCCACGCTCCTCGAGCAGCTTGAGTCCCTCGCGCATGACCGTGCGGCTGAACCCGAACTGTCTACAAAGCGCGTCCTCGGTCGGTATCGGCGAGCCCTCAGGAAGCTGACCGCCAATGATGTCGTGCGCGAGCTCCTCGACCACGATCGAGGCGAGCCGCACCGGCCGCCGCGAGCGCGGTCGATCGTCACGCGAAGCGACACGCCCGTTGATGGAGGTGCCTGCCATTGTCACAATCATATGTTGCCGCGACAGAGCCGGGCGTGCAGCTTCGGTGTTGCACCTACGGTTGACAACGGATGAGCGAGCAAGGGAGAGAAGCCTGATGGCTGAGTTCGTCGGTCTACGCACATGCCTGAAGCCGGGCACGGAGCAGGCCTACAAGGAGGCGCACGATGCCATCTGGCCCGAGCTTCTCGAGGCTCAGCGTGCGGCGGGAATCAAGCGCTGGATCATCTTCCGCGACGGCCTCGATCTCTTCCACAGCGTCGAGGCGGACGACTTTGACGCCGCGATCGCGCGGCTTGCAATGGATCCCGTTGAGCTGCGCTGGCAGGCTGAGATGGCGAGGTTTGCGGTCCCACTCGAGGACGAGGCGCGTCCGGCATCGACGCGGCTCGAGCTCGTCTACAACCGCACGCCCTGACCGTGCGCTCAGGCGGGTGTCGGCGCGTCCCTGCGCAGCAGCCCTTCCGCCTTGAGCTCGCTCCACAGCTCGGCTGGCAGCGCGTTGCGGTAGAGCGCCACGTTGCGCTCGATCTGCTCGGCAGAGCGCGCGCCGACGCAGACGCTAACGACGGTCGGGTGACCGAGCGGAAAGAGCACGGCAGCGGCCGGCAGCGTTGTGCCGTGGCGCTCGCAGACGGCGGCGATCGCGCGCGCGCGCTCGATCAGCTCGGGCGGCGCGCCCTCGTAGTTGTACTTCGCGCCCTCGGGCACCTGCGCGCGGGCGAGCAGGCCGCTGTTGAAGACGCCGGCCGCCACGATCCCCACGCCTCGCTGCACGCACAGCGGCAGGAGCTCGTCGAGCGCGTCCTGCTCCAGCAGCGTGTAGCGACCGGCCAGCATCAGCAGATCGACGTCGGTGTTGCGCACGAGCTCCGCAAGCGGAGCAGAGAAGTTCATCCCGGCGCCGATCGCGCGCAGCACCCCTTCGCCGCGCAGCTCCTCGAGTGCCGGGTAGGCGGTCTCGAAGACCTGCGCCATGTGGTCGTCGGGATCGTGCAGGTAGGCGACATCGATGCGGTCGAGCTGCAGGCGCTCGAGACTTTCGCTCAGCGAGCGGCGGATGCCGTCGCGGCTGAAGTCCCAGACGCGTCTGTGCGTAGCCGGGACGGCGAAGCCCCCGTCGTCGATGCCCTCCACGCGCTCCACCGGAACGAGCAGCCGGCCAACCTTCGTCGAGAGCACGTAGTCATCGCGCGAATGCGTCGCGAGCAGCGCGCCGAGCCGTCGCTCCGAGAGGCCGATGCCATAGTGGGGCGCGGTGTCGTAGTAGCGGACGCCGCGCCGCCACGCCGCCTCGACGGTTTCGCGAGCCTCCTCGTCGGAGATCTCGCGGTAGAGGTTGCCGAGCTGCGCGCAGCCGAGCGAGAACTCGCTGAGCTCGAGCTCACCATGCGCCAGACGACGAGTGGGCAGCGCGCCGGTGGAGGAAGCGCTCATCAGCTCCTCACAACCTCACGGGGCGCGTTCCGCTTGCGGCCGGCGGCGGAGAGCCCACATACAGGGTCATCCGGCCAGAGGTCCTTTTCACACTCGAGCCACCGCTGCAGCCAGCGCTCTTCGTCGGCGAGGTGAACGAGGTCGGCAGCGCAGTGACAGGTACCGCCAACGATCCTCCGTTGTCGCTCGAAATTCAGGCTGTGGCGCTCTGCGACTCTATCTGGTAGATCCGACGCGCGTTCTCCCCAAGCAGCTTCTCGGCGTCGTCGCCCGCGACGACGGTCGCCAACTCCACGTTCGCCCGCCAGACCTGGTCGTAGGTGCCATTGAGCAGCGCGACAGGCCAGTCGCTGCCGCACATCAGCCTCTCGCACCCAAAGCAGTCGAGGGCCACCTCGACTGCCGGGCGGAAGTCGTCGCTCGTCCACGTCCGCGCGAGCACCGTGTTCAGGCCGGAGACCTTTGCGAGCATGTTCGGGCAGTCTGCGCACTGGCGAAGCTCGCTTTCCCACCGGCGCATCTCGGAATTCCCGAGCGGTGGCTTGCCGAGGTGGTCGATCACAAGTCGGAGTCGCGGAAAGCGCCCGGCGAGGGCAACCATGTCATCGAAGTGGCGCGGGTAGACGACCGGCGCCTCGAGGATCAGATCTCGCTGTTCGAGCAGCGAGATGCTTTCGAGCGCCGCCGGCTGCCTGATCCAGTGGTCTGGCTCGTTGTGGATCAGATGACGGATCGCCCGCATCTTAGGCCGGCGCAGCAGCTCGTCGAGCCGCGCGGCGGCGCGCTCCGGCGCCAGCAGATCGACCCAGGCGGTCACGGCTCCGATCAGCGGGCTCGCCGCAGCGGCATCGAAGAGATCGTCGGTGTCCGAGTCGAGGCATGCTCCCTGGACGAGGATCACCGCGTCTACGCCGCTGCGTTCTGCCAAAGGCTCGATGTCGCCGGGACCGAAGGCGCGGTTGATCGCGGCGTGCTCCTCTGTCATCCACGGCTGAGGCGTCCGTACCGGGTCCCAGAAGTGGATGTGCGCGTCAACCCTCATTACGCGCCGACTGGCTGCCCGCCGCGCGAGGCTGCCCTCCGGGCTTCGCCGCCCGGGAACTCGAAGCGGTTCAGTGACTCGGGCATCATCTCAATGCTGTGGCCGGGCGCCATCGGGATCGAGTAGCGGCCGCCGACGACGACGGCCGGGTGCAGCGAGTGCCCGTGCAGGGTGATCCGCCGATTCAACGATCCGATTCTCCAGCGTGCCGCTCACGTCGATGTAGTCGAACATCGCCAGGTGCTGGACATACTCGCAAAGATCGCCCCCACCTGGAGGAGCTGCCCGGCCGGTCGCCATGCGCGTGCCGCGGACACAGCCACGCGCGCCGCAGCGCCGAGGAATAGGCTCGAGGTCATCTGTGTGATGAATCTAGGAGGGGACCGCCGTGCGCGCTGCCTGCTATGCCGGTGACCGGACACTGAACTTCGTCGAGCGCGAGCCCCTCGCTCCGGCCGAGGGCGAGGTCGCGATCGACGTCGCCTACACCGGGATCTGCGGTACCGATCTGCACATCCTCCACGGCGCAATGGACAAGCGCGTCACGATGCCGGCGGTCCTCGGCCACGAGATGGCAGGCACGGTTTCGGCCCTCGGCGCCGGCGTGGAGTCGCTGGTGGTCGGCGAGCACGTCACGGTCATGCCACTTGGCAACTGCGGGGACTGCCCGGCGTGTCGCAGCGGAAACACGCACATCTCAGGCTTTGGCTTTGGCTTTGACCACGATCTCGCCGATGCGTGAGATGCGGGTAAGGAGGGTGTCGCCGGGCTGCAGGTAGCGTGGCGGGTCGCGCTTGAAGCCGACGCCGGCGGGTGTGCCGGTGAAGATCAGATCGCCCGGAGCAGCGGGCAGATCGCGGAGATGTAGGCAATCAGCACAGGAACCGGAAAGATCATCGATGCCGTCGTGTCGTGCTGCATGCGCTCGCCGTTCAGGATCGACTCGACCTCGAGGGCATCGGTAAGGCCCGGTTCGTCGGTCGATACGAGCCAGGGACCGGTGGGACCGAAGTTGGGGAATGACTTGCCGAGGCAGAACTGCGGCGCCGGCCCGCGATTCTGAACGTCGCGCGCCGTTAGGTCCTAGCCGACGGTGAGACCCGCGAGGTGATCCCACGCGTCGGCTGCGGCCACGTGTTCGGTGCGGCGGCCGATCACGCACACAAGCTCCGCCTCGAAATCGACGCACGGCGTCGGAAGCGAGACCTCCGGGCCCGGCCCCGCGAGGCAGGTCGGGAACTTTGTGAAGACCAGCGGGTACTCGGGCGGTGTGAAGCCGCCCTCGGCCGCATGCTCCGGGTAGTTGAGCGCGACGGCAAATACTTGGCGAGGGCGCGGAACGGGGGGGCCGAGCTCCGCCGGCGCGATTGCCTCGCCGACCCCGAACCTCGCGCCTGCAACCCATTCACTGAAGTGCGGCCAGCTGTCGTAGACGGCTTGCGGATCGGGACCGAAGCGCCCGTCGCTGGCAAGCGCGACATCGACGAACTCGCCATCCGTCGCGACCACCAGGCGCCCTTTTTGATTCGCGACGCGCATCTATGGCCCCCTACTTGGTGGCAGCCGCAGTGTCGTCATTCCGCCGTCGACAGAAAGCGCGGTGCCGGTGATCGAGCCAGAGCTCGGATTTGCGAGAAACGCGATCGCCGCGGCAACTTCGTCGGGGGCGACGAGCCGCCCATGCGGCTGGCGCGCGATCAGCGCGGCCCGCTCGGCCTCCGGATCGGCTGCCTGCGCGAGCAGGCGCGCGACCCACGGCGTGTCTGCCGTGCCCGGCACGACACAATTGACCCTGATCCCCTCTTCAAGGTAATCGGCAGCCATCGCGAGGGTGAGTGAGTGTACGGCGCCCTTGCTGGCGTCGTACAGCGCCCGTCGGTAAAGCCCGAGCGGGGCGCCAATCGAGGACAGGTTGACGATTGCTGCGTGCGCCGAAGCTCGCAGCGCCGGTAGCGCTGCACGAGTCACGCGGACCAGACCGACCACGTTGACGTCCAAGACGTGATGCCACTCCTCGTCGGACTGGTCCTCGATCGTGCCGACCGCACCGATCGCCGCGTTGTTGACCAGGATGTCGAGCCCACCGAGCCCGTTCACCGCAGTAGCGACCGCCTCACGCACTGCCCGGTCGTCGCTGACGTCGGCGCTGAGCGCGAGGACCTCGCCGTACAGCACCGGCTCGCGGTCCACCACTGCGACCGCTGCACCCTGAGCAACAAAAGTGCGCGCCGTCGCAAGTCCGATTCCGGACGCGCCGCCAGTGACAAGGGCGCGTAACCCGGCCAGCTCGCCTACCTGAGCGCCCGCAAGCATGCGGCCACGATACAGCTGCGCTTTTGCTTGTGGCTTTGTCCTGGAGAGCCGCGTAGGCTGCAAAGCGCCGTGCGAGTTGCGCTCTTCACCACATGCGTCGCCGACACGCTCTTCCCGGGCGCGGCGACGGCGACCGTGACGCTGCTCGAACGCCTGGGACGCGAGGTTTCCTTCAAGGCCGACCAAACCTGCTGCGGGCAGATGCACCTGAACTCGGGCTACGCGCGCGACGCGGAGCTGCTCGCGCGCCAGCTAACTGCTGCTTCGCCGGCGACGAGCTCGACGCGGTCGTTGCCCCCTCCGGCTCATGCGTGGCGACGATTCGCGACCAATATCGGCGGATCGCCGAGCGCTCGGGCGATCGGTGGTTCCGCGCAGCCGTGGCGGAGCTCGTGGCCCGGACCTTCGAGCTCGCGCAGTTTCTGGTCGAGGAGCTCGGCGTCGTCGATGTCGGCGCCTACTACCCACACAGCGTCAGTTACCACCCGACCTGCCATTCGCTGCGGATGCTGCGCCTAGGCGACGCGCCGCTTGCGCTGCTGCGTGCAGTTCGCGGCTTGACGCTGACCCCGCTCCCCGACGCGGAATCGTGCTGGGCTTCGGCGGAACCTTCGCCGTGAAGAACTCCGATATCTCCGCAGCGATGCTGACCATGCCACGCACACGATCCGCGAGAAGCGCGCGCTTGCAGCCGCAGAGCTCGGCGACTGGGAGCAGCTGGGCGAGGCGGGAAAGCGGATCAAGGAGCGGGCGATACGACACCTCGACGTCCACCTCGAACAGCTCGAGCGCTCGGTCAGCGCCGCCGGCGGCATCGTGCACTGGGCGGCCGACGGTGCGCAGGCAAATCGGATCGTGATCGAAGCGGCCGGCGCTCTCGAGGTGGTCAAGGTGAAGTCGCTTGCGACCGACGCCGCGCGCGGGATCCACGCGCAGGAAACCGATCTCGCCGAGCTGATCATCCAGCTCGGACACGATCGGCCGTCGCACATCCCCGTTCCAGCGATCCACCGCAACCGTGGCAAGATCCGCGAGCTATTCCGCCGCGAGCTCCCCGGCAGCGAGCATCTCGACGATGACCCCGCGGCGCTGGCGGAAGCAGCGCGACGCTTCCTGCGCGCAAAATTCCTGGCTGCCAAGGTCGGGGTCAGCGGCGCGAACTTTGCGGTCGCGGAGACCGGAACCGTCTGCATCCTCGAGTCGGAGGGCAACGGGCATGTGCACGACGCTGCCCGAGGTGCTGATCACTGTGATGGGGATCGAGAAGGTGCTGCCGCGCTTCGCCGACCTCGAAGTGATGCCGCAGCTGCTGCCGCGCTCCTCCACCGCCGAGCGAATGAACCCGTACACGACGCTGTGGAGCGGGACCGAGGGGCGGCGCGGATCGCGGGGTGCAGGCTGCCGCGAGCCCGCGCGTTTGGGTCGGGGAAGTCCGGCACGCCGTGCGCGCGGATACAAGCAGAGAGCTTGATCGCGTTCGCGTCTCCGCGGCGCCCAAGCTACTCGGCGGCGGGGGCAGAGGCCTCGGCGGCGGCGTCGGCGGCTTCCTGGGCCTGAGCGGCGAGTCGCGCGCGGCGGTACTCGTCGACGACGATCTCGGTCAGCTCCTCGAGCGAGGTTTCGGCTGTCGGCTTGTCGAGCGCGATCACACCGTCAACGATCATGTTCACCCGGTCGCAGCTCTCGAGCACGTGAACATAGTTGTGGAGGATCATGATCATCGAGAGTTCGCCCTCCGCTTTGAGTCGCGCGATCAACTCGAGGATCATCGCGCCCTCCTTGGCGCCCATCGCGGCGAGCGGCTCGTCGAGCAGCAGGATGTCGGCCTCGGAGTAGACGCCGCGGGCGACGGCGATCGACTGGCGCTGACCACCCGAAAGGCGCGCGACCGGCACGTCGAGCCGCGGCAGGTGGATGCCGATTTCGTTGAGCGCGGCGCGCGCTTCGCGCTTCATCCGGCGCCGGTCGAGGAAGGGCAGCCGAGACCGACGTTCCTCCCGGCAGAGGAACATGTTCTGGTAGACGCTCAGCTCGTCGATCAGCGCAAGATCCTGGTAGACCACGTCAACGCCGAGGGTCCTTGCTTGCTCGACGCTCTTCGGCTCATACGGCTGGCCCTTGAGCCACATCTGGCCGGAATCCTGCTTTTGGAAACCACAGATCGTCTTGATCAGCGTGGACTTGCCGGCGCCGTTGTCGCCGAGCAGGCCGAGCACCTCGCCCTTCTTCAGGTGCAGGCTGACGTCGCGCAGTGCGGTCACCGGGCCGAAGCTCTTTGCGATGTGCTCGACGCGCAGCACGTCGTCGTCCGCCGACACCGGCGCGACGATCACCTCTCCGGGTAGCGCCTCTTCAGCCAAGGCCTGACCGCCTGCGCGCGCGCCCCACGTAGCGGTTGATCAGCATCGCTACGAGGATCGCTACGCCGAGATAGAAGTCGAGGTAGTCGGCGTTGACGCCCTTGATGGCGAGGCCGTCCTGAAGGACACCCAAAAACAGCGCGCCGATCATTGCGCCGACGACGGTCCCCGAGCCACCGGCCAAGAGGGTGCCGCCGATCACGGCGGCCGCGATCGCGTCGAGCAACACCGAGTTTGCTGCGCCGGGGTCGGGGGTGATCGAGTTCGAACGCACCGCCTCGAGGATGCCGACGAATCCCGCAAGCGTGCTGCATACGACGAAGTTACGGATCAACACGGTGCGGACCTTCACTCCGGCCTCGGCTGCGGCGATCCGGTTCGAGCCGACGGCGATGGTGTGTAGACCCCAGCGGGTGCGGGTCAGCGCCACCTGCAGCACGAGGACGATGCCGAGCGCCCAGAACAACTCCGAGTAGGTGCCGGCGCCGAACGCGCTGGCAAAGCTCGTGATGTGGTTTCCGGTCGCGTTGCTGACCACCTGCGCCCCGGGCATTTCGAGTTGCTCGGCATGCGAAACGATCAGCGTGAGGCCTTCGAGCGTGAAAAGCGTGCCAAGCGTCGTGATGAACGAGTTGACACCGAGGACAGCGGTGACGAATCCATTGAACACGCCGATGCCCATGCACACGATCAGTGCGAGGATCGTGCACGGGATCAGCGGTATGCCGCCATTATGAAACTCGTAGAACATCAGCGGCGCGAACAGGTAACAGCCGCCGATCGAGAGATCAATCTCGCCGTTGATCATCAGAAACACCTCGCCGGCGGCGAGAATCGCGTACGGCGCGAAGTAGGGCAGCAGGTTCTCGAAGTTCGCCGTGGTGAAGAACACCGAGAGGCTCAGCGAGAAGTACACGGTAAGCGCCGCCGTGATCACGATGATGCTTCCCTCACGCGTCGTGAGGGCATGGCGAATCAAAGTTAATGGGGCCACCGCAGCGCGGGGGGCCTTGCGCTCATGCGCCTGACCCCCCGCCGGAGCGGTAACCGGAGATTCGCCGTCACTGACGGACATCAGTGCCTAAATGACTGCTGCGCGGGCTTTAGCCCTTGACGACACCTGCGTGAGTGCTGGTGCCCTCGAAACGGCTCTTCGTGCTGTTGTACGGTCCCACCGTCGCCTTGGTCAGGAACTTCAGGCCCGTATCGACTTCGGCGATGCCGCTCAGTCCATCGGATGCGTGATAGAGGAACAGCTCGAGCGCGGGCAGGAAGCCCTGCAGGTAGGGCTGCTGATCAATCGTGAAATCGAGGAACCCGTCCGCCAGGAGACCTGGTGTGAGCGACGAGAGGTCGTAGCCGCCACCGGCGACCTTCCCCTTGAGGCCGTACTTCTGAATCGTCTGGCCTACGCTCGCGGTGCTGCCGCCGTCAACGGCGAACAAGCCCTTGTAGGTCTTGTGTCCGGGCCAGAAGGCCTCGATCGTCGAGAGCTCCTGCGGCTGCAGCGCACCGGTCGCGGTCACCGTGTACTTCGTCGAGGTGCCCTTGAGCACTGACTCCGCACCATCGATGCGCGGCTGGATGTTCGCAGAGCCCGGCGTCGCGATGAACAGGGCGACCGTGCCGGACGGTACGAGCTCCCTGATCTTCGCACCCATCGCCTGGCCTGAGACGAACAGATCCTGACCGATATAGGCGAGGCGTCCATTGGGCTCATCCGCGTTGTAGGAGAGCACCGGAATGCCCTTCCCGAGCGCCGTCGCGACGAGCGGTGTGAACGCGTGCGGATCGATCATCGCGCAGGCAATACCGTCCGCGCCAGCCGTGATCGCGCTATTGAAAGCGGTCACCATCTGCGGCACATTGCTCGTCTCCGAGCCCGTCCAGGTGTACGTGCAGCCCAGCAGGTTGCACGCATCGGCGATGCCATAGATCGTCGGCGTGAAGAACGCGTTCGTCGTCACGTGGTTGACGAACACGAAGTGATACTTCTTCTGCGAACCGAAGATGCTCCCGCTCGATGCGGCGAGCGCCTGTGCGGCCGGGCTCAGCATGTATGCGGCAAGCGCACCTGCCCCGCCGCCGAGCGCTGCACGCCTGGTTACGGCGCGAGCCTTCGACTGCGGCGCTTCGTCCTGCTTCGAGTCCCTCCATTCGAGGCGCTCGAGCGCCTCGTTCCCAAACTCATTCTCCGACATTCCCTGCTCCTCTCTCCAAAGGCACGAGCATCGCTGACCGAAATCCTTTCGGGTTATTCAGATGCTCGACCGCTTGCTTTCACGCTCTCAGCGTTGTCGCCGAGCGCGCCCGCGCACGATCTCGCGTCTGTTGCCGATCTTACCGTCGGGTCTCAATCCCCGTTGCAGCGCCCTCCTCTTAGGTGACAACGGTGCAAACGGTTGCCAGCATAGCGCGGCCGTACAGGCCACGTATGAAAAGGTTCCTTAACGCGCGGAGCCAAGAAACCGATTGGGGAAATGAGACGCGACCGCGCGAACGCGACCGCGCGAACAACACGGGGTGGCCAGCTGCTAGCCTGAAGGAGCGGTTGACCCTTGTCAGCCGCGAGGCAGCTCACTTCGGGTCCCGCATTGGAGCGGTTCGGGTTTGCAGTCTCCGAACCGTCCGCGGCTCGTATGTGCCGCCAAGGAGTTTACGAATGTCCCAGGAGTCCTTTGCCCAGCTCGGCGTGTCGAGTGCTGTCGTCGGCGCGCTCTCAGCGCGTGGCTTCCACGAGCCCTTCGCCGTCCAGCGCCTGACGATTGCCGACGTGCTCGCCGGCCGCGACGTGCTCGTGAAATCGCCGACCGGATCGGGCAAGACGCTCGCCTTTGGAATTCCGATCGCCGACCGGATAGCGGCCGATCAGCGGCGCCCGGCGGCGCTCGTCCTGGCACCGACGCGCGAGCTCGCTACGCAGATCGTCGAGGAGATCACCGACGTCGCGCATGCCCGCGCGCTGAAGGTAACCGCCGTCTACGGTGGCGTTGGCCTGACAAAGCAGGCTCGCGATGCCGCCCGCTCGCACATCGTCGTGGCGACGCCCGGGCGGCTCGAGGATCTGCTGGCGCGCCGCGCCTTCAGCCTCGAAGCGATCCGCATCCTCGTCCTCGACGAAGCCGATCGGATGCTCGACATGGGCTTCCGACCGGCCGTCGATCGGATCGTCGCGCAGTGCCCGAAGAATCGCCAGACGCTGTTCTTCTCGGCGACGCTGGACGGCGAGACCGGCCGGATCGCCAAGGCCTACACGCGGGACGCGACGCGCCACGAGCACAACGAGCCCGAGTATCACGACAGCGTTCCGGTCGAGCACCGCTTCGTGGCGGTCGAGCACGACCAGCGCGTCGAGGTGCTCGTCAACGAGCTCGCCGGTGAGCGTGACCTGGCGCTCGTATTCGTGCGAACCAAGCGCGGCGCGGATCGCCTCGTCAAGCGGCTCGGCACTCTGGGCGTGGAGGCTGTTGCAATGCACGGCGACAAGTCCCAGCGTCAGCGCGAGCGGGCGCTCGCGAACTTCCAATCCGGCGAGGTCGACACGCTCGTGGCGACCGATGTCGCCGCGCGGGGCATCGACGTGGCGCGCATCTCGCACGTGATCAACTTCGATCCGCCCGAGGACGGCGACATGTACGTCCACCGCGTCGGACGCACGGCACGTGCGGGACGCCCTGGAATCGGCATCACGCTGGTCGGGCGCGAACAGCGGCACGACATGAGCCTGCTGGCCCAGCGACTCGGAATCGACCACGGCCTCGGCGGCGGGGGCGCAGTTTCGAGCGGTCACATCAGCACAGCCAGAGGCCACCGACCCGGCCCGCAAAACGGTGGCGGACGGCGCGGCGCAACGCGAAGCTACGGATCGCGCAGGGGCGGGCGATGATCGCCGCAGCACATCGCAGCGCAGAGTCGTCCTCGAGAGCGAGGATGATGTCCTGATGGCGAACAACGCCGAACGGGCAGCCGAGCAGCGCAAGGTAAAGCTCGAGGAGATGGAGCGCCAGATCAAGCAAGGGACGCTCAAGGTCCGCAAGATGACGGTGGCCGAGCGCAAGCTCAACCCGCCGAAGCCGCGCCCGGAACGCCGCGGATACCGCTGAGCCGGCAGCCGCCGGCGCTGGAATCGATCGTCTAGAGCTGCTGGCGCCCGCCGTAGCCGGCGTCGAGCTCGTGCCAGTAGCCGATGTCGTCCTCGTCGTCGGTCCAGCAGAGGTAGACCTCACGGCCATCGCGGACCGCAGGAAAGTCGATCAGGCCGCGATCGAGGTCGCGCAGCACGATGCCGCGCTCGTCGAGCGCCGCGGCGGCGGCATGGAGTTCGAGAAATGCCTCGCCAACCGCCCGGCCGGCCGCGCCGCCGCCGTTACCGACGGAGCCTCCGGCGAGCGCGTGGCGGGTGTCCTCGTCGGTCAGCCGCCCGCGAGCGTCGCGCATCTGCGCGAGCCGCTCAGCCACCCATGGCAGCTCGGCACGCGCCTGCTCGAGCGTGAAATGTTGGTCGTGGCGCATTCTCACCAATTCTGGCGGGCGCCAGCGGAGCGCGTCACCACCCGCGAGCGCCGAGCGGGTCAGCCAGGGACTTCGTCGTGCCCCAGCTCATCGAAGAGCGCGCGCATGCGGTCGAGGACGGCGGCAGCGCTGCGCAGCTCCTCGCCGCTGAACTCACCGAGGGCTGCGCTCCAAAGGCCCTGGTAGCGGGCACGACGTGCCGCGACGAGCTCGTTACCGCGCGCCGTGAGCGAGATGAGGACGCTGCGCCGGTCGCGCTCGCTGCGGACGCGCTCGATCAAACCGGCGGCGGCGAGGCTATCGAGCATCTGCGTGGCGGTTCCGGGCGTGACGTCGGCGCACAAGGCGAGCTCGCTCGCGGACATCTCACCGCCCTCGGCGAGTCCGAACATCAAGCCAAACTGCGCGTAGCTGAGCTCGCCGGCGCGGTGCGTATCGCGGCCGCGGAGCCGGCGCACGGCTCCCATCGCGCGCTTGAACGCGAGGCCGAAGTGCTCGAGCGCAGCATCGCGGTCGGTCGCCGGTTCGCCCTCGGTGGTCGGCGCTGCGATCACGCTGCCACCTCGGCCAGCGCGGCCGGGCCGGAGCCGGCGTCGCGATCGGCATCAGCGCGAGCACGAGCGACGCCACGAGCCTTGCTCTCGGCGCGCAGCAGGATGATGCACGGCACGATCGCCGCCACGATGATTGCGACACCCCACCAGAAGGCGGTGCCGTAGGCGCCGGCCGCGGCGGCCAAAGTCAACGGATGATGGGCGCTCGCGAGCGTGCGTTGCAGGACCACCGCGAGCACGGCCGTCCCGATCGACCCGCCGACGCGCATCAGCACGGTTAGCTGAGGCGCCGCGTCGGGCAGCTCGTGGCGCTCGAGCGCGGCAAACGCGGCAATGAACGCCGGCATGAAGGCAAAGCCGATGCCGACCCCGCGAATCGCCTGCTCGAAGCCGAGCGCAACGAGTGAGGTGTGGGCGCCAATCAGCCCGAACGGGATTCCTGCGAGAGACGCGACGATGACGCCGAAGATCGTCAGCGGACCGCCGCCCATGCGGTCGGCCATCCGTCCGACGATCGGCATCACGATTGCCATGCCGATCCCCTGCGGGGCGAGCAGCAGCCCGGTGTCAAGTACGCTCTCGCCGCGCACATTCTGGAAGTACAGCGGCAGCAGGATCATCACGCCGAACAGCGCAGCGCCGAGGAAGAACATCGCCCCAGCAGCTGACGCATAGGTGCTGCGCCTGAACAGACTGAGATCGAGCAACGGAGCCGGCACGCGCAACGCGTGCCAGATGAACGTCGCGATGAGCACGACGCCGAGAAGAATCGAGACGATCACCTTCGCCGAGGAGAAGCCACCGGTGGCGCCGACCTCGGCAAGCCCGTAGGTGAGCGCAGGAAGACCGACCGCCAGCATCAGCAGACCGGAGACGTCGAGGCGCGGCACGTTCGCATCCCGATTGGGCGCCGGTAGCATCCGCACCGCGAGAACCGTCGCGACGATCCCGATCGGGACATTCACATAGAAGATCCAGCGCCAGCTCGCGCTGTCGATCAGCAGTCCACCGATCGTCGGCCCGAGGATCGGGCCGAGCAGCGTCGGCACGCCCGTGACCGCAAGTACGCGCCCCATACGCTTGGGTCCGGCGGCGTCGGCGAGGATCATCTGACCGACAGGCATGATCATGCCTCCGCCGACGCCCTGCAGGACGCGGAAGATGATCAGGGCGTCGGCCGACGTCGCGAGTCCGCACAGCGCCGATCCGGCGGTGAACAGAACGATCGACATCAGGTAGATGTTCTTGGCGCCAAAGCGGCGCGATGCCCAGCCACTGATCGGAATGACGACGGCGAGCGCCAGCAGGTATCCGGTGATCACCCACTGGATGTCTGCGAGTGGGCTGTGCAGCTCCGTGTGCAGCGTTTGCAACGCGACGTTGACGATCGTCGTGTCAAGGATCGACATGAGCGAGCCGAGCACGACAACGATCGCGACGCGCCAGACCCAGGGGTCGATTCGGTCCAGTTGCTCAGTCTTTGCCACGTGTTCGCTCCAGTTCTCAGGCACCTAATAGTTCGGCGCCGAAGCTTAGGCGCCGAAGCTTGTCTTGTCAAGTAGGGGCTCGCCGGCCCGGCCTTCGGCCGTCCGGCCTCGCTGGCTGGTTGTGACGGTACCGCTCGATCCCGCCCGGCCCGAACCGGGTGCGGGGTTCACGACGGCGGAGCCGGGCCGGCGAGCTAGTGCTTGAAGTGGCGGCGGCCGGTCATGACCATCGCGACGCCGGCTTCCTCGGCTGCGGCAACGACCTCGTCGTCGCGAACCGAGCCGCCCGGCTGGATGACGGCGACGACGCCCGCCGCGATCGCCAGCTCGGGACCATCGGCGAAGGGGAAGAATGCGTCCGAGGCGAGTACCGAGCCGGCGAGCGAGCCGGGCCGCGCCTTCTCGACCGACAGCCGGACGGAATCGACGCGGCTCATCTGTCCGGCGCCGATGCCGACAGTCGCCAGGCCGCGCGCGAGGACGATCGCGTTCGAGCGGACGTGCTTGCAGACCCGCCAGGCGAACAGCAGGTCCTCCCACTCGTCCTCGCTCGGCGCGCGGCTGGTCGCGACGCGCATGTCGTCACGACGCTCGACGGAGTCGTCGCGGTCCTGGACGAGGAGCCCGCCGGCCACCTGGCGAACCTCCGGCTCGCCGATGCCGACGCGCCGGTCCCCCTGCTCGAGCAGCCGGATGTTCTTCCGCCGTTGCAGCACCTCGAGCGCGTCCTCGTCGTAGGCGGGAGCGAAGAGGACCTCGATGAACTGCTCGTTCAGGGCCTCCGCCAGCTCGCGATCGACGCGCGAATTGAGCACGATCACGCCGCCGTATGCGCTCTGCGGGTCGCAGGCAAACGCCTTCTGGTAGGCCTCGAGGCCGGACTCGCCGAGCGCGCAGCCGCAGGGGTTGTTGTGCTTGACGATCACGCAGCTGGGCCCGCCGCCGCGGGTCAGCGAGCCGGCGAGGTCCTCGGACAGGCGGCGAGCCGCATCGAGATCGAGCAGATTGTTGAAGGAGAGCTGCTTGCCGTGATGCTGGCGGACCATCGAAAGAAGATGCGTCCGGACGCCGGCCGTCGAATAGTAGGCGGCGCGCTGATGGGGGTTCTCGCCGTAGGAGAGATCGACGACCTTCTCGTAGGCGCGCACGTGCAGCGCCGGGAACTCGTCGGCTTCGCGCTCGGCGAACCAGCGTGCGATCGCCGTGTCGTAGCGGGCGGTTGAGGCGAACGCCTCGGCCGCGAGGCTCGCCCGCGTTCCCATCGACAGCCGGCAGTCCGAGGCTCGTAGCTCCTCGAGGATCGCGTCGTAACTCTCAGGTCGGACGACGACGGCGGCGTAGGCGTGGTTCTTTGCGGCGGCGCGGATCATCGTCGGGCCACCGATGTCGATGTTCTCGATCACCTCGGCGTCGCTGACGCCGGCGCGAGCTGCGGTGCGCTCGAATGGGTAGAGGTTGACGCAGACGAGCTCGACGAACTCGACGTCCTGCTCCTTCGCCTGTCGCAGGTGGTCGGGGTTGTGGCGCACCGCGAGGAGGCCGGCGTAGAGCTTCGGGTGGAGCGTCTTGACCCGGCCGTCCATGATCTCTGGAAATCCGGTGAAGTCATCGATCGCGCGCACGTCGATGCCGGCCGCACGGAGCTCCTGGGCGGTGCCGCCGGTCGACACTATCTCGACTCCGAGCTCCGCGAGGCCGCGCGCAAAGTCAGCGATCCCGCGCTTGTCCGAAACCGAGAGCAGCGCGCGGCGAACCTGCACCGAACTCGGAGCGAGCGAGCTAGATTCGCCCGTGAAGACGGCGCTGTGGGCGTTTGCGGCGATAGCGCGAGAATAGCGGGCGCGGGCTCCGCCCGACTTTGGTGGGGTGCTACGGTCCGTAGCCGTGCGGGCATCGACGGTCTGCGCCGTCAGCGGGACGACGTTGCTGCTTGCGTTCGCCGCGACCGCAAGCAGCGGCGCCGGCACGACCGGCAAATCGGGCGCGAGCGGGACGACCGGCGCAACCGCGGCGAGCGCGCCCCTGCTGCCGCCGCCGCGGATCGTCAAAGACATGATCCCGTTCGGAGCCGAGCGCAAGCAGCAGATGCGCGCCTACGCGCTGCGCCACTACGGGATCGACAGCTACCACATCGTCGGGCCGCACCTGATCATCTGGCACTACACCGAGAGCGCGACGTTCCAGAGCGTCTGGAACACGTTTGCCGACGACGTTCCCGATGTCGAGTATCACGCCCTGCCGCAGGTCTGCGCGCACTTCGTGATCGACCCGGAGGGGACGATCTACCAGCTGGTCCCGCTCAACATCATGTGCCGCCAGGTGGTCGGGCTCGACTACACGGCGATCGGAATCGAGAATGTCGGCTTCTCCGACCAGCAGGTGATCGGCGACAAGGCCCAATACCACGCCGGGCTGGAGCTGACGCGCTGGCTGCGGTGCCGCTTCAAGCTACCGGTCAAGGACGTGATCGGGCACAACGAGAGCCTCTCGAGCCCCTACTACATCGAGCACGTCGCGTCCTGGCGCGGCCAGACGCACCAGGACTTCAACCACGCCGACATGAACATTGTCCGCGCCGCGGTCGCAAAGCTGCCCTGCGCCTCGAGCTAAGAGCGCGCCAGCGCGAGCTTCGGGAAACGGCCGCCGGTCGAGCGCAGCACACCGCGCGCGATCAGATCATCGACCTGCTCGAGCGCTTCCGAGCTCGAGAGGTGCGCGTAGGCCCCATAGAGCTCGAGCGAGTCATAGCGGTTCTGCGCGATCAGCTTCGAGCGGCCGCCGCGAAGGATCTCGACCGTCCGCGTGCGACCGACGGCGGGACGCGCGCTGACCACGACCTCCACGATGGCTCGCTCGAGGTCTGCGAGCTCGACTTGCGCCGAGACAGTGACATCGCGGCGCGGGCCAGACCGCACCCGCGCGGTGGCTGACGTCGCCGTCGTCGCACGACCCGCCCCGTGCCGGAGGGGACCGGCGGGACGCGCGTCGGGGTCGCAGATGTCGCAGCACACCACGCCAGGAGCCAGCTCGCTGGAGCGCCGGTCGGCGACCCCAAAATGTCGCTGGATCGCCTCGCGCCGGCAGCCCTCAGACTCGACGAAGGCCCAGATCGCGCGGTACTGGGCCCAGCGCGCTCGCTGGGCTTCGCCGGGCGCCGACTGCTGGATGAAGTGGACGTGCAGGCCCTTGTCGCGGTTGGCGGCAAACAGCAGGCAGCGCGCCGGCTTGCCGTCGCGGCCGGCGCGGCCGGCTTCCTGATAGTAGGCCTCGAGCGACTCGGGGACGGCGGCGTGGCAGACGGTGCGGACGTCGGACTTGTCGATGCCCATGCCGAACGCGTTGGTCGCGACGACGATCTCGACCTCATCGTCCATGAAGCGCCGCTGGGCCTCCGCACGCTGCTCGCGCTCGAGGCCGGCGTGATAGGCGACGACGCGCGTCCCCAGGCGCGTGGCGAGGACCGAAGCGAGCTCCTCGGTGCGGGCACGTGTCCCGGCGTAGACGATCGCCGGGCGCGCCGCCGGATCGGCCAGCACCGAGGCAATGCGGTCGCGGCGATCGGCGTCGTTCTTCGCCTCGACGACGATGTAGGAGAGGCTCGGCCGGTCGAAGCCGGTCGTAACGCGGACGGGATCGCGCAGCCCGAGACGCACGATGACATCGCCGGCGACGCGCGGAGTCGCCGTCGCGGTGCAGGCGAAGATCTGTCGCGCGCCGAGTGCACGGGCTGCGGCGGGCAGCTCGAAGTAGTCGGGGCGGAAGTCATGACCCCACTGCGAGACGCAGTGCGCCTCGTCGACAACGAACATGCCGACATCGATGCCCGCCAGCGCATCGACGAAACCAGGTGTCGAGAAGCGCTCGGGGGCGACGTAGAGCATCCGCACGGCGCCGCCGCGGACGCGAGCGAGCGCTTCGCGGTTGTCCGCGAGATCGCGCTGGGCGTTGATCAGGACGGCCTGGCCGCGCGCGACGCGGTCGAGGCCCGCAACCTGGTCGGTCATCAGCGAGACGAGCGGCGAGACGACGATCGTGAGCTGGTCGCGCATCAGCGCCGGGAGCTGGTAGCAGAGCGACTTGCCGGCGCCGGTCGGCATCACGACGAGCACGTCACGACCGGCCAGCGCGGCGCGCACGACCTCCTCCTGGCCGGGCCGAAAGTCCTCATAGGAAAAGTGCTCGCGCAGGGCGGCGTGCAGCTCACTCATCGCGGGGCGATGCTAGCGGCGGGCGCGGTTGTGTCTCGCGACGCTCAGATCGAGGCGTCGCGCGCGAGCCAGCCAACGGCAGGTTCAGTCGGCGACGGCGCCAGCGAGCCGGTCGACCGCAGCCATCGGCAGCTCGAGTGCGTACTTGCCGTTTGCGCCCTCGGTGCCGGCGAGCGGGTAGTCGCCGGTGAAGCAGGCGTCACAGTGGCGCGAGCGCGAGCTGTTGATCGCCTCGTAGACGCCGGCGAGCGAGAGGTAGGCGAGCGAGTCGCAGCCGAGCTCGGCGGCGATCTCGGGCACAGTGCGCTCGTGCGCGATCATCTCCTCGCGGGTCGACATGTCGATGCCGTAGTGACAGGGGTGCTTGATCGGCGGCGCCGAGATCCGCAGGTGGACCTCCGCGGCGCCGGCGTCGCGCAGCATGCCGACGATCTGGGCGGTCGTGTTGCCGCGGACGATCGAGTCGTCGACGACGACGAGCCGCTTGCCGCCGACGACCTCCGGCAGCGGATTGAACTTCATCCGCAGGCCGTGCTTGCGGAGCTCCTGGCCGGGCTGGATGAACGTCCGCTGGATGTAGCGGTTCTTGACGAAGCCGTCGTCCTGGGGCAGCCCGCTCGCTCTGGCATAGCCGCGCGCGGCAGCGTTGCCGGAGTCGGGCACGGGGATCACAAGGTCGGCGTCGACCGGCGACTCACGCGCGAGGAGCTCGCCCATGCGACCCCGAACGACCTGGAGCGCAGTGCCGTTGAAGCGTGAATCCGGGCGCGCGAAGTAGATGTACTCAAAGACGCAGAACGCCTCGCGCACGCTCTCGACCGCTTGCAGCGAGGTCAGCCCCTCCTCACCGAGCAAGACCACCTCGCCGGGTCGCACGTCGCGGACGTGCTCGGCGCCGATGATGTCGAAGGCGCAGGTCTCGCTTGCGACGCAGTAGCGCGGCGGATCGCCGTCCACCAGCGGCGCGAGCAGGCCGATCGACAGCGGCCGCAGGCCCGCCGGGTCGCGCATCGCCAGCACGCGGTCCTTCGTCATCAGCACCGTCGAGAACGCGCCATGGAGCTGAGGCATCACAGCCACCGCCGCCTCCTCGACCCGCTCCGCCGGATGTGAAGCGATCAGCGCGGCAATGATCTCGGAGTCCGAGGTCGAGGCGAAGCTGACGCCCATGGCGCGGAGCGCCGCATGCAGCTCAACGGCGTTGATCAGGTTGCCGTTGTGCGCCAGCGCGAGCTCGCGGCGGTTGCCGCCAGCGCCGGCAGCGCGCTGGACGGGCTGCGAGTTCTCCCACGCGTTCGAGCCGGTGGTCGAGTAGCGAACGTGGCCGATGGCGAGCTCACCACCGAGCGTGACGATGTCGTTCTCGTTGAGCGCTTGGCTGACGAGGCCGAGGTCGCGGCGGGTCATGATGTGGCCGCCGCGATCGGCGGCGGCGATACCGGCCGACTCCTGGCCGCGGTGCTGGAGCGCGGACAGCGCGAAGAAGGCAAGGTTCGACACCTCGTGCCCGGGGGCATAGACCCCGAACACGCCGCACTCATCCCGCGGTCCGTCCCGCGGATCGGGGCTGCTGGACGATGGAAGCATCTGAGGGTCCGCGTCCGCACGCTCGAGGCGGTCGCGGCCAACCAAGGTTACCAGCGCCGGCGGTTGCGCCAGCGCGGCCGGGAGCCGGTGGCGCATTTTGCGCGGAACGTCACCAAAGGGGCCAGCGATCGTCGAGTGAGTGGTGCGCCGGGCCGTCGAACGGCGCTGTCATAATTGGCGCGCGGCCGGTTTCGGCCGGCACCGAGGGAGAGGGAATGGGGAGCTCGAGATCACGCGGCGTCGCTGCCCTGTCGCTCGCATGCGCGGCAATACTGCTGCCGGTCACGCTCGCCGGAGCGTCGGCGCGCGCCAACGCGGCCGGCGTCGGCGCCTGTGCGACGAGCCATCTCGCGGTCTGGCTCGGCGACGGCGAAGGCGGGGGCACCGCCGGGCGCACCTACTACCCGATCGAGTTCAGCAACGTCGGCCACGCCAGCTGCTCGCTCTACGGCTACCCCGGCGTCTCGGCCTGGGGCCTGAACGGCAAGCAGATCGGCCTGGCGGCGACGAAGAGCGGCGCCGCGCATTCGACCGTGACGATCGCGCCCGGTGGCACGGCGCACGCGCTGCTCGCGATCGCCGACTGGGGAGCGATCTGCTCGAAAGGCGTCGGCGCGTTCGGGCTCAAGGTCTACCCGCCGGGTCAGAAGCAAGCGCAGACGTTCTCGTTCCCGGTGACGGTCTGCGCGAGCAGGAGCGTGCTGGTGGCCGGACCACTCCGCTCGGGCGTCGGCATTCCCGGTTACACGAACTCGTAGGAACCAGGTCCTAGTCGAGCAGTGCGGCGAGCGCGGCGTGGGCCTCGCGGAGCCGCTCGAGAGCGAGGTCGATGCGCGAGCTGCCGGCGCTGATCCGTAGGCGAGCGCCACCGACGGTGCCGATGATCGTGCAGTCGAGGCCGGCGAGCGCGGCGAGCGCGCCGGAAACAACGAATGACCCGACCGTCTCGCCGAAGAGCCTGTCTTCGCTGACGTCTTCGAGCTCGACATCGGCACCGAGATCGCCCGCCAGAGCGCACTCGGCGAGCGCCACGGCGAGGCCTCCTTCGGCGATGTCGTGGGCGCTTGAAAAAACGCCCGCGCGCACTGCTTCGCGGACGATGGCGTGGGTCGCCGCCACGCCGGCGATGTCGATCTCGGGGAGCGAGCCGGGGAGTCGCTCTCCGCGCAGCTTGGCCAGCTCGCTCGCCGGCAGCGCCGGCCGGAACGTGCCGACGAGGGCGATCGCGTCACCCTCGCAGGCGAAGGCGGTCTGGCCCGCGAATGCCGGATCGGGGAGCTGGCCGACCAGTCCGACGACTGGGGTCGGGTAGATCGGTCCTTCGCCGCCCTCGTTGTAGAGCGACACGTTGCCGCCGACGACGGGGATCTCCAGGGCGCGGCAGGCGTCGCCGAGCGCCCGCACCGACTCGGTCAGCTGCCAGGCGATGTGGGCCTTCTCCGGGTTGGCGAAGTTGAGGCAGTTGGTCAGGCCGAGCGGCGCGGCGCCGACGCAGGCGAGGTTTGCCGCGCACTCGAGCACCGCCGCGATCGTTCCGCGGTAGGGGTCGGCGGCGACGCGCCGGCCGTTACCGTCGATCGCGACGGCGATCGCGACACCGTGGGGAAGCTGGAGCACGGCGGCGTCGGCAGCGCCGGGCCGTCGCACCGTACGTGACTGGACGACGCAGTCGTACTGCTCGTACAAATATCGCCTGTCGGCGATATTTGGGCTCGCCAGCAGAGACAGCAGGATGCTTTGCGGGTCCGTGCTGTCGAGAGTGCGCGCTGGCGGGGCATAGAGATCTGCCGGCGGTCGCTCGGGGTTGAGCTCGTATAGGGGGCAGCCGTCGACCAGGACCTCGACCGGCATTTCGCCGATCAGCTCGTCGCCGTCGAAGATGCGGATCGCCTTGGTCTCGGTGACCTCCCCGATAACCGCTGCTCCGGTCTCCCATCGCAGGCAGCACGCGAGGACCTCGTCGAGCCGGGAAGGCTCGACGACGGCGAGCATCCGCTCCTGGGACTCCGAGACCATGATCTCGAACGGTTCCATCTCGGCCTCGCGCCGCGGCACATGGGCAATGTCGATGTCGATCCCGACGTCGCCCTTGCTCGCCATCTCCGGGACCGCGGAGGTGAGGCCGGCGGCGCCGAGGTCCTGGAGCGCGACGAGGAGGTCTCGCTCGCGCAGCTCGAGCGAGCACTCCATCAGCTTCTTCTCCGCGAACGGGTCACCGATCTGCACGCTCGGGCGCTTGTCGGCGCCGCCCTCGCCGAGCTCGGCGGAAGCGAGCACCGAGGCGCCGCCGATCCCGTCGCGCCCGGTGGCCGCGCCGAACAGGACGAGCAGGTTGCCGGGGCCGGCAGCCGCTGAGCGGATCAGGCGCTCACTGCGAACGAGGCCGACGCACATCGCGTTGACGAGGCAATTCTGCTCGTAGGGCCCCTCGAAGTAGACCTCGCCGCCGATCGTCGGCACGCCGATCGAGTTGCCATAGTGGCCGATGCCGCCGACGGCGCGGTCGAGCAGGTAGCGCGAGCGCTCGCTGGATGGCTCGCCGAAGCGCAGCGAGTCGAGCACGGCGATCGGCCTGGCGCCGACGGCGAAGATGTCGCGCAGGATGCCGCCGACGCCTGTCGCGGCGCCCTGGAACGGCTCGACCGCGCTCGGGTGGTTGTGTGACTCGACCTTGAAGGCGACCGCCCAGCCGCCGCCGACGTCGACCGCGCCGGCGTTCTCGCCCGGGCCCATGACGAGTCCGGGCCCCCCGCTCGGGAGCGTGCGCAGCAGCAGCTTCGAGTGCTTGTAGGAGCAGTGCTCGGACCACAGCAGCGAGAACATCGCCAGCTCGACGACGTTCGGCTCGCGCTCGAGCAGCGCGACGATGCGGGCGTACTCGTCGGCCTTGAGACCGAGATCGAGCGCCCTCTGGAAGCCATCGGGCGGCGCTGCCTTCGCCGACATCAGACCAAAGACCCCGAAAGCGCGTCCCGCAGCGAGGCGAATAGCCCGAGGCCGTCGCTTGACCCGGTTAGCGGATCGACCGCGTGCTCGGGGTGGGGCATCAAGCCGAAGACGTTGCCCTGTTCGCTCATCACCCCGGCGATGTCGCGGAGCGAGCCGTTCGGGTTGTCGGCGGGCGCGTAGCGGAGGACGACCTGGCCCTGGGCCTCGAGGCGGTCGAGGTCGGCCGCCGGCGCGTAGTAGCGGCCGGTCGTGTGCTTGACCGGGATCGACAGGCGGGCGCCGGGAGCGAGCGAGCGCGTGAACGGCGTGTCGGGGTTGACGAGCTCGAGCGAGACCTGGCGGCAGACAAAGCGGAGGCTCGTGTTGGTCAGCAGCGCACCGGGCAGGAGGCCCGCCTCGCAGCAGACCTGGAAGCCGTTGCAGATCCCCATCACGTGGCCCCCCGCTCGAGCGAAGTCGATCACCTCGGTCATGATCGGGGCAAAGCGCGCGATCGCTCCGGCGCGCAGGTAGTCGCCGTAGGAGAAGCCACCGGGGATGATTACGGCGTCGACGCCCTGGAGGTCGTGGTCGGCGTGCCAGAGCGGCACGACGTCGGCGACGCGGGCGCAGGCGAGTTGCGCGTCGACGTCGTCACAGCTGCCGGGAAAGACGACGACGCCGAACTTCACGATGGGCTGTCGCGACGGCTGATTTCGAATGACTGGGAATCGGAATCAGCCATCGAGGATCTCGTACTCCTCGATCAGCGGGTTGGCGAGCAGGCGCTCGCACATCTGCGGCAGCGTGGCGGGGTCGGTGACCTCGAGCTCGATCAGCCGCCCGATCCGCACATCGCCGACGCCGGCAAAACCGAGCGCCGCGAGCGCGCGCTCGGCTGCGGCCCCCTGCGGGTCGAGGATGCCGGCCTTGGGGCGAACGAGGACGCGGGCGTGCACTTGATCCCATGCTAATGCCCGGGCAAGATATGGCGCGTGGGCCACGAGGAGCTGGTGCGTGAGACGTGGGCGGCGCTGTCGCGGGATGACTTCGGGCCGCTCGAAGCCGTGCTCGCGCCGGGGGCGAGGTGGCGCGCCGTGGAGGACGGGCCGTGGAACTGCGAGAACCGCTCGCAGATCCTGCGTGTTATGCGCGAGAACCGCGCCGCCGGACTGGACGGCGAGGTCGAGCAGGTGCGTGACGTCGGTGATCGGGCGATCGTCGCGTTCAGGCCGTCGAGCGAGACGCCAGGACAGTGGCCGCTCGACAACGGCATCCGCTACGTCGTCCTGACCTTCGATAGCGCGGGCCTCGTCAGCGAGATGAAGGGCTGCGCCGACCGCGCGGCGGCGTTTTCCTATGCCGGTGCCGGCGCGCGATAGATCGTCCGCACCCCGGGGACGCAACGCGGTCGCTCAGCGATAGGCATCCAGGCCGAGATGGATCGCGAGAGCAATCCCGGCACAGGCGACGAGGGCGCGCAGAGGACCCGGAGGCAAGTTGCGCACGATCACCGGGCCGAGGCGTCCGCCTACCAGGAAGCCGACCGCGAGCGGCACGATCGCCCACCAGCGCACGGGCCCAAACGCTACGAACGCCACCGCTGCGACCGCGTTGGCCAAGCCGCCCAGCAGGTTTTTCATCGCGTTGGCGCGCGCCAGCGATTCCTCGGTGAGGGTGAGCAGCAGGGCGAGGAGCAGCACGCCTGCCGCCGCGCCGAAGTAGCCGCCGTAGACCGCGACGAGAAACACGCCGCCGCCGAGCGCCCATGTCGAGCGCCGCGTCCGCGCCGACGCCGGTGAAGCGAAGCTACGAGGGACGAGGATCGCGAGCGACGCCCCCGCGATCAGCCATGGCACGATCCGAACGAATGCCCCGGAAGGCGTGGCCAAGAGCAGCAGCCCGCCGCAGATCCCGCCGGCGATCGCGATCGCGCCGAGGCGCCGGGCCTGGGCGCGCTGACCCGTCAGCTCCACCCTCGATGCGGACACCGAGCCGACACCGCCGAACACCAGGGCGACCGTGTTCGACACGTTCGCGCTCAACGGCGGCAGGCCCACCGCAAGGAGAGCCGGGTAGCTGATGAGCGACGCCAGGCCGGCCACGCTCCCGATCAGCCCGCCGACGAAACCGGCGAGCACCAGCCAGCCCGGATCCCTCACCCGAGTGTCGAGCGTCGCCGCAAGGGAGCTCTACTGGCCACTGGCTTCGCCGCCGCTCTCGCCGCTGGCGAGCCGCCGGCGCACGCTCTCGACCTCCGCGCGTGCCAGCTCGTCGGGGAGCAGGCTGACGTAGCTGATCACGCGTTCGTGGCGGTCGTGCGTGACGAACTCCCAGAACCAGCGGCGCACGATCTCGAGCCGCTTCTGCCAGTCGACGAGGAAGGCGATGTGGATCACCGCCCAGATCAGCCAGGCGCGGCGACCGGCCAACTGGAGCCCTCTCACGTCGGCGACCGCCCAGCTGCGGCCGACGATCGCCATGCTCCCCTTGTCGCGGTAGTGAAAGGGACCGGGCGCGCTCTTGCCGTCGAGGCGCGAGGAGATGACCTTCGCGACATAGCCGCCCTCCTGGAGCGCAGCCTGGGCAACACCCGGAACGGCCTCAAGGGCGACCATGTCGCCGATCGCGAACACCTCGGGATGTCCGGGCAGCGTCAGATCGGGAGCGATCGCGAGGCGCCCCGACCGGTCGACCTCCGCGCCGCTGGCGTGCGCGAGGACACGGGCGAGCGGCGAGGCCTCCACTCCGGCGGCCCAGAGCACGGTGTGGGCTTCGATTCGGTCGGCACCGTCCGGGCCGTCGATGTCGATGCCGTGAGCGTCGACGCTGGTCGCGGTCGTCTTGACGCGGATTTCGATCCCGAGCCGTCGCAGTTCGGCATCCGCCTTGCCGCGAAGCCGCTCGCGGAACGAAGGCAGAACGCTCGGCGCCCCGTCAAGCAGGATGATGCGCGCGGCTTCACTGCGGATCGAGCGGTAGTGGCCGGCGAGGGTGTGGCGCGAGAGGTATGCGATCTGGCCCGCGAGCTCGACTCCGGTCGGACCGGCGCCGACGATGACGAACGTCAGCCACGCATCACGCTCCGCCGGGCTGGCGGCGGTTTCGGCCAGCTCGAACGCACTGAGGATTCGGGTGCGAATTCGAAAGGCGTCGTCGAGCGACTTCATTCCCGGTGCGTCACGCTCCCATTCGTCGTGACCGAAGTAGGAGTCGCGTGCACCGGCAGCGACGACCAGGATGTCGTAGGGCAGCGTCAGCTCGCCACCCGCGACGGCCGTGACGGTTCGCGCCTCGAGGTCGACCGCCTCGACCTCAGCCAGTACGACGCGGACGTTCTCGCGAGCGACGAAGAGGTCGCGGAGGGCCGGCGCGATCTGTCCGCCGGCGAGGATTCCCGTGCCAACCTGGTAGAGCAGCGGCTGGAAGAGATGGTGGTTGACGCGGTCGATCAGCGTGATGTCGACGTCGCGGCGCGCGAGCCGTCGCGCAACCTTGAGACCGCCGAAGCCGCCGCCGATCACCACGACGCGGGGGCGGGTGGACGTCGCTACGGCGTTTGGGGCGGGGATCGCCGTGATCTGCAGATCATCGCAACGTCAGCGCGCGGAACTCAACTCGGCGCCCCGCTGCGCTCGAGCCAGGCTTCGAGCGACTCGCCGGTGATGCGCGCGTAGGCCTCGCGGTAGAGCGCCTGCGTGCGCTCGACCACAGCGCCGGGAATCGCCGGCGCGGGCGGCGCCTTGTCCCAGCCGGAAGCCGCGGCCCAGTTGCGGACGTACTGCTTGTCGAAGCTCGGCTGCGGCCGGCCCGGCCGGTAGCCGTCGGCGGGCCAGAAGCGCGAGGAGTCGGGCGTGAGGACCTCGTCGGCGAGCGTCAGGGTGCCGTCCTCGTCGAGGCCGAACTCGAACTTCGTGTCGGCGAGGATGATGCCGCGGTCGCGGGCGTGCTCGGCGGCCGCGGAATAGACGGCGATCGAGACGGCGCGGAGGCGCTCGGCGAGCGCGCGGTCGCCGTCGAGCACGCCAACCATCCCGTCCAGGTCGATGTTCTCGTCGTGACCGAGGTTGGCCTTTGTCGAGGGCGTGAAGATCGGCTCGGGCAGCTGCTCGGACTCGAGCAGGCCGCTCGGCAGCTCGATGCCGCAGACCGCGCCGGTCCGCTGGTAGTCGCTCCAGCCGGAGCCCGTGATGTAGCCGCGGACGACGCACTCGATCGGCACCATTTCGAGGCGGCGGACGGCGAGCGCGCGGCCGCGCACCTCCTCGGGCACGCCGTCGCCGTAGGAGATCAGATGGTTGGGGACGATCGCCTGCGTCAACTCGAACCAGAAGACCGAGAGCCCGGTGAGCACCTCGCCCTTACCCGGGACCGGCGTCGGGTGAACGACGTCGTAGGTCGAGACCCGGTCGGAGGCGACCATCAGGATCTCCTCGCCGAGCTGGTACATCTCGCGGACCTTGCCCGAGGCGATCAGGGGCAGGTCGGCGACGCCGGTCACGACGGCGGAGCTTAGAGCCTATGCCTGTCGAGCAGCTCGCTCGTCGTGCGCGGGCGAGGTCGCAGCGCCAGACTTGGCACGCGCCCTAAGTGATCGAATCGAGGCGGGCGATCAGCTCGGGTACGTGGTGGGTGAAGGCCGCGTAGTCGAAGATCGCGTCGAGGTCGAGAGCGCTCGTTTGCTCGCCGGCGGCCAGCAGGTCGCGGAGCGGCGTCTGCTCCGAGGAGGCTCGCTGGGCCAGCTCCTGGGTGATCCGGTAGGCGTCGTCGCGACTCTGGCCCGCGGCGACCAGCGCGAGCAGGACGCGCTGGGAGAAGAGCGCGCCGTGGGTCAGCTCGAGGTTCGCGCGCATCCGCGCGGCGTCGATCACGAGGCCGCGCACGAGGCGCAGCGCAAGGTGCTGCATGTAGTCGATCAGGATCGTCGAGTCGGGCAGGATGATTCGCTCGGCGCCGGAATGGCTGATGTCGCGCTCGTGCCAGAGGGCGACGTTCTCGAGCGCCGCCATCGCGTTGCCGCGCAGGACTCGCGCGAGGCCGCAGATCCGCTCGCTGACGATCGGGTTGCGCTTGTGGGGCATTGACGAAGAGCCCTTCTGCTCGCCGGCACGAAACGGCTCCTGCGCCTCGAGGACCTCGGTGCGCTGCAGGTGGCGGATCTCGGTCGCGAAGCGCTCGAGGCCGGCCCCGGCGAGCGCGATCGCGCCCAGCAACTCGGCGTGGCGGTCGCGCGCCACGACCTGCGTCGAGATCGGTTCAGCGGCGATGCCGAGGCGCGCGAGGACGCGCTGTTCGTAGTCCGGCGAGTGGCTCGCGTGGGTGCCGACCGCCCCCGAGATCGCGCCGACGCCCGCGGCGGCGAAAGCCTGCTCGAGCCGCCGCGCGTTGCGCTGCGCCTCGAAGGCGAAACCAGCCAACTTCAGGCCGAAGGTCGTCGGCTCGGCATGGACGCCGTGGGTGCGTCCGACGCAGAGCGTCGCGGCATGCTCGCGCGCTCGATCGGCGAGAGCGTCGACGAGCTCGCGGGCGCCCGCCAGGACGACCTCGCCGGCCGCACCGAGCTGCAGCGCGAGCGCCGTATCGAGCACGTCCGATGACGTCAGGCCGAAGTGGATCCAGCGGCCCGCGTCCCCGGCTGACGCTGAGAGCACATCGACAAAGGCGGCGACGTCGTGATCGGTGAGCTGCTCTCGCTCGTGGACGGCGGCCACGGTGAACGTGGCGGCGCGGATCGCGTCGAGCTCGGCCGCGCTCGGACCGTCGAGCTCCGCGGCGGCCGCAACCTCGACCTGGCGCCAGTACTCCATCCGTGCCTCGTCCGTCCAGATGGCGCCCATCTCGGGGCGTGTGTAGCGCGCTATCACCAGGCGATTATCGCCGCTCTCGCGGTGGAAGCGGAGGCGGCGGAGTCAGAAACCGCTTTATAGCTGCGCGGCGCGCGCGGGCGGCTAAGCGACCGCGGTCGGTCGTCCGCCGTGGGCGCCGCCGGAGTCGATGATGCGGGCGGCGAGAATGCCGGCGTTGCGCGCGTTGTCGAGGCCGACCGCTGCGACCGGGACGCCGGGCGGCATCTGGATCACCGAGAGGATCGCGTCGAGACCGCTCGCCGCCGACAGGCGGCTCGAGAGCGGCACGCCGATCACGGGCAGGTCGGTGTGCGCCGCAACGACACCGGGCAGCGCCGCGGAGAGGCCGGCGCCGGCGATCAGGACGCGCAGGCCGCGAGCGCGGGCGCTGCGCGAGTACTCGGCGACCTCGTCGGGCTGGCGATGCGCCGACAGCACCTGGACCTCGTGGCCGATGCCGCGATCGGCCAGCTCCTTGGCGGCGCCCGCCATCGTGTCCATGTCACTCTGCGAGCCCATCAGGATCCCGACGAGCGGCGGGCCGTCGCCGGTCTGCTCGGCGACGATCGCGAGCTGTGGCTCGACGGTCACGCGTCCGCCCCTGCCTGTGCGGCGATGTCGCTGCGCAGCTGCTTGCCGTCGAACTCGATCATCTGCGCCGCAGCATACGCCGCCGTCCGGGCGCCGGCGGGATCGTCACCGAGCGCGGTCACGCCGAGCACCCGACCACCGCTCGTCACGATCTCGCGCCCGCGCCGGGCGGTCCCGGCGTGCGTCACCTCGATGCCCGGGCCGACCCGCTCGAGGCCTGTGATCGCGTCGCCGAGCCGCGGGCTCTGCGGGTAACGGGCACTCGCCAGCACCAGCGTCACCGCCCACTGCTCGGACCAGTCGAGCTGGTAGTCGCGCAGCCCGCCGGGGCGCGCGGCGCGCAGCAGCGCGTCGAGCAGATCGGAGCGCAGCCGCGGCAAGAGCGCCTGCGTCTCGGGGTCGCCGAAGCGGGCGTTGAACTCGATCACGCGCGGGCCGTCCGCGGTCAGGATCAGGCCGCCGTAGAGGACGCCGTGAAACGGTGTCCCGCGCTCACGCATCTCATCGACGACCGGCTGGTGGACGGTGGCGATCAGCTCGGCGATCGCCGGGGCGCCGAGTCCGGCGACCGGCGAGTAGGAGCCCATGCCGCCGGTGTTGGGGCCGAGGTCGCCGTCGAAGATCCGCTTGTAGTCGCGCGCCGGCGCCATCGNNACGCCCTTGCCGGCGGCGAGGCCGTCGGCCTTCAGCACCGCGGGGTAGGAGCTGATCGCCGACATCCCGTCCTCCACGCTGCGCGCTCGCGACCAGCGCGCAGTCGGCACACCGGCCGCCTCCATCACCTGCTTGGCGAACTCCTTCGAACCCTCGAGCGCAGCTGCGGCACGCGTCGGCCCGAACGCCGTCACTCCGGCCTGAGCGAGCGCGTCGACGAGGCCGGCGACGAGCGGCGCCTCCGGGCCGACGACGACCAGGTCGACTGCCTCGTCGCACGCGGCACGAACCAGCGCATCGATCTCATCGCCGGCAATCTCGAGCAGGCGCGCGTCCGCCGCGATCCCCGCGTTGCCGGGCGCGCAGAGCAGCTCGGGACGCTGCGGCGAGCGTCCGAGCGCGAGCACCAGCGCGTGCTCGCGCCCGCCCGATCCGACCACCAGGACCTTCATCGCACGCTCACGGCACCGGTTTGTAGCGCATCGCATCGCATCGGTGATCACGGCCACCGGTTAAACGGATGCCGGCCGCCGTGTCCGTCGTCTTGGCCGGTGCTACCTCGCGGCTTAGCTGACGCGGGACCGTCGTGACTGAACGACGACGCCAATCACGAGCAGGACCAAAACCACTACGCCGACCAGGAACACGCCCCAGAAGACGTTGCTCACTGCGCCGGGATGGTTGCTGTTCTTAGATGTAACGCCCGCGAGCACGAAGAGCACCACTTCAACGACGAGGAGCACCAGCAGGTTTCGGCGTCTGAAGAGCATGGGCGCAGGCTACCGCGTTTGTGCCATCTGGTGCAAGTGAGCTTGCCGGAGGCTACGCCCGCGATTACTCGGTGACCGCTATCGCGGCCGTACGTACGTGATAGCGTACGACCATGCCGACGCGCGACTGGAACGCGACGAGCTACGACGCGATCTCGGCGCCCCAGCAGGCCTGGGGCGCGAGCGTGGTCGAGCGCCTTCAGCTCAGCGGCCATGAGACGGTGCTCGACGCCGGCTGCGGGACGGGTCGCGTGACGGAGCTGCTGCTCGCGCGGCTCCCGCGGGGACGTGTCGTCGCCGTCGACGGCTCACAGTCGATGGCCGAGACCGCCCGCTTGCGCCTCGACCCACGGCGCGTCGAGGTGGTCTGCTCCGATCTGCTCGAGCTGGAGCTGCCAGCCAGGCTCGACGCCGCGATCTCGACGGCCACCTTCCACTGGATCCTCGACCACGACACGCTGTTCGCACGGATTCGCGCGACGCTCCGCGACGGCGCGCAGTTCGTCGCGCAGTGCGGCGGCGTCGGCAACATCAACCGCGTGCGGACGATCGGCGCCGAGCTGGCCGCCCGCGCGCCCTACGGCGAGCACCTGGCGGCGATCGGCGAGCTGTGGAACTACGCGACGGTTGAGGAGACGACCGAGCGCCTCGAACGCGCCGGCTTCGAGGTCGCTGCCTGCTGGCTCGAGCCGAAGCCGACGACGCCGCCCAACCCGCGGGAATTCCTCACGACCGTGATCTTCTCCCCCTACCTCGAGCGTCTGCCGGAGGAACTGCGCGACCGCTACCTCGACGACCTGTTGCCGGCGCTCGGTGACCCGCTCGTGCTCGATTACGTGCGGCTCAACTGGGACGCGGCGGCTGCGGGAGCGGCCTGACGACGCCTGTCTTCGTCGAGCCGCAGGGAATGCTGTTCCTCCCATGAGGCTGTTCCGGGGGGCGCATGCGCCCCCCGGCCGGTCGGCGCATGCGCCGAGGCCTACGCTCGGACGGGTTCTGCAGTCGGCGCGCCCGCGGCGCTCAGCACGAGCTCGCCGCCGACGTTCTCGGCGCGGACGGTCTGGCCCTCACGATAGGTGCCGTCGAGCAGCCCAGTCGCGAGGCGGTCGACCAGCTGGCGCTGGATCACCCGCTTGAGCGGCCGGGCGCCGTAGACCGGGTCGTAGCCGAGGTTGCCGAGCAGCTCGAGAGCGTCTTCGGAGATCTCGAGCGTGATCCCGCGAGCCGCGAGCTGGTCGAAGACACGCTGGATCTGGAGTAGGACGATCTCGCCGAGCTCTGCACGCGTGAGCGGCTGGAAGACGACGATGTCGTCGAGGCGGTTGATGAACTCGGGCTTGAAGTGCTGCTGCAGGGCTTGGCGGACGTCATCGCCGTCGACGCGGATGTTCGAGGTCATGATCAGGACGACGTTCTTGAAGTCGACGGTGCGGCCCTGGCCGTCGGTCAGGCGGCCGTCGTCGAGCACCTGGAGCAGCGTGTTGAAGACGTCGGGGTGGGCCTTCTCGATCTCGTCGAGCAGGATCACGCCGTAGGGGCGGCGGCGGACGGCCTCGGTCAGCTGGCCGCCCTCCTCGTAGCCCACGTAGCCCGGCGGGGCGCCGACTAGCCGCGAGACGCTGTGCCTCTCCATGTACTCGGACATGTCGATTCGGACCATCGCGTCCTGGGTGTCGAAGAGGAACTCGGCGAGGGCCCGGGCGAGCTCGGTCTTGCCTACGCCGGTCGGACCGAGGAAGAGGAACGAGCCGATCGGCTGGTCGGGGTCCGAGAGGCCGGCACGCGAACGGCGGATCGCCGCGGCGACCGCCTCGACGGCCTCGTCCTGGCCGATCACGCGGTCGTGTAGGCGCTCCTCCATGTGGATCAGCTTGTGGACCTCTGATTCGAGCAGGCGTGTCAGCGGGATGCCGGTCCAGGTCGAGACGACCTCGGCAACGTCCTCGGCGTCGACCTCCTCCTTTAGGAAGACGGCGGCGCCCGGCGCGCCGGTGTTGGCCTCGTGCTCTGCGAGCTCCCGTTCGAGCTGCGGGATCGTGCCGTAGCGGAGCTCGGCGGCGCGCGCGAGGTCGGCGGTGCGTTCGGCGCGCTCGGCCTCCTGGCGGGCCTGCTCGAGCTGCTTCTTGGCCTCGGAGATCTCGGCGATCTGATCCTTCTCGGAGCTCCACTGGGCCTTCATCGCGCCAGAGCGCTCGCGCAGCTCGGCGAGCTCGGACTCGAGCGCGCGGCGGCGGTTGGCCGAGGCGTCGTCCTTCTCCTTCTCCAGTGACGTGAGCTCGATCTGCAGGCCGATGATGCGGCGATCGACCTCGTCGATCTCGGTCGGCAGCGAGTCGATCTCGATTCGCAGCCGTGAGGCCGCCTCGTCGATCAGGTCGATCGCTTTGTCGGGCAGGAAGCGGTCGGCGATGTAGCGCTGCGAGAGCTCGGCCGCAGCGATCAGCGCACTGTCCTGGATGCGCACTCCGTGGTGGTTCTCGTAGCGCTCCTTAAGGCCGCGGAGGATCGCGATCGTGTCC
>PKXY01000016.1 GCA_003132505.1 Solirubrobacterales bacterium
CAGAATACGAAGCGGCGCAATCGTTTTCTCGCTCACCATTTACCACAAAATAGCTGTGACACCGGCGGAGCCCGTCCCCTGTGCTGTCGATCCTGGAAGCTCGGTATTGCCGTCCAAGTCGCTGGGCCGACCGCCACAACAGGCGGCTGTTTCCTACGCTACTCCGTCCGCCGAGCGCTTAACGCATAAGCCGTTGCAAGTCACGTCTACTTTCCGGCAAATCGCTCTCAGGCACGGTCAGCGAGGCGGCACCGACGGCCGGCTCACAATGCCGTTGTCGCCGCCGGCGCGCCGGCTGGGCTGACGCGGCTCGAGCGCGCCTCGCCAAAGGTGACGAGACGGGCGCGGTCCTCGTCCCAGAGCTTCAGCCGAACGGCGCGCAAGCCGCTCCAGAACGAGACGATCGGGATCGCATGAAAGATCGCGTTCTCATCATGCGCGCGCTGCAAGTTGTAGTTGGGAATCCGCGCGTTGAGGTGATGGACGTGGTGCAGGCCGATATTGCCCGAGAACCACTGCAGCGGCTGCGGCAGCCGCAGGTAGGAGCTGCCGCGCAGCGCCGCGTCCGGATAGGTCCATTGTCCGCCGCGCTCCCAGTAGGTGTCCTCGAACTGGTGCTGCACGTAGAACAGCCAGATTCCGGCGGCCCCGGCCAGCAGCGCCGTCGGACCTTGGATCAACAGGTAGGTCCGCCAGCCAACGAGCCAGCAGAGCCCGGCGACAAGAACGGCCAATGCCAGGTTCGTCGCGTGCACGCTGTGGCGCAGCGCCGGCCGCGCCGCGCGCGAGACGATTCTGGGGCTGAAAACCATTGCAAACAGCGGACCGAGCCCGAACATCACGAGTGGGTTGCGAAACAGCCGGTAGCCGAGGCGTCCCCGCCAGCCGCGGGCGTAGTACTCCTCCACGGTCAACGTGGGCACGTCGCCGCCGCCGCGGCGGTCGAGGTCGCCGGCCGTGGCGTGATGGATCGCGTGGTTGTGGCGCCACTGCAGGAAGGGGGTCAGCACGAGCACACCGAGCACCATCCCCAGCCAGCGGTTGCCGCGCCGCGACGGCAGGAACGACCCGTGCGAGCAGTCGTGAAACACGATGTAGGTGCGCAGGAGGAAGCCGGCCGCGAAGACGCCGATCGCCAGCGTCAAGAGAATCGAGACGCGCAGCGCGAAGTACATCGCGACCGAGAGACCGAGGTAGGGCACGACGGATGTCGCCAGGTCGAGAACGCTGCGCGGAACGCTGGGCCGAGCGTACGGCGCAAGGGCCTCGCTCCAGAACGGTCGCGGCGAGCGCGAGCCTCCTGCGCTGGTGCTGGCGTCTGCTCCGTCTGTCCGACCGCCGCCAGCCTCGTCTACGTCCATCGTCGCCTTCGGCCTCGATTTAGTGCCCGTGCTTCGCGGTGAGCCCATCCCGGACTGGGGGGCTCGCCGGCTTCACCGCCCAGCGAGGATAGCGCGCTTTGCGGAGGCGAGATTCGCGCTTGCGCCAAATTGCTCGCCCATCGCGCTGGAGGTCAACTCGGTGACGGCGATTGCGATGGACGGCGCCCACGGTCTGCGCGAGAACGACACGCGCCCGGGCCGGCAAACAGCTGACGCCCGGGCGCGTGCGTGTGAAGCTGTGAACATCCTCCAACGGCCCCTGGCGCTCGAGTATCGCGCTGGCACGCGGCCGGGTTCCGCCCCAATCGGAACACCTCGCCATTACCGAGCGCCACGCCGGCCGGGGAGGCTAGGTCCTGCGAATCCGGTGCATTGGAGCTCCTTTCCGCGTTCCTCCCACGTTTGTACCACCACGACGCCGGCTGTCAAGGGTCCTTTTTTGTCAGAGCAACTCGATCGTGATCTCGGTTCCGGCGCCCAACGTGCCGTCTCCGGCCGGGATCATCGCGAAGGCCTCAGCCGCAAGCATCGAGGTGAGCACGTGAGAGGCCTGCGGCCCGGTCGTCGTGGCCCACCAGCCGTCGTCTTTCAAGCTCAGGCGGCAGCGCACCGCCTGCACGCGCCCGGGCTCCTCGTCGACGTCTTCGGCGAGCTTCGCAACGGCTCGCCGCGCCTGCGGTTGCTCACCCGCGGCCACGAGCAGCGCTGGGCGCGCGAACAGCAGGAACGTCACGAGCGTTGAGACGGGGTTGCCCGGTAGGCCGAACACGAGCGTCGCGCCGCGCGTGGCGAACAGGGTCGGGCGACCGGGCTTCAGCGCAACGCCCGCGAAGCGGCGCTCGACACCGAGCTCGTCGAGGGCTCCCTTGACGTGATCGTGCTCGCCGACCGACATGCCGCCGCACGCGACGACGACATCGGCGAGTGCGAGCGCTTCGCGCAGAGCGGCGCTGACCGCGACCGGATCGTCGCGCGCGTGCGCCAGCGAGACTGTCTCGCCACCCGCCCGCTCGACGAGCGCCGGGATCACAACCGATCCCGAGTTGTGCACTTCGCCGAAGCCGAGCGGCGCGGCGCCCTCAACGATCTCATCGCCCGTCGTCAGGACCGCCACGCGCGGACGTACCCCCACGCTCACCTCGGCGCGGCCGAGCGCGGCAAGAACCCCCAGCTCCGCCGGTCCAAGCCGCAAACCAGGCTCGAGCACATTCGAGCCCCGGCGCATGTCGTCGCCCGCGTGCCGGATGCTCGCACCTACCTCCACGGCCACCGCCAGCTCGACCTCGGTCCGATCGCGTCGCGTATCCTCAACTCTCACCACTGCGTCCGCCCCCGGCGGGATCGCGGCGCCAGTCGAGATCGCGCATGCCTCCGCAGCTGCGAGTGGCTCGAGCCGCGGCGCTCCGGCGCGCGACTCGCCGGCGATCCGCAGGCGGGCACCGGCGCCACTGTCGGCGGCCCGCAGCGCAAACCCGTCCATCGAGGAGTTGTCGAAACCGGGCACATCAAAAGGCGCGCTGACCGGCTCCGCCAGCACTCGCCCAAGCGCAGCGACGAGCGGCACGGTTTCGTGGCCGAGCGGCGCGGCGTACTCCAGAACGAGAGCCCTCGCGTCCTCGAGCGCGATCAGCTTGGCGGCCACAGCACCACGGACTCTATGTTCGAGCGCGAGCGTCCAGCGGGCTCGAGCCGAATCAGCCGCCGATGTAGGACATCTCGATTTTCTTTTCCGCGCAGACCCGTCCCGCGGTCTCCTCCGCCCGATCCGCGGAATAGCGGTCGGAGCGCGCGGCCCAGATCAAAGCGATCTCGCGACTCAGCTGGGCGTCCGTCGCGCCGCCGCGCACGAACGCGCGCAGGTCGTGTCCGCGTGTCGCGAACAGGCAGGTGTGCAGGCGTCCCTCGGCTGACAGTCGCGCGCGCGTGCAGCTTGCACAGAACGGCGCACTGACAGAGTGGATGAAGCCGATCTCCCCGGCGCCGTCGCGGTAGCGGTAGCGCGTCGCGACGTCCCCCAGGCGGTCGGGCACGATCGGCTCGAGCGGCCAACGCTCGCCGATCGCGTCGCGCAGCTCGCCGGCGCTGACAACCTGCTCGAGGCGCCAGCCGTTCGTCGTCCCGACGTCCATGTACTCGATGAAGCGCAGGACCTCCGGCCGGCCGCGGAAGCGCTCGGCCATCGCCAGCACGCAGTGGTCGTTGATGCCGCGACGCACGACCATGTTGATCTTCACCGGCGAGAGCCCTGCCTCGAGCGCCGCATCGATGCCCGCGAGCACGCGCGCGAGCGGAATGCGCGTGTCGCTCATCGAGCGGAAGACCTCCTCGTCGAGCGCATCGAGGCTCACCGTGACACGGCGCAGGCCCGCGTCGCGCAGTGCCCGGGCCTTGCCGGCCAGCAGCGTTCCGTTCGTCGTCAGCGCGACCTCGCTGATGCCGTCGATCGCGGCGATCATCGCCACGAGCACCTCAATCTCGCGGCGCAGCAGCGGCTCACCACCGGTCAAACGGATCTTTTCCACGCCGAGCGAGGCAAACACTCGAGCGACTCGCGCGATCTCCTCGAACGACAGCAGCTCCTTGCGCGCAAGGAATACGGCGTCGTTACCGAACGCCTCGCGCGGCATGCAGTACCGGCAGCGCAGGTTGCAGCGGTCGGTGACCGATATCCGCAGGTCGCGCAGCGGGCGCGAGAACCTGTCGACTGTTGCGATCATGCCCAGCCGAACTTTACGGGCAGCGGAGATCCGCTCGCGGTAACCCGGCTCACGCGGGACAAAACGGATCGAGGCGTCTGCTCGAGCACCTTGCGTCGCATTGTCCGCCGCTTGCCGGGCTCAGCGCGGGCGGATCGAGCCGGCTCCTGCGATCAGGCGCTCGCCGGCGCGCCCCGAGCGGGTCGCGATTACCTCTGCCATGATCGAGACCGCGACCTCCTCCGGCGTCGCGGCGCCGATGTCCAGCCCGGCCGGCGAATGAACGCGCTCGAGCGCCGCCGCGTCAGCGCCGCAGGCGATCAGCCGCGCGTTGCGGTCGCTGGCCGTGCGACGGCTTCCGAGAGCGCCGATATAGCCGGCTTCGCTGCGTAGCGCTGCCATGATCGCCGGTTCGTCGAACTTCGGATCGTGGCTGAAGACGATCACGGCGTCGCGCGGCCCCAGCTCGCGCTCGTCGATCGCCTCTCCGGGCCAACCGACGTGGACGCTGGCAACGCGTGAGAAGCGGTCGGCACGCACAAACGCCTCGCGCGCATCGACGATCGTGACCTCGTATCCGGATTGCGCGGCGAGTGACGCCACCGCCGCCGAGTAGTCGATCGCGCCGACGAGCACCAGCTTGGGCGGGGCGCGGAAGGCCTGCAGATGCACGGTCAGCTCGCGACCGAGTGCCTCGCCCGAGGCGCCGTAGTGTCGCAGCGCATTGGTTCCGCGATCGGCTAGGGCGAGGAGGTCGCGAGCCACTGTGCGATCGAGCAACTCCGGTCCGTCGAAGCTGCCGAGCACGCTCTCACCGATGATCGCGAGCTTGGCGCCGGCGCGATCGCCGTCGACGGCCGTTGCGATGCCGACGGTCTCGCCACGCCCCGCAGCGTCGAACGCCTGGCGGCAGACCTCCCGTGCAGCGCCGCGTAGCTCGTGGACCAGGACGTCAACCTCGCCGCCGCACATCAGGCCGACGGTCTGCGCGAGCTCGTCCGAGACGCCGTAGTGCAGCACACGGGGCGGCCCATCGGACTCGATGATCTCGAGCGCGTTCGACACGACGTCGCTCTCGACGCAGCCGCCCGTTATCGACCCCTCGATCGCGCCGGCCGCGTCGATCAGCATGAAGGCGCCCGGTTCAAACGGCGAGGATCCCTGCGCCTCGATCAGCGATGCGAGGACGACGCGTCGCTCGTCGACCAGCCAGCTCCGGCCGATCGAGAGCTGCTCGGCGACGACACTCATCGGTGCGCAGTCGGCGTACCTGCGATCAGGGCGAGCGCGTGCGGCAGCGAGGGCTCGATCGCAGAAGTGGTCTGAGTGATGCTCCGCGGGTTCCCGGGAAAGTTGATGATCAGCGTCGCGCCGCGAATCCCTGCGACGCCACGGGAGAGCAGCCAGTTGGTCGTATGAGCGCTCGATGCCTGGCGCATCGCCTCGGCGATGCCCGGCACCTCTCGCTCGATCACCGCGCGCGTCGCCTCAGGGGTGACGTCCCGGGGCGCAACCCCGGTGCCGCCGGTGCTCAGCACCAGATCGCATCGCTCGACGTCGCTCAAATGGCGCAGGCGCTGCTCGATCGTCGCTCGCTCATCGGAGACGATCTCGCGGGCGACGATCTCGCCACCGATCGCGCGCGCGAACTGCTCGAGCGCATCGCCGCTCTCGTCGCCGCCGACCGCGGCGGCGCGCGACGTGCTGACGGTGAGGATCGCCACGCGCATCAGTCGTCTCCCTCCAGCCGCCAGTCGTGACGGCCACCGGTCTTCTCGAGCAACGTCACCTGCTCGATCGTGACACCGCGTTCGAACCCCTTGACCATGTCGTAGACGGTCAGCGCGGCGACGGTGCAGGCCACCATCGCCTCCATCTCGACCCCCGTCTGCGCATCGACGGCGACGTCCGCGACGAGCTCGACGAGCCCGCCATCGACGTCGACGGACGCCTCGATGTTGACAACGCTGAGCGCGATCGGGTGTGCGAGCGGGATCAGCTGCGCGGTCTGCTTGGCGGCGAGCATGCCCGCGATCCGCGCCGTGCCCAGCACCTCGCCCTTCGGCCCGTCTCCGGCTGCGACGGCTGCGGCCGTGTCCGGCGACATCCGCACTCGCGCACGCGCGCGTGCGCGACGCGCGCTCACCGGCTTCGAGCCGACATCGACCATCCGTGCGCTACCGGCGGCGTCGAGATGCGTGAGCGAGCGGTCGTTCACAAGCTGACGTGCTCCCCCGCCACCCAGCGTGCCTCACCGCGGTCGAGCTCGCGCTTCCAGATCGGCGCCCTCGCCTTGATCTGGTCGATCACCTCGCGCGCACCGGCGAACGCCGCGTCTCGATGCGCCGCAGAGACCGCGACGACCACTCCCGGCTCGCCGAGCGCGACCCGCCCGACCCGGTGCTCGGCCGCCGCCTCCTCGAGGCCGTGGCGCTCGATCGCCTCGCTGAGGATCCTTGCGATCTGCTCCTCCGCCATCGCCCGGTAGGCCTCGTAGTCGAGGAACTCGACGTCGCGAACCGTGCCCTCGAACGTCACCACGGCGCCGGCGCCGGGTCGGCGGACTGCATCGGTGACCTCGGCCGCGACGATCGGCGAGTCGGTCACGCGGACGTGCTGCCCAGCGCCGCCGCTCAGCGGCGGCAGCAGCGCCAGCTCATCGTCCGGGTGCAGCGCCGTCTCGCCGTCGGCGATCACGCGATTGACCGCCATCCGCACCGGTAGGCGGTCGAGCAGACCCTCGAGCGCGGCACTGCGCCCGAGCTCGCTGAGGGCGTCCTCGACGGTCGCACCATCGGCAAGCGCCGTCTCGAGCACATCGGCGCCGGCCCATTCGCGCAACTGCCCGAAAAGGCGGATTCGCACGATCATCACAAAAGCCTACTCTCGGCCTTTGCGCTCCTCAGCCGCGTTGCCGTGCTTCGTAAGTCAAAAGACGTCTCCCCGGCGCCGCTGCGCCCGACGGCACAATCGTCTGTGCGAGCGTCACGGGGTCGCGATCAGCACGTCCGAGGCCTTGATCACAGCGACGATCGCCGACCCGGGCTCGAGGCCGAGCTCCTCGGCCGCCTCGACCGTGATCGAGGACACGAGACGCTGACCGGCGACATCGAGCTCGACGTTCGCGATCGCGGCTCCCTTGTTGATCGACACGACGGTACCTGCGAGCTGGTTCCTGGCGCTGAGTCTCATCCGCTCTCTCCTCCTCCGGGGGTAGGCCAGCAGACAGCAGCTTGACGGCTGTTGTGACTCGGCGCCGCCCGGTTCGCCAAGCGCTCAGTTGAGCGATGGCGTGACGCGGTCGCCGCTTCCGGCCAGGTCGTAGCCACCGAACTGGGCGACACGTTCGATGAAGGCCCTCGTGGCCAGTAGCTCGCCGAGCGCATCGATGCCGGGGTGCTCGCGCCAGCGCTCGGCCACCCACACCTCGACGGCGTGTGTCTCGAGCGCCAGAAAGCCGAGGCCGAAAGCGTGGGCGGCCGCCTCCGTCGTGACTGCGGCTCCGCCGACCATGGCGGCGATACGCGCCGCGTCGAGGTGCCCAGTCGCGCGTGGACTGCCGGCAGCCGGCGCGACGCCGACGGCGATCCGTGCTCGCTCGAATGCCCGCTGGCTCGTGGCGCCGGGATCGCGTTGGGCAATCGGGACGTCGGCGTGCAGGACGGCCTCAAACGACTGGCGGCGGAGCGCTGCCGGCACCGCCAGCCCGACGCGCCAGCGCGCGAGATGCCAGCGAACGACGGCGATCGCCGACTTGGGCAGCTCGTCCGGGACGGCATGGACCACCGCCGCGTGCACGCTCTCGCGCTCCAGCGCTCGCAGGGCGCTGGTGGTGGTCGTCGAGAGGGCGAGCATGCTTCGCGGGCCCAGCCCGTCGAGCAGCGCCTCGGCCACGCCCAGCGCGGGGTCGCAGCCCGCCACGACCACCCCGGCCGGACTGGCGCCGGGAAACAGGCGCAGCTCGCCGGCCTCGAGCACAGCGTCAGGCTTTGCCCAGCTCGCGCCAGCGACGCCGTGATCGGCGAGCTCCGCAGCGACCATTTGCTCGCCGACGCGACCGACGCGCAGTGCGATGCCATTGCGCAGACGACCACCGAGCGCTGCTACGACGCCGGCTGGGCGCGCCGCGTAGAGCTGCTCGACGGTCGTCGAGAGTGCCTGGGCGAGCGCCAGCGCGGCGTCCACCGCCGGCACGTTGCGACCCGCCTCGACGGCGGCGACCAGCTGGCGACTGACACCCGCGCGGGCCGCCAGCTCGGCCTGCGTGAACCCGCACTCCAGGCGACGCCTCCGCAGTAACGATTCGGCTGGCATCGCCAGGATTCTAGTATCGTGCTCGGATTCTGTAGGCGGGCCAGGTGGGAGGTAGTTGGGATGCGCTCACGCACGACCAAATGTGCAGCGGCGATCGGCGCCGCGATCGCGGTCGCTGCGCTCGTCGCGACCGGTACCAGCAGCGCGAGCAGCGCTAGCTCCCCGACGGTCTTTGGCGCGGCGTCGCTGTCGCTCGTATTCCCGAAGATCGACGCGCAGGCCAAATACACGTTCAACGGCTCTGGCTCGCTTGAGACGGACATCGAACAGGGGGCCCCGGCCGACGTCTACGCCGCGGCAAACGAGAAGGACCCGGACGCGCTCTACGCGATGAAGCTCGTCGACAAGCCGGTTGAGTTCGCGACAAACAGGCTCGTGATGGTCGTGCCGAAGAGCAACCCGGCCCACATCACGTCGGTCTCCGACATCACCAAGAAGGGCGTCAAGATCGTCGCCTGCAACGCTTCGCAGCCGTGCGGGGACTACGCCTCGACGATTTGGATGACCCTCGGAATCACGAAGGCCGCGACGAAGAACGTCGTCAGCTACGAGAACGACGTGACGCAGGTCTTGGCGGAGATCGAGCTCGGCCAGGCCGACGTCGGATTCGTCTATTACACGGACGCCAAGTCGGCAGGCGGCAAGGTCAAGGTCATCGAGCTGCCGGCGAAGGCGATGCCGGGGACGAGCGACTGGATCTCGGTCGTCACAAAGAGCAAGAAGCAGGCGGCAGCGAAGGCCTTCGTGGCGCTTGTGCTCTCCGCTAAGGGTCAGGCAACGCTCCGGGCGGCCGGCTTCGGCAAGCCGTGACGGTGGCCGGGGGAGCGGCTCAGCGATGAACGACGGCGACGCCCCGGCGTGGTGGGCCCAGGCGCTGGGGCGACTCGCCGTCGCGATTGCCGCGACGGCCGTGATCGCGGTGGTGATGGCGTTCCTGATGCTGCCGATCGTTGCGCTCGCGACCTACCAGCCGGTCGGAGAGCTGATCGACGGCTTCGGCTCCAAGGTCGCGACCGACGCGATCGTCGTGTCGGCGAAGACGAACGGGATCGCGTTCGCGCTGATGCTCGGCCTGGGCACTCCCTTCGCCTACCTGCTGGCGCGAGGACGCTTTTTCGGGCGCAGCGTCGTGATCACGCTGGTCGAGCTGCCGCTGGTCATGCCGCCTGCGGTCGCCGGCCTCGGCCTGCTCGTGGCGTACGGTCGCTTCCACCTGCTCGGAGGCACGCTGACCGCGCTCGGGATCAATCTCGCATTCGACCAGGCGGCGGTGGTGATCGCGATCCTCTTCGTCGCCAGCCCGTTCTATTTGCGCGGGGCGATCTCGGCCTTCGAGTCGATCGACGCGACGATGCTCGACGTCGCCGGCACACTGGGAGCAGGACCGCTGCGGCGGATGCTCCGCGTCGCGATGCCGCTCGCCCGCGGCGGGCTCGGCGCAGCCGCCGCCGTCGCCTTCGCCCGCGGAATCGGCGAGTTCGGCGCGACGATTCTCTTCGCGGGAAGCTTCCAGGGCACCACTCAGACGCTGCCGCTCGCCGTCTACTCGCTGTTTGACGTCAACATCGACGAGGCGATCTCGATCGGCGTGCTGCTGATCATCGTCAGTGCCGCAATCCTCCTCGCTGCCAAGCTGCTCGGGCAAAAGTGGACCTCCTCGACATCGACATCGTCCTCGCCCGGCGCGCGTTTGACCTTCGCGCGGCGCTGAGCGCCGGCAGCGAGACGATCGCGCTGGTCGGCCCCTCGGGCGCCGGCAAGACGTCGCTGCTGCGAGCTGTTGCCGGCCTCGAACGCCCGCGCGAGGGACGGATCGTGCTCGGCAGCGAGGTCTGGCTCGACATCGCTCAAGGGATCCGCCTGCCGCCGGAGCGCCGTCGCGTTGGCTACCTGCCACAGGACTATGGGCTCTTCCCGCACCTCACGGTCGCCGCGAACGTGCGCTTCGCTGGCAAGCGCGAGCGTCCCGATCTGCTCGAGCGCCTCGGCATCGCACACCTCGCCCGGGCGCGTCCCGGACAGCTCTCCGGCGGTGAACGCCAGCGCGTTGCGCTGGCTCGCGCGCTCGCACGTGAGCCGCGCGTGCTGCTGCTCGACGAGCCGTTCGGTGCGCTCGATGCGATCACGCGCCGGGCGGTACGCGACGAGCTCGCAGACGAGCTCGCACGCCTCGCACTGCCGACCCTGCTCGTCACGCACGCGTTCGAGGACGCGACCGCCCTCGCCGACCGGATCGGCGTAATCGACAACGGGCTGCTCGTGCAGCTGGCGCCGGCGGTCGAGCTGCTGCGCAGCCCGGCTAACGTGATGGTCGCGGCCCTCACCGGCGCAAACGTCGTCGAGGGGATCGCCACGTCCGCAGGCTCTGGATCGACCGTGGTGCTACGCGGCGGCGGTGAGCTCGAGAGCGCGACGGCGGCTGACGGGCCGGTGACGATCGCCGTCCATCGCTGGGAGTTGACGCTTGCCCCGGCGAGGTCGAGCACGCTCACCGACACCATTGTCAGCGTTCGTCCCGAGCAGGGCGGGCTGCTGATCCGCCTCGCGCGCTTTGCCGTCCAGACCGACCCTCACGCGAAGCGCGGTCCGACGATCGTCGAAGGCGCAACGGTCGGCTTGCGGGCAGCTCCCGGCGATGTCCGGATCCTTAGCCCGCAAGCGCCGTCGCCGGCGGATCCCCCACCCGACGCGGGCTGACCGGGGAGGAGCGAGCGCCGTCGGCGCCACTTGAGCTGGGTGAGCGCCGCCGGGAGCTACGATCCGCTCGGTGGCCGTCGGCGGCGTTCAGCAGGCATTTGCGCAGGCCGCGGCGGAGGACGGCATCGCGCTCGAGCGCGGCTCGTTCGATTGGCTCTGCGAGCAGGGTCACGTCGGGCTCGAACGTGTCGCTAAGGCGCGACACGATCCGGCGCTCGTCGCACCGGTAACGGCGGCGCTCGATCTGCTGAGCGCGATCCATACGCGTCTCGGCGGGGACCTGTCGGTCCTCCACGCGTCGCGCGAGAACCTGCTGCTCCCCGTCGAGCTCCTGCACGAGCCGAGCGGAACCATGATCGAAGTCGACGAGCCGGCGCACTTCACGTCGTTTCGTCGCAGCACGCTCGAGCTCTATCCGCCCGACGCACCGCTCGCCTTCGACGTGGAGGACTACAAGCGGCTCTGCGATGTCTGGGCGGCGAGGACCGATGGCCTTGCACGGGGACTGCCCGCGAAGGGCTTCGGCTTCGGCGGCGCGCAGCGCGAACGGGCCTACCAGGACGCCCTGCGCGACCTCGCGACGCCCGCCATGGGCTACCCGCCAGTGATCCGCGTGGACGCGCTGGACGGCGACGGAGCAGCTGCCTACGAGCGAGCGCGCGACGCGTTAGCGGCGCGGCTGCGCAGCTGATCGCGGCGTGAGCGTCAGGCGGCGGGCTCCTCGGTCACCGCGACGTTGACGGTCGAGCAGCGGCCACAGCGGACGCGGACCTTCTTGGTCATCTGAACCGGCTGCATGGCTGCAGCGAGCACGTTGCCGCAGACGACGCAGACGTAGTCGTCCGGGCCGTTGCCGCGAAACACCGGGCGCTCGGGATCGTCCTGGATCGCGGTTCCGCCGTCGAAGGGCACCTCACCGTCGCGGATCAGCCGCATCGTGATCGTCGCCATGACGCTGTTGACGCTCGGCCGTCCGCCGCGGCACGCGGCGGATCAGATCATCTTGCCAAGCTTCTCGCTGAAGTCGTTGATCAGCGCGTCGAGCACGGCCGAGACGACGCCCTCACCCATCGAGGCGGCCTTGCCGGTGATCTGCGCGTTCGTGTGGATCGTGCCCCCGCCATCGCTCGCGACGAGCGTCACGGTCGCATTGGCGTGGCCCTGCCCGCCGGCTTCCCGGGCCTTGACCGTCATCACCGCGCGATGGGCGCCGGCATCCTGTTCGGTCATCTCCACGCTGCCCGTGAAGGTCATCGACATCGCCCCCATCTTCACGACGATCTGGGCCTTGACTGCGCCCGGGCCGGTGTCCTCGAGCACACTGGCACCCTCGACGCACGGCACGACGCGGTCGAGATCGACAAGCGCCGCAAACGTCTCGTCGACCGATTTCGACGTCGAGAACGGGTGGTCGAGCTCTACCGCCATACCCCTCTCCTCAGTAGAAGGTACGTAGCAAACGATGATATACGCTGCCCGCGTGCCCGAGTTTGTGCTTCGTTTGCGTCGTTTTG
>PKXY01000030.1:0-27568 GCA_003132505.1 Solirubrobacterales bacterium
CACAACCTACATGGGCACGTCAGCTATAGCGCGCACATGCTCGGGTTAGTGGCGCCTTTCCCGGGGCTGCATTACGAGCGTGTCCGGGTTAATGGCGCTCCCTTACTCCCGGTCGATCGTCCAGCAGCGCGACGCGTGGTACTCGCTAGCCGTACCACGCACTACTCCGGCTGTCCGGCTGGTGGGGAGGCGGTGCACCCTCCAGACTCCGACTTGTGCCAGGCGCTTCACTCGAAGCTGCCGCCAGCCTTCGTCTAGACGCATGAAGGAGTGAACGACATAAACCACATCGATCAGAAAGTGGCGTCCTCCCCGGCGGCGCGCGCCGTCGAGTTGACGAAGACGTATGGCAAGGGCGATGCGGCCGTTCGGGCGCTCGACAATGTCAGCGTGGAGTTTGAGCGCGGTCGCTTCACCGCGGTGATGGGCCCGTCGGGGTCGGGCAAGTCGACGCTGATGCATTGCATGGCGGGCCTTGATTCGCCGACGTCGGGGCGCTCGTTCGTCGGCGGCCAGGAGATCGATCTGCTCGATGACGCCGGCCTTACCGAGCTGCGCCGAGACGAGATCGGCTTCGTGTTTCAGTCGTTCAATCTGGTCCCGACGCTGACGGCAAGCGAGAACATCACCCTGCCCTCGGATCTGGCTGGCGCAAAGATCGACAAGGCGTGGTTCGACTATCTCGTCGGAGCACTCGGGATCGCCGACCGGCTGTCGCACCGCCCGAGCGAGCTGTCCGGCGGCCAGCAGCAGCGTGTGGCTTGTGCGCGGGCGCTGATCCGCCGGCCCGAGTTGATCTTCGCCGATGAGCCGACCGGCAACCTCGACTCGAGCTCGTCCGGGGAGGTGCTCGGCTTCCTGCGCAGCTCGGTTGACGAGCATGGCCAGTCGATCGTGATGGTCACTCACGACCCGCGCGGCGCGGCCTATGCCGACCGCGTCGTGTTTCTCGCCGACGGCAGGCTGGTGGGGGAGCTTGCCTCACCTACGGCGGACTCGGTGCTCGAGCTGATGATGAAGCTCGGTAACTGAGATGTGGAACGTCACGCTCAGAGGCCTTCTCGCGCGCAAGCTGCGTATGGCGTTGACGGCGCTGGCGATCATCGTCGGCGTCACGTTCGTTTCGGGAACGCTGATCCTCACCGACACGCTGCATCACACGTTCGACTCCCTGATCGGCAACGTCTACGGCAAGATCAACTTTGAGATCCGCGGCAACGCGACGCTCGGCAGCGGCGCCTACGCCGGTGCCGACAGCACCGCCGATCGCAAGCCGGTCCCCGAGTCGATCGCCGCGACGGTCCGCCGTCTTCCGGGAGTCGCCTACGTGGATGGCTCGGTCGCCGGCTACGCCCAGTTCGTGCAGGGCGCGAGCAACGACATCGGCAACGGCGGCTCCCAGGCACTCGGTTTCTCGTTCGACCCGAACAAGCAGCTGTCGGTGCTCGATCTCGTCGACGGCAAGCCGCCGACCAATGCGCATGACGTGGTGATGGACAAGGCGACGGCCACGAAGTACCACTTCAAGGTCGGCGAGCGCGTGCACGTGCTGCTGGCCGGACCGTCACAGAGGTTCACGATCACGGGCATCGTCACCTTCGGCGGGGACAACGACCTGGTCGGAGACACGCTGGCCGGCTTCTCCCTGCCGACTGCGCAGAAACTGTTCAACACCCGCGGGTACTACGACACGATCAACGTCCTAGCCAAGCCTGGCGTCGACAAGGCGGCCCTCAAGCGGGCGATCGCGAAGGTCCTCCCGCGGGGCGTGCAGGTCGTCAGCGGTCAGACCGTGGTGGGCGAGGAGACGAACCTCATCAACAGCGACCTGTCGTTCATCTCGACGGCGCTGCTGGTGTTCGCATTCATCTCGCTGTTCGTCGGCGCGTTCACGATCTTCAACACGTTCTCGATCACTGTCGGACAGCGCACCCGCGAGCTGGCGCTATTGCGCATCGTGGGTGCAAGCCGCCGGCAACTGTTCCGCTCCGTGCTAGGCGAAGCCGCCCTGACGGGCCTCGTCGCCTCGCTGATCGGTCTGGGCCTCGGAATCCTCGCCGCGCTCGGGCTCGTCGCGCTACTGAAAGCGTTTGGCATCACGCTGCCCTCGGCTCCGCTGGTCTTCAAGGCCCGCACGGCCGCGGTCGCGGTAGGCGTCGGCGTCGGAGTGACATTGCTGTCAGCGATCGGACCGGCACGCCGCGCGGTGCGGATCCCGCCGGTGGCGGCGCTCGTCGACCACCTTGAGGAAGAGGGCGATTCGCTGCGACGGCGCGTCACGCTCGGCGGGATCGTCGCGATCTGTGGCCTAATCGCCGTGCTCGCGGGGGTGAGCGAGCCGGCGATCGCCCTCGTCGGGATCGGCGCGCTCGCCGTGTTCATCGGCATGGGCATGCTGGCGCCGATCGTTTCGCGACCGCTGTCAGGCACCCTCGGGCGCCCGCTGGCCGCGCTGTTCGGCATCGCCGGGAGACTCGGACGCGAGAACTCGATGCGCAGCCCACGCCGAACCGCCCAGACAGCTTCCGCGCTGATGGTCGGCCTCGCGCTCGTGTCGACGATCGCCGTCTACGGCGCGTCCTTGTCACAGACGGCGACCAGCGACGTCGACAGCGCGATCAACGCGCAGTACCTCATCGGCGGCACGCTCAGCAACTCAGTCGTCCCGGCGATCGCCCGCATTCCAGGCGTCAACACGGTCAGGACCGCATACAAGGGGCAGTTCGAGATCCGCGGCTCGCTGTCAAGCCTGATCGCCGCGACGACCGCAAACCTGCCGAAGACCGTCAATCTGGTCCTGAGCGCCGGCAGCGGTGCTTCGGCAATGGCCGCCGGGGAACTGCTGCTCGACACGACCACGGCGAACTCCGATCACCTCAAGGTCGGCTCGCTGGTGCGGGTGAAGTTCGCCCAGACCGGCGCCTCGACGATGCGCATCGGCGGCATCTTCAAGCCCAACCCGCTGCTCGGCAGCTACCTCGTCAGCGCATCCTTCTTCGCCTCGCACTTCCACGACCCGGTACCGACGGCCGTCCTCGTCGCGACCGACCGCACCGCCCCCCACGTCGGACGAGCGCTCAACCGCCTGCTCAACCCCTACCCGGTCTCGGTCAAGACGCGCGCCCAATTCGAGAAGGCGCAGCAGGCCCAGGTCAACGAGCTGGTCGGACTCGTCTATGTCCTCCTCGCGCTCGCCGTGGTCGTCGCGCTGATCGGCGTCGTCAACACCCTGATGCTGTCGGTGTTCGAGCGCACCCGCGAGATCGGTCTGCTGCGGGCGGTCGGCATGAAGCGCCGGCAGGTCCGCTCGATGATCCGCTCGGAGTCCGTGATCATCGCGCTCTTCGGCGCCGTCATCGGGATCGTCATCGGGACCGGGCTGGGCGTCGCGATGGCGTCGTCGCTGCGCCAGCAAGGCGTTAGCGACATCGTCGTGCCCGTCAGCAGCTTGGTCGTTTTCCTCTTCCTCTCCGCGCTGCTCGGCCTGGCTGCCGCCAGCTGGCCCGCCCGACGGGCCGCCAACCTCGACGTCCTCGCTGCCATCGCAGCTGAGTGAGCTGGGCGAACCGGATCGGTCCGGCACTGTCCGACCCACCTGGCCGCCGCCGTCGATTGACGCCACAATCGTTGGTAATGAAGGCGAAGCTTTACGGGGTTGCCGCTGTTGGCGTGCTCGCGGGCGCCGGTGCCGTATGGCTGGCGGCCCACCCGCAGCCGACCGGCCCGACCGAGCCCGGCGCAATCCTCACGCTGGTGGTGGGCGCGTCGCTGCTGGGCTGCGGGCTCGCCTCGTGGCAGAGCCGCCCGGAGAATCGGATCGGCCCGATCATGGTGTTCACCAGTTTCGCCTGGTTCGCCGTCCAGCTGACCCAGTCGCCGACACCGTGGGTCTACACGATCGGAACGGCCGTCCAGTCCGTCTGGGGCGTCGGCTTGGTCTACCTGCTGCTCGCGTTCCCGTCCGGCCGGTTGCCGGGGCGGATCGACCGCTGGCTGGTCGGCGCTGCGATCTTGCTCACGCTCGGTTTGGAGCTCCTGGCGATGCTGTACGGCAACAAGGCCGGGCTGCGTTGCCCCGGCTGCACGGACAACCTGCTGCAGGTCGTCCGCGACAACCACAAGGCTCAAGGCTGGCTGAACCTCCAGCGTCTGTTGGGCAGCGTGGTCGTCCTGACCGTGATCACGACGCTCGTACGCCGCTGGCTGAAGGCGAGCGCGGTACAGCGGCGTGCGGTCGCGCCGGTGCTGGTGGCGGGATGCGCGACGCTCGCGGCGCTGGTCTGGACGGTCTCGTTCGACCTGCTCGGCGATCCTCTGGGCGCGCTTCCAGCGCACGTATGGTTCCTGACGATGGCAACGGTGCCGTTCGCGGTGCTGTTCGTGTTCCTGCAACGGCGGCTGGCGCGCGGCATGGTCGCGGGTCTCGTCGTCGAGCTGGGCGGATCGAGCGCCTCCGCCGATCTGCGCGAGGCGCTCGCGCGGGCGCTCGGCGACCCCTCGCTTGAGCTCGCCTTCTGGTTCGGGGCCGAGAAATGCTACGTCGACGGCGACGGGCGAGCCGTCATGCTCCCGGACGACGACAGCGGCCGACGCGCGACGTTGGTCGAGCGCGACGGACAGCCGGTTGCAGCGCTGATCCATGATCCTGTGCTGGAGCACAACGCCGAGCTCGTGCGGTCGGTGTGCGCGGCAGCGAGCCTGGCGCTCGAGAACGAGCGCCTTCAGGCCGAGTTGCGCGCCCGACTGGTCGAGTTGCAGGCGTCGCGGGCGCGGCTGGTCGGGGCGACCGACGCCGAGCGGCGGCGGATCGAGCGCGACCTCCATGACGGAACTCAGCAGCGGCTCGTCTCGATCGCGATGTCGCTCGGCCTGCTGGAGACCAAGCTGCCCGCGCAGGCGACATCGGTGCAGCCGCTCGTGCGTGAGACGCGTGAGGCTCTGGCGCTCGCGCTGGAGGAGCTGCGCGAGCTGACGCACGGCATAAATCCCCCGCTGCTCGTCGAGCGTGGGCTCCCGGCGGCGCTCGACGAGCTGTGCCGCCGCGCCGCGCTCCCTACGCACCTCGACGTGGCCGTTGAACGGCGCCTTTCCGACGAGGTCGAGAGTGCCGCCTATTTCATGGCCAGCGAGGCGCTGACGAACGCCGCCAAGCACTCCCACGGCCGCGAGGTTCGCGTGGCTGCCCGCGACGAGGGACAACGCCTGACGGTGGAGGTCAGCGATGACGGCATCGGCGGCGCCACCACCGCCGCCGGCGGCTCAGGGCTGCGCGGGCTCGCCGACCGCGTCGAGGCACTGGGCGGCCGCTTCACCGTCTCGAGCCCGCCGGGTCGGGGCACGACGCTGCGAGCCGAGATCCCATGCGCGTAGCCGTAGCCGACGATGCGGTGATCCTCCGCGAAGGTCTCTCACGCCTGCTCGAGGAAGCAGGCTTCGAGGTCGTCGGGCTCGCCGCAGACGCCGATGCCCTACTCGAGCTGGTCGAGCGCACACGCCCGGACGTCGCGATCATCGACATCCGGATGCCACCGACGCACACCGACGAAGGCCTGCGCGCGGCAAAGGTGATCCGTGAGCGGTGGCCGGCGATCGGCCTGCTCGTGCTCTCCCAGCATGTCAACGCGCGCTACGCGCTCGAACTGCTTTCGGCAGGAACCGAAGGCCTCGGGTACCTGCTCAAGGAGCGCGTATCCGACCTCGACGAGCTCTCCTCAGCCGTCAACCGGGTTGGGCGGGGAGGCTCAATACTCGACCCAGCAGTCGTCGACGAGCTGGTCGGCCGACGTCGGCAAGCTGACAACCCGCTCGAGCACCTGACCGATCGCGAACGAGAGGTGCTCGCCCTGATGGCCGAAGGACGCTCGAACCGCGCGATCGCCGAACGCCTATTCGTCACCGAGCACACGGTCGAGAAGCACATCAAGAACATCCTCGGCACACTAGGCCTGCCGATGTCCTCCGACGACCACAGGCGCGTGCTCGCCGTGATCACCTATCTAAACTCGCAATAGGCACCAACGGCGCCGGGGTTGACCCGAGCCGACACACGATCGAATTTCTCGTGCCGCTCAGCGAAGCGGCGGTCGGTGGGCGAGTCGAAGCCGGCGCTATCGCGCCGAGTACTCTGCGTCAGGGACAGCCGCCACGATCGTGGCGCAGCTGGGAAAGCGTCGCTCTCGCGGGCTCATCAAGAGTGGCGAGGTGCTCGTCGATCTCCGTCTGGGACACAGCGGCATTCTCAAGGACGGCGCCAAGGGGGTCAAGGTAGCCAAGGACTGCCCCGCGCCGGCGACAGTCCCGATCTGGCGCTCGACCTCGCCTCCGAGCGCCATCGCTTGACGCCAATGCCTCGGGCTTGTGGCCGCGCAGCACACACTCTTGCGTGTTTACGGCACCGGCTTGCCGTAGGTCCACCTCAGCCACAGCCGTGTTATGTGCATGCCGGTGCGTCGATTTCGGTGTGCACTGTGCATTGTGCCTTCACCGGCGCGAAGCGCTCTGCGCATAAACTCTCAGGTCTCTGACTGGTGAGCGCTCGATCGTCCGCACCTCCCATTAGCGCACCTCTCGCCGGCAATGAATTAATGACAGCGACTGGCAGAGCTCGGAGTTGGTCGGGTGAACGATCACTGTGCTCGAGTCGATCGGTTGCACCACCGGTCTTGGCGCTGGACTCCCTGACGTGTCATGCTGACTGTCGAGATGATCGAGCGGGCGCCCACGGGCCATGACGAGGGCTACGCGGGACAGGAACCGCTGGCGCTCACGGTGGGTTGCGAGTTCGGGATGGATTCCGTTCAGCCGGCGGAGGCGATCATGCAGGTCGCACCGCTGCACGAGCCGGGTGTATCGATTTTCAGCGAGCGCTGGGATACGCGCGCTCAGCACCACGGCTATGTCGACCAGTATGGGAATCGTTGCGAGCGCTTCGAACTGGTGAGCGGCGGCTCGCGAGTCAGCTACGAGGCCCAGGTCATGCTCGCACGGCCCGCTGACGTGATCGAGCCGGGGGCGCGCGAGGTTCCCGTGGCGCAGCTGCCGGACAGCGTGTTGAACTTCATCATGCCCAGTCGGTTCTGCCTGCCAGACGAGCTCGGCCACGAGGCTTGGCAGCGGTTTGGGACGCTTGCGCCGGGCTGGACGCGCGTGCAGACGATCGTCGACTTCGTGCATGGTGCGCTGGAGTTCGTCCCTGGCGCATCCAACCCGTGGACGACGGCAGCAGACGCCTACCGTGCCGGTCAGGGCGTCTGTCGCGACTTCGCTCACCTGGCGATCACGTTCTGTCGCGCCCTGAACATTCCGGCGCGCTACGTGTTCGGCTACATCCCGGCCATCGACGTCCCGCTCCCCGCCGAGCCGATGGACTTCGCGGCGTGGTTCGAGGCCTACCTCGGCGGGCGCTGGCACACCTTCGACGCGCGCAACAACAGGCCTCGCATCGGACGCGTGGTCGTCGGACGCGGCCGTGACGCCATCGACGTCGCGCTGATCACCTCTTTCGGCCCGTTGACGATGACCGGCTTCGAGGTTCGGGCCGAGATTAGCGGCACGTTGGCCGCGTGACGAGCTCGCGCATGACGGGCGCAGTCGCCACGCGCACGAGCTGAGCGGCGCGGTGCCCGTGGTCGCGGTGGCGGAATCGCGTATGCGCGACAATGGATGGGCGTGGCTGGACCTCGTTGGAGCGGGCTGCTGATCGACATCGACGGAGTACTCCATGTCGGCAGCGAGGCGATTGCCGGAGCCCGCGAGACGTTGGACGCACTGCGCGCACGCGGAACGCCTTTTCGGCTGGTGACCAACACGACCTCTCGTTCACGGCGGCTCGTTGTCGATCGGCTGGTTGATCTGAGCTTTGACGTCTCGGAGATCGATGTGCTGACGCCGGCGGCGATCGCCGTTCGCCACTGCCAAGCCAATGGCTATGACCGGGTTGCGCTACATGTGACTCCTGCGCTGCGCGAGGACCTTGAGGAGCTGGGCGATTCGTCGGACTCCGTAGACGTCGAGGCGGTTGTCCTCGGCGATCTCGGCGAGGCGTTCACCTACGCGCGACTGAACACTATCTTCCGCCAGCTCCAGGGCGGTGCCGAGCTGGTGGCGCTCCAGCGCAACCGGGTGTGGCAGCGGGAGGACGGGCTGTCATTGGATGCGGGTCCGTTCGTCGTCGCACTCGAATACGCGATCGGCCGGGAGGCAACCGTGACCGGCAAGCCTTCGCCTGCATTCTTCCAGTCGGCACTAGCCGAACTGGGTGTCGCCGCGACCGCCGCAGCGATGATCGGCGACGACATCGAGGCCGACGTCGGCGGAGCACTGGACGCCGGCCTCGAAGGCGTGCTCGTCCGCACCGGAAAATTTCGCGAGGGCGCACTGGACGTGTCCGGAATCACGCCGACGCTCGTCTTGAACTCGATCGCCGATCTCCAGCCACTCATATGACTCTGCCCGCAAAGGGCCAATCGCCTCCCGCGCACACGGTCATCCAAGGCACCCGCGCCGGGCCACCGTGGGCGACCGCTCATCCCGACCGCTAAGATAGGTGTTGTGGCCGTAACCGACGCGACGCGCATAACCAAGCCCAGCCCGATCGTCGAGACCGAGCAGGGAGAGCTCGTCGCACGCCGCGGCGTCTCACTCGAGGTGATCCGCGAGCTCTCGAAGATCAAGGGCGAGCCGCGGTGGATGGCGGAGAAACGCGAGCAGTCCTTCAACATCTTCCAGCGCAAGCCGATCCCGACGTGGGGTCCCGACCTCTCCGAGCTCAACTTCGACGACCTCGTCCTCTACTCGCCGCCGACCACCGGCCGCTTCAACTCCTGGGACGACGTGCCCGAGGAGATGAAGAAGACCTACGAGGACCTCGGCATCCCCCAGGCCGAGCGCGAGCACCTCGCGGGCGTCGTCGGCGTCTGGCGCCAGGAGCCGGTCTATGAGGGGCTCAAGGAGGAGTACGCCAAGATGGGCATCCTCTTCTGCTCGATGGACACCGCGGTCCGCGAGTACCCGGACCTCGTCCAAAAGTACTTCATGACGAAGTGCGTGCCAGCGCAGGACAACAAGTTCTCCGCGCTCCACGGAGCCGTCTGGTCCGGCGGCGCCTTCGTCTACATCCCGCCGGGGGTCCGCTGCGACCTGCCGCTGCAGGCCTACTTTCGCATGGAAGGCGCCGGCGAGGGCACCTTCGAGCACACGCTGATCATCGCCGACGAAGGCTCGGAGGTGAACTACATCGAAGGCTGCACCGCGCAGACCTACAGCGTCAACTCAATGCACTCCGCGGTCGTCGAGATCTTCGTTCACGAGGGAGCAAAGGCGCGCTACACGACGGTCCAGAACTGGTCCAAGGACGTCTACAACCTCAACACCAAGCGGGCACGCGTCGACGCGCACGGCACGGTCGAGTGGGTCGGCGGCTCGATGGGCGCCAAGGTGGTGATGCTCTACCCGGGTTCCTACCTGATGGGCGAAGGTGCACGCGCCGACCATCTCAACGTCGGCGTAGCCGGCAAGGGCGTCCACAAGGACACCGGCGCCAAGGTGGTCCACCTCGCGCCGAACACGACCTCGAACATCCTCGCCAAGTCGATCTCCAAGGACGGCGGGATCATGGGCTACCGCGGCCTCGTCAAGATGGGAGCGCACTCGCAGGGCTCGAAGGCCCGCGTCCAGTGCGACGGCCTGATGATGGACGGCATCTCGCGCTCGGACACCTGGCCCGACATCCAGATCGAGAACCCGCACGTCACCGTCGCCCACGAGGCGACCGTCGGGCGAATCTCCGACGACCAGCTCTTCTACATGGGCACACGCGGCTTCAGCGAGGACGAAGCCGCAGCGATGATCGTCAACGGCTTCATCGAGCCCGTCACGAAGGAGCTGCCGATGGAGTACGCGGTCGAGCTCAACCGCCTGATCCAGCTGGAGATGATCGGCTCGATCGGATAACGGAGGGGGCTGCGCCGCCACGATGGGGCGCGCTTCTCCATCGCCGCCTGCCGCCGGCGTGCTCGCCTGGCATTTGCTGCTGGAGCGATGCGTGGCGGGTTAGGGAATGCGGATGTCGTGCACCGCGGCGGCGGCCTCGCGCTGCTGGGGACCGAGGTCGTCGGGGTTCACCTGCCTGACCATCGACCAGTGGCGTCCGACCACGTAGCCTTGGACGGAAGGGCGTCACTGCGCCCGCTACGTGATCGGATATCGCGCGAAGTGGGCGCGTGGTGCTCTATGGCGCCGACGGCTGCCTTGCCTTTGTGACCAAGGCTGGCTACCAGACGCAAGCACACGTCGAACGCGACGGCACGTTCGTGTTCCTGATGTCAGAGAACCTGGGTCGCGACGAGCTCGCCACGATCGCCGCGCGCCTCAAACTAGCCCCCAAAACCGGCAGCATCTAGCCACCGCGTAGCTGGCACCCAACCGAGCCGCAGCTCCAATTCGCGCACTGCGGTCACGCGAGGCGCGTCGTCGCTCGCGTTTGCTTTGCTGGCGTTGCGACAGTCTGTTGTCAGTTGCCGGCGACGGTTACGCTAGCGCGGAAGGATTGGAAGGGCTCTTGGGGTGTGGAAGGCACGACCTGGTGAGGCTCGGCCTGCCACGTCTGCCACGCGCGGGAAAGTGGCGCGGCGACGGTCGCTGTGCCGGCACGGATGGCACGGAACGCGGTGACGGTCAGAGGCGCGGTGCTGACGTCGAGGTACTTGCACAGCGGCACGCGCTTGAGGACGCGAGGGTTCGAGGAGATTGGCGTGGGCCACGGAAACGAGTTCGGGACAGGCCCGGGCTCGGCTGGCTCGTCCAGCACGACGTAGAGGACCTGGCCTCTCCGGATCGCGAGGTTCGCGCCGTTGACGATCTCGCCACCGGAGGGAATGGCGCGTGGCACGCAGCCTCTCGGCGAGCGGACCAACTGGCTAGCAACTACCGACGTTCGTGACATCAGCGGACCCGATACACGCGGCGGCGAGGAGCGAGCGACGCCGGACCCTGCGACACCGAGTGCCGCGATCGAGCAGGCGAGTAACGCGGCCGCCCTCACGGACACAGCTTGCCACGGCGTCATACCCGGTGGCTCGCGGCTGGTTCAGACGCTCGCGTCTCGCGCGATGCGGTCACGTGATGCGCTGCGCGGATCGCGCTCGCTTTTCGTGGGAGCGGTCGCGGGCGGTGGCTCGACCCTTCGCCTGTTCACGGTTCCGTTGCGCTACCTCGGCGGACCCGAGTGGCGTGCACCGCCCGCGAAGAAACCAACGCCGCAGCCACTGCGCTCGAGGACCACCGGGACGGCTTCTGACCCGGGCACCCCAGGCGTTCCAGGCCGAAACGGAACTCGGCGATCAACATCACACCAAACCGGTAAGGCGATCCTCATGAGCGCAACACTCCAACTGTCTCGCCCCTTTCCCATCGTCGACTGGGCTTTCCCGTTCAAGATCGTGCTCGACAAGCGAACCGTCGGCAAGATCCGCAACCACAAGAGCAGCGAGATCCAGCTCGAAGCCGGCACGCACACACTGAAGCTCGACTATTACGCGGGACTGAAAAGTCCCACAGAGACCTTTGACGTCGGCGAGCACGGAACCGCCCATTTCGTCTGCCGCGCGTGGCCGGCGGCGACCGGCCTCTTCTGGCTCATCGGATCGCTGCTGTTCCAACAAGACGCGTGGATCGTGCTCGAAGGCGCCTAACAGTCCCTGCAGCAAGCAACACGGTCGAGCGCAGACCGTGACCGCTCACCGCGCCAAGCGACAGCAACGCGAGCGTTCGCCGGACTGTCGCTTTGCGACCAATGCGGCGCCCGGGAAGGGCCCTCGCATCGACAAGAGGAGGCGTATCCTTGGCGACGTAGGAGGGCGTTTGTCGTGGGGTTGGCTCTGCGGAGCTGGCAGTGCGATGGGACTTCCGAAGGGTCGACTGAACCCGACGAGCGAAGGACACGCCCTCCCGTGCGACTGTTGCTTACTGAGTTATTCTCGCGCGCTGCCCATCTCGGTTCCCGAGCGGTCAGCTGACTCGGGGCATGAGTTCTTCTCCGGTTGATCGCCGCGGCGTTGGTGCGCGGCGTTGGTGGGCGCTTGGTGCTGTGTTTCTAACGATCTTGTGCGTTGGGATCGACAGCACGGTTCTTAGCGTGGCCCTTCCGACGCTGGCGCGGGCACTGCATGCATCGGAGCCGGACCTGCAGTGGTTCTCCTCGGGATACTTCCTCGTGTTGGCTGCCGGGATGCTGCCAGCCGGGTTGTTGGGCGACCGCTACGGGCACAAGCGCGTCTACGTGATCTCCTTGGCGCTGTTCGCTGTTGGCTCGGCGGGATGCGCGTTCTCAACGACGGTCCCAGAGTTCATGGCTGCCCGGGTACTGCTCGGGCTCGCCGGGGCGGGTGTGATCGTCATGTCGATCTCCTCGCTGACGGTTCTGTTCAGCAAGGAGGAGCGACCGAAAGCAGTAGGGATCCTGGGTGCCGGGAACTTCCTCGCGATGCCGATCGGTCCGATCCTTGGGGGATGGCTGCTGACCAACTTCTGGTGGGGGTGGGTCTTCCTGATCAACGTGCCGGTCGCCCTGATCGGCCTGGCTGCTGCGGCCGCTCTGCTACCGGAGTTTCGCGCGCCCCAGCGGCCCGCTTTCGATTTGGCCGGAGTGGCCGCTTCGATCCTCGGGCTGGTCACGGTGACCTACGGACTGATCAGGGCTGGCGAGGACGGTTGGACCAACCCTGGCGCGATCCTTGGAGTCGTCGCCGGTATCGCGGTCCTGATCGGCTTCCTTGCCTGGGAGCGCCGGCTGACACGCCTTCCTGACGGTCGGCCGTTGCTCGACATGACGCTGTTCAGCTCGGCCTCGTTCACCTGGGGCGCGATCTTCGCTGCAATGTCGTTCCTCTCCTTGATTGGTGTTCTGTTCACGATGCCGCAGTATTTCCAGGGCGTACTCGGCACAACTGCGATGGGTTCGGGACTGAGGCTCCTACCCTTGGTCGGTGGCGTCCTGATCGGGGCCGTTCCAGCTGCGGAGGTCGCCAAACTCGTCGGTGCCAAGATCGCCGTCGCCGGTGGTTTCGCCCTCCTCGTGACCGGCCTAACGATCGGAGCTGCCACAAGCGTGGCTTCCAGTGGCGTCTTTGTGGCAGCGTGGATGGTGGTTGTCGGTGCCGGGATGGGTCTCGCGCTGGCGACCTCAACCTCCGCCGCACTTGTTGAGCTCTCTCCCGATCGCAGTGGTGTCGGCACCGGCGTGGTCGAAGCGATCGACGAAGTAGGCGGACCACTGGGCATCGCGATCGCGGGAAGTGTGGTCACGGCCTGCTACCTTGCGCACCTCAACCTCTCGGGCCTCTCGACCCCCGCCGCCAGTACCGTTCGAGCGAGTGTCTTCGGTGGCGTGGCGGTCGCACAACAGCTCCACCTGCCCGCTCTGCTCACGTCAGTGCGAGCAGGCTTCGTGCAAGGCATGGACACAGCTCTCCTCGTGTCGGCCGCAATCGCCCTCGCCAGCGCCATCCTCGCCCTCCTCTACCTGCCAAAGACAAACACCTCACTGAAGACTCGGCCCACTCGCACCAAACCGCGAGCTGAAGTTGCCAGGAAACCATGAACGTTTGTGCGCTACTGAGCCGCCCGGCGCAGGCAGCACAGGAGACACACGACGCGCTGGTCGCCGGGCTGCCCGCATGACTGGTCTTCGCGCTTTGCGACAACGGGGCCTTGGCTCGTGCTCGTGGCTCCTTTCGGGATTTGCGACAGCCACCGCCCGAACTCTGGAGGGATGGCCGTCGACCGTGCCTCGCACCTTCACAAGGCCCCTCGTGCCGAAGAAGGCATCCGAGTCCGGCCATACCACGAATGTCCAGCCGCCCTTGCTCGGGCTCTTGTGGAGCACCGTGTCGAACCGTACGTTCAGCAGACCGGCCGCCAGCGCAAACACTGGCTCAGGCGAGGCGACCTGAGCGGAACGGGGCTGCGCCGTCGCTGCTGCTTGCGTCCTGCAACGATCGCCCTTGACTTTCCACTTGGTGGAGGGCTGATGATGGGTGGCATGACGATCGGCCAGCTCGCAGCGCGTACCGGTATGTCGGTGCGGACCCTGCGCTTCTATGCGGATGCGGGAGTGCTGCCGGAAGCGGGACGCAGCGAATCGGGGTACAGGTTGTTCGCCGCTGACGCGGTGGCGCGGGCGCGGCTCGTGCGGACGCTGCGCGAGCTCGGCGTTGGGCTGGAAGACGTCAAACGAGTACTCGCCGCGGAGGCCTCACTTGCTGAGGTTGCCACAGCACACGCGAGCGCGATCGACGCTCAGATCCGCACGCTGCAGCTGCAGCGGGCGGTGCTGCGCGCGGTCGCCCGATCCACCGAACCGAAGGAGCTCGAGCTGATGACCCACCTGACCAAGCTGACCGTGGAGGAGCGCCGCCGTATTCTCGACGACTACCTTGATGCCGTCTTCGATGGTGAACCCAACCCGGTGGCTGACCGCCTGCGCGTGGGGGCGCCGGAGCTGCCTGATGATCCAAGCGCCGAGCAGGTTGCGGCCTGGGTTGAGCTCGTCGAGCTGCTGCGTGACCCTCACTACATCGAGGCGAGCCGCCGAATGGTCGGGCCGGGACGGATCGAGGCCGGGGAGCCCGATGGCGTCCGTCTGTCGGTGGAGGCGCTCAGCGAGCAGGCGGGCGCTGCGGTGCGTGCGGGCATCGATCCTGCCTCCAAAGAGGCGCTCGCGGTGATCGAGCGCGTCGAGGCATCAATGCCGGACGCCGGGGACCGGATCGCGCTCGCCGAACGGATCGAGGCGTTCACCGACCGCCGCGTGTTTCGCTACTGGGAGCTCGTCGGCATCATCAACGGCTGGCCCGACGCGCGCCGCGCAGCGAGCACGGGCAGGGCAGACGCATGGGAGTGGTACGCCCAAGCACTGCGAATGCACCCATAAGCCGCGGCCGCGCTGCGCTCCCGCGTGCGTGGCAGGGACACTCTGACGAGCGAGTCGCTCAATCCCACAACCCACGAAGCGCGAGAGTGCGCCGAGCCGGCCGGTCGCTCCCGCCCACGACCACGCGCGCCTGCTCGTCGCGCAGGGGAGCGACGAGTCGGATTGGGACTGGCGCAGCTCCTCTCGGGAAACGCGAGCGCGGGCTAGTTAGGCTAGGCGCGTATCAGTTCTCAGCGCCGGCTTGGTCCTCGAATAGGTCGGCGACCTCGTCGGCATCCATCGGCTCAAGCAAGCTCTCCTGGAGCATTTCGTCGAGATCCGGGAAACCACCAGCGCGCAGCTCGCTCATCCCCTGATCGAGGTCGTACTCGATGCGGCGCAGCTCGACCGTCGGTCCCAGTAGCGCCCAGTACGCGCCGGGCACGCCCTCGTAGGGGAGCCCGACGCTGCCGGCGTTGATCACTCTCCAGCCGTTCACGGAGCGATCGAATTGCCGGTGTGTGTGCCCGCACACGATCACCGGCTCGCGGACTCCGTCAAGCATGCGCCGGAGCCGCTCGTCGGGCGTGGCGGTAGTGATCATCTCCGTGTCGCTGCGCGGCGAGCCATGGCAGAACAAGGTCATGCCGAGGCCGTCCACGTCCAACCCTACGTGCGGTGCGAAACTCGCCAAAAAGTCTCGCTGTAGCTCCGAGATCGCGCCGGCCGCGTAGGCAGCCGCACGCGTCTCCGGGTCTTGTTCCTCGTTGATATCGAACCGACGCTGGTCGTAGGCCTCGACGATCTCGCGGTCAGCATTGCCACGGACAAAGCGCGCCCGGTCGCCGAGCGCCATGAGCTGCGTGATCGTCTCGGCGGGCAGCGGACCGGTGGCAACGTCACCGCCGACCACGACCGTGTCGACCCCTTCGCGCGCGACATCAGCCAATACGGCACGCAGCGCCGGAAGGTTTCCATGAACGTCGTAAAGCGCCGCAACCCGCATCACCACAGACGATCGCAAATCGCGCGATGGAGCAATGTCGCGCCGGCTCGCGTTCGTGGCTGCTTACGCATTTTGGGACAGCGTGCCGAGTGGTCGGAGAATCTCCAGACGGTTGGCGGCCGAGAAGAGGTTCGGTATCGGTCGTCTAGAGCATGCCGGGAAACGAGGTCCAAAATAGCGCGAGCGCGAGGACTGCGCTTATCGCGGCCAAGACTGCGAAGAACCAGAGTTGGCGACCGTGCAGCGGACCACCCATTCCCACATCTTGCCGATGACGCGCCAATCGCGCGAGCCGAGATGAACGGCCGGGTGCTCCCGTTTCGCGCTGAGCAACAACGTGACTCCAACACGCCGAGACTGCTGCTTCGCCAAAAGCGGTCGCGAGTCTGGAGCGGTCGCGGACTACTGCTGCTCGTCCGAAGCGGCAGGCCAGACCGGGGAGGCAAGACGCTCGCTCGCGTTGGCGAAGCATGCGCCCCGCCGTCGTCGCTCCGGCCGTCGCGTAAGGGGATCCTTTACCGGTCAGGGTCAGCCCGCCGCGACGCTCTGCGCGGCGGTTTCGATCAGGCTGACGACGTCACCGGGGTGAGAGACCATGGCGCAGTGATTGGACGCGATCTCGACGGTCGTCGCGCCCATGCGCTTGGCGAATGCGCGCTCAGCGTCCGGCGGAATGGCTTGGTCTTCTGACGCGACGAGGTACCAGGTGGGCAGCGCCTTCCAGGCCGGGGCGCCCATCACGTCTTCGAGCGTCGAGACGGAGAGGGCCTGCTGCACGGCGTACATCACCTTGGCTTTGGCGGGATCGATATCTGCGGCGAAGTGGCCGACGTAGTCTTCTTCCGGCAACCAGGCGAAGCCGCGGCTGTCGATGTTCAGGTGGGCGAGCGCCGGGGTCGGTGGCCCCGCTTGCAGGAGGGCGCCGATCGATTCGCCCTGGTCGAGCCCGAAGGCCGCGATGTAGACGAGACCGACGACGTTAGACGTGTCCTCGCCGAGCGCTGTCATGATCTGTCCGCCGTAGGAGTGCCCGACGACGAGCGTCGGCCCGGCATGCAGGCTGAGGACCTGGCGGAGTCGTGCGACGTCATCCGCCAATGAGCTTTCCGGGAATTGCGGAGCTGTGACGATGTAGCCGCGGGCTTGGAGCTGAGCGATCACGTCACTCCAGCAGGAGCCGTCGGCCCAGGCGCCGTGGACGAGAACGATGTTCGGCTGTGCATTCATTCGTGTTCCTTCGGGTTGCGTGTCATTGAGTGGTCAGCGAGGAATGGTTGTCCGGCGTGATTGGCACCACCGGGGATGGAGCAGGGGCCGGGACCAGCTGCCCGCGACGCAGCGCTAGTACCGTGCGCGCTGCGATCGCGCCGATGAACGCGGTGATCAGCGCCAACGTCACATACGACTCTGGGCGCCAGCCGGTCGGATGGGTGACCCCCAGCCAGAACAGTCCAGCGAAGGCGACCGCGGCCCAGGCGAAGGTGAACGCCCAGAAGCTCGGCATGAACTTCAGCTTCAGGAACGTCGGCAACAGCCTGATTTGGGCGATGACCATCAAGAGGCCATAACCCGCCAGCACTCGCACGAGCGTGTCGACCCGCTGCCCGTCGATCGCAAAGGCAGCGAACGTCGCGACGGCCGCGGGGGCGACCTCGATCGCAATCGTGGGGATCAGCGGGGTGGGCAGCGGCGGACCGAGGAACAGCCGGCCGAGCACGATCGAACCGATCACGATCCAGGAGATCACGCCCAGGCCGAACAGCGCCTGCGCCAGAGGCGTCTGGCCGACCACGGCAGCGGCCGTGGACGCCACGAAGCCGCCCGCGACACTCGGCAGGAAGTAACCCGGGTGCACCTTGGCGAGCTCGAGCTGCCCATAGATCCACTGCCCGGTAAACCAGCCGGCCAGCACGACCGTGAGCACGACGCCCACATCGACAACGGTCGTCCCCGCGGTGTGGCCATAGGGATACAACGCGTCGGCGGAGGCGAGCATCGGCGTCAGCACCGCAAGGGAGATGAACGGACCGGCGGTCGGATCGGCGATCTCGGCGGCGAGACTGACCCGGTGGGCCAGCATGCCGCGAAGGTGAGCTGCCCCAATGACCGCCCAGACGAGAACCGCGACAGCCACCAACACCCGACCGATCGCGACCGGCGCGAGACCGAAGTTCGCGGCGACGAGCCAGGAGTCGGCTAGGCCGAGAAGTCCGAAGGGAATACCGAAGAAATTGAGTGGGATCGGTCGGGGCATCGAAGGTGCGCGAACGCACGCCCCATCGTCGTTCGATCGTCGTGCGATCACGCCCGTGGACACCCTGGTCAGATGCCTGGTCCGTGCCGGGTAACGCCCAGGTGAGTGCCATATCATCGGCGCACCATGGCCACGCCGATCTTTCGCGGTCGGACCTCAGAGCGTGACCAGTTGGGCCGGCTGCTGCGGACGGTTGAGGCCGGCGAGAGCGCCGCGCTCGTCGTGCGCGGCGAAGCCGGCATAGGGAAGACGGCGTTGCTCGACCATTGCGCTGATCGGGCTGCTGGCTTCTCCCTGGTGCGGGTCGCGGGCGCGGAGTCTGAGATGGAACTGCCATTCGCCGGACTGCATCAGCTGTGCGCACCCATGCTGGCGGACGTCGGGAGTCTTCCCGGGCCTCAACAGAACGCACTTCGCGTGGCATTCGGGATCACGTCGGGCGACGTTCCCGATCGGTTCCTCGTGGCATTGGCTGCGCTCAGCCTGTTGGCCGAAGCGGCGTTGAAGCGTCCGTTGCTGTGCGTCGTCGATGACGCGCAATGGCTTGACGGCGCGTCGAGTCAAGTGCTGGGCTTCGTGGCGCGGCGACTCGTCGCCGAGTCGGTGCTGATGATCTTTGCGATCCGCGAACCCAGCGGCGATCGCCAACTCGCAGGGTTACCCCAGATGATCCTCAGCGGCCTCGGCGACGAGGATGCCCGAGCGCTGCTCAGCAGCTCTGTGCCGGGACGAATCGATGCCAGCGTCAGGGATCGGGTTGTCGCTGAGACTCGCGGAAATCCCTTAGCGCTACTGGAGTTGCCGAAGGCGATGAGCGGCGTGGAACTGGCGGGTGGCTTTCCCGTCCCTCAATCAGGCGACCTCTCAGGTCAGCTCGAACGGCACTTTCTGCGGCGTCTCGACGGGCTGTCGGAGGAAACCCGGCGATTGCTCCTCGCGGCGGCCGCCGATCCGACCGGAAGCGTCGCACTGCTCTGGCGGGCGGCCGAGGAGCTCGGGATCGGATCAGCGGCGACTGCGGCCGCCGATGGCGAGGAGCTGATCGAAGTCGGGCTGCACGTGCATTTCCGGCATCCTCTCGTCCGATCCGCCATCTACTCGGGGGCCTCCCCCAAAGATCGACGGGCGGTCCACCTTGCCCTGGCCGAGGCAACCGATAGGCAGACTGATCCAGACCGGCGAGCCTGGCATCTGGCTCTCGCGGCGCCGGGACCTGACGAGGAGGTGGCAGGCGAGCTGGAGCGTTCGGCCGGCCGCGCTCAGGCACGTGGCGGGCTCAGCTCGGCCGCCGCGTTCCTGCAACGCTCCGTGACACTCACCCAGGACCCACGGCGGCGCGGGCGCCGGGCCCTGGCGGCCGCACAGGCTCAGGTCCTCGCCGGAGCGTTCGACGAGGCGCTACGACTGCTGGCCATCGCGGAGCTCGACGCGCAGAACGAGCCACAGCGTGCCCGGATCGATCTCCTGCGCGGACACGTCGCAGCTGCCGCCGGTCCGGTTGCCGAGGCCCCCGCGCGGCTGCTCAAGGCCGCCATACGCCTCGAGCCTCTTGATATCCATCTGGCAAGAGAGACCTATCTCGACGCTTTGGGCTCGGCCATGTACCTGAGCCAGCACCCCGGCGACGGCCATCTGCGTGAGGTCTCCCACGCTGCGCTTCGCGCCGCTGTCTCCGATGGTCCGCGTCGCCTCACCGATCTGCTGCTGGACGGCTTTGCGCTGCTCATCACCGAAGGCCGGACAGCAGCCGAACCGGCCCTGCGTGAGGCGCTTGCCGCCTTTCACGACGAGGATCTCCCCGCTGAGAAGGGCCTGCTGTGGGGGACCCTCACAGCCGTCGCTGCAGGGACGCTCTGGGACTTTGAAAGCTCTGTCGCAATCTACCGTCGTCAGTCGGAGGTCGCCCGCAGGGCCGGCGCGCTTGCACCGCTGTGTCTCACGCTCAGCGGCGACGTGTACATGATGGTCCTACGAGGAGAGCTCGCCGCGGCGAGAGCGCTCGCCACAGAGGTGGACGTGCTGACCGACTCGATCGGGCTGCCGCACCTCCCCCAGGGGGGTCTCCTCGTGGCGGCCTTCACTGGGGATGAGCCTCAGAGCTCTGTCTATATCCGGGCAGGAATCGATCTTGCGAGCGCCCGGGACGAGGGCTCGTCGATCCAGGTTGGGCGCTGGGCCGAGGCCATACTCTTGAACGGACTCGCGCGCTACGAACAGGCCCTGTCCGCCGCGTTGCTCGCCACGCAGAACGTGATCGAATGGATGCTCACGCCCTGGGTGCTGCCTGAACTCATCGAGGCGGCCGTGCGAACCGGGAACGACGCTCTGGCGAGGGACGCTCTCGAGCGGCTCGACGAGAGCACCCGATCGAGCGACCGGGACTGGGGCCGTGGCGTGCTTGCTCGCGGTCAGGCCCTGGTCAGCGACGACGACACGGCAATGGAGCACTACGGCACAGCCATTGAGTGCTTCAGCCGAGCCGGGCTACGACCCGACCTGGCCCGGACGCATTTGCTCTATGGCGAATGGCTACGACGCCAGAATCGTCGTACCGATGCGCGGGACCAGTTGCGCCGCGCCTATGACATGTTCAGCGACATCGGGATGCTCGCCTTTGCCGAACGTGCGCTTCAGGAACTCCGGGCGACCGGAGAGACCGTCCGCAAGCGGCGCGACGACACACGGGATGACCTCACACCCCAAGAGGACCTGATCGCTCGCCTGGCGGTGGAGGGACAGACGAATCGTGAGATCGGCGCCCAGCTCTTCATAAGCCCCCGAACGGTCGAGTGGCATCTGCGCAAGGTGTTCATCAAGCTCGGTGTGACGTCTCGGAGGGGGCTCCGAGACTCGCTCTACCCCCACGGCTCGCCACCGGAGCCCTGAGCCACCAGTTTGTGCCACGAGCAAAGAGATGCCCTGATTGATCCCGCCCGGGATCTGCCGCTGAGCAGCAGCTGATCAACCGGGGGATGTCGAGGACCGGGATTCAGCGATTCTGTCGCTGCTGGGCGCGCCCGGATCGGACGAGAACCGCTACTCCGCGGGATCGCTACGTCGCTCCCGCTTAGGCACCAATTGCGGGCGTGCTCAGCGCCGCCCGCCAAACTATTTCTTCTCGTCCCGAGCATGCGTCTCGTCTCGGGCCGGCGGCGCGCCTGCTATGGGCGAGACGCGAGACCGGCCCAAGGCGGGCGACCCTGACCTGCTTTGCCGGCGCGACAAGCACGTCGGCGCTTGTGCTTTGCGCGGCGAGCAGCGCTGAGCCGAATGCTGGACGGCTGAGCTCGGTCATTCGGGCGTCTCAGTGAGCTGCGGGTGCACTGGCCGCCTCCGTGGCGGCGGCGAGGCTTTCACTGCCCTGTAGGACGACCTTGAACGCGCCGGTGTTGGCGGCGTCCGCGAACGCGTCGTAGCTGGCTTGCCGACGTCAGTTCTGGCGTCGTAAGAAGATGATCGGTAAGGGCGCGGACGGCGAGGGCGTCGGTGTCGCGGTGCCAGACGATTTCGAGGTGCACCTGTCGGCGGGGGGTGAAGTCGAGTGGCCGGGTGGTGGTCCCGGCGGGAGGGTAGCGTCCGACGCTGCCAGCCGTGATGGCCCAGCCGTGACCAGCGGCGACAGACTGGATGGCGGCGGCGGCGCTGTCGTATGGGGGGGCGAGGTGGGGTGCGGTGACGCCGCTGTCGGCGAGCATTTCGAGGGCGAGGTCGTAGATGTCGGGGTTGGCGTCGCGGCGCGGCAGGTGGAGGGGCTCTGCGGCGAGTTCCCGCGGGTCGACGATGTCAACGCCAGCGAGAGGGTGGCCGGCTGGGAGCACGGCGTAGGCCAGGGGTTCCGGGCGCAACGGGGTGCTCCGCAGCACGTCTGGTGCGGGCAGTCGGTGGTCGACGGTGAGTGCGAAGCCGATGTCGATGGTGCGGTTGAGCACGGCCCCCATGTGGGCGCCCGTGGGGACGCTGATCAGGTCGATGTCGACCGGAGGATCGCGTGTTGGTAGCGTCCGGGCGGCGTCGGCGAGGGCAGCGGTGAGCGGGTAGAAGTCGAGTGCACCGACGCGCAGCACGCAGGCGGCCCGGCGGGCCTCGGCCTCGGCAGCGGCCTCAAGCGCGTCTGCCGCGACGACCAGGCTGCGGGCCTGCTCGAGTAGCTTTGCGCCGGAAGCGGTGAGCGTCGTGCCGCTCCGGTTACGGCTGAACAGCGGCGTTCCGACCGTCAGCTCGAGACGCCGCACGGCGCGGCTCAACGCAGGCTGATCCACGCCCAGGTGGAGGGCGGCGCGGCTCAGGCTGCCCTCGTCGGCCACCGCCAAGAACAGCCGCCACTGCGCGAGCTCCACACTCATGCGCCACAGAGATACCAGAAGAAGAGCAGGTCGACAGCGACAACCCCGCGGATGTAGCGCAATGCATGGCGGGGATGCTGAATCGACACTACCGGCCTGCTCGACGGGCCGGTATGGTTGGGTGAAGGAGGGCTCCATCGTGAGGTCGGCCGGAGGGGCGGGCAGCGCGACTCGACTTCCGAACACGCGTTGTTGCCGGAGCCATCTGTGAGACGCCTGATTCGGACAGGCCGACCGCCGTTTTGGTGGTTGCCCGATATGGGACCGACGTCTCCTCAGCTAGAGGAGCACCCCATGACAGCCATGACGGCAGCGACCGACGCAGGCCACGACGTGTTGAACGCCACTCCGGGGATGACCGGAATGTTCAACGACGAATCCTTCTTCTTCGAGACGCTTCGAGCGCTCGGCTACGCCCATTATGGCGGCGCCGACATTGGCGAGGTCTTCGGCACGGCTGACCGGATCCCTGACGGCGATGAGACTGCTTGGTATACGCAGTGGCGGGCGCTTGCCGAGCGGATTCACGCCGACGCCGATCGCAGCGCCGACGAGGGTCATCGCGTCAGCGCCCAGGAGTCCTACCTGCGCGCGAGCAACTACTACCGGCTGTGCGCGTTCTACCTGCGCGTCGACCCGGCGGATGACCCCCTCGTCCGCGAGGTGGGCCAGCTCTCGATCGACATGTTCGCCCGCGCTGCGCAACTGATGAGCTCGCCACCCGAGCGGGTGCGGTTCCCCTACGAGGACACGACGCTGCCCGGATGGTGGATCCCGGCAGAAGCAGGCAGCGCTCATCCCAGCGGCGGTCACCCCGACGGTCCGCGGCCGACGCTCTTGTTTCACGGTGGCTTTGACAGCACCGAGGAGGAGCTGTACTTCTCCGGCGGTGCGGCCGCCGCCAGACGCGGCTACCACGTGCTCGCCTTCGCGGGCCCCGGACAGGGCAGCGCCCTGCGTGATCAGCAACTGCTCTTCCGCCCCGACTGGGACGCCGTTGTCACGCCCGCTGTCGACTGGCTCCTGGCGCGCCCGGACGTGGACCATGACCGGATCGCGCTGATGGGGATGAGCTTTGGCGGAGAGCTCGCACCTCGTGCCGCCGCCAACGAGCACCGCCTTGCCGCCCTGATCGCCTATGACGGCTTGTACTCGTTTGGCGGCGCGGTGCAGAACAAGGTCGGGCCGGCGATCATGGAACTCGTCCGTGATGGTGCCGACACGAAGGTCAACGCCCTCATCGAAGAGACTATGAGCTCCAACACCCAGCTGCGATCGCTCTTTAACTGGGGCAACTGGGTCTACGGCGTTGACGGCCCCGCGGCTGTCATCCGCGCCACCGACGCTTACACCCTCGAGGGCTACGCGCCACTGATCACCTGCCCGACGCTCGTGCTCGAAGGCGAGAACGACTTTGGTCCCGGGCAGGCATCCCCACTCTTCGAGGCCCTCCGCTGCCAGAAGACCTACCACCTCTTCCCAACGGCAGAAGGCGGCGGCGAACACTGCCAAGCAGGAGCGACGTCGAAACTGCACCAAGTCATCTTCGACTGGCTCGACACCGTCCTCGCGCTGCCCCGGGAACAACCGGCACCCCCCAAACGGCTGCACATCACCAAAGGTGGATCGGAATCCTATCGACACGAAGAACAGGCGCGTTGTGCGCGTTTTTTCCCGTAACCGTTCGGGGCTCGAGGCACGCTGACGTCTCCACGTTCGACCGCTGGGGCTCTCCGGGCGACGCAGGGCCGGCCCGCGACGCACGAAATGTGACCATTAGCAGTCGAAATCGTTGTCGAAATGGCAACGAGTGGACTTGACCGGACAGTACTCAAACCCATCCGGACCACTGAAACTGCTGCTGGAAGCCGCGTCAGCGCCCCAGGAAAGCCGGCAAAGACCGATCACCCCGAGCAGGCGCCGAAGGCCGGAGTTGCGACTGGGGGCCGTCAAGCGTGCGGTGCTGTCGGTAGTCGTGGGCGCTGATGAGCCGATTCGCGCTCGAGACGTTCACGCGGCGGTTGAGCAACGCCTCCAACGGGCAGTGTCCTACGACAACGTCAGGAAGGTTCTAGCCGCCTCGGCGCGTGATCCGTCGAGCGGCGTCGCTCGCGCGCGGCGAGGACGGTACGCGTGGACGGCGCGCTAGGCCGCGGCAGTCCTCCCCCAACTCACTATGCGTGAGCTAGACCGCAACGTCAAGCACGCCTACCCTACGACTGCCTTTCGCGCGTTGGAGCAGTCTGGGTCGCGACGACCCGCGCTGTCGCTTTGGTGTCAATGGAGGCGCGTGCCCGCGCGAGTCGCGGACTACTGCTGCTCGTCCCTCGCGAGCGCCAGGACGCCGGCCCACTCAGCTATTGACGGTAGCCTGTAGGCTACATAGGCTACCTACGACGAGCAAAGCCTGCAGCACGGCCTTTTGGTCTCGTGACTACTAGATGAGAGCGCACGATGAAAGGAACAACGATGAACGATCAAACCGGCCGAACTGAGTATGTGGATGTCGAGGGCGGGCGCATCGCCTACGAGGTGGTCGGGGATGGGCCGCTGGTGGTGTTGTCCCCCGGCGTGGCTGATACCCGCAGCTCCTACCGTTTCCTCGCACCGCTGATCGCCGATGCCGGCTACCGCGTCGCCAGCGTCGACCTGCGGGGACATGGTGAGTCCAGCACCGGCTGGGGCTCCTACAGCCGCGCAGACACCGCCGGCGATCTGATTGAGGTCATCCGGAAGCTGGGCGGCCCGGCGGTGATCGTGGGCCAGTCCTTCTCGGGCGGATCCGCGACGATCGCGGCCGCGACGAACCCTGATCTGGTGAGCGCGATCGTGGAGATAGACCCGTTCACCCGCCCGCCGGAGTACAGCGTGGCCGCCTTTCTGCGTAACTCCCATTACCGCCGCGGCGCGCTGCTGCTGGGGGAATTCGTCCTCACCGGAAGCGTCAGGATCTGGTCGAAGTACCTGAACGTGGCATACCCAGGGCGCAAGCCGGCCGACTGGGACAGCTGGCTGGCCGCGCTGCAGGCGAACCTGCGTGAACCCGGCCGCGCGAAGGCGGCCCAAAGCATGTGCAAATCGAAGCCGGTCGACGCCGCCGCGCAGCTGGTCAACGTCCACTGCCCGGCGCTGGTGGTGATGGGCAGCAATGATTCGGACTTCCCGGACCCCGAGGCCGAGGCCGCCGCGATCGTTGGCCTGTTACCAGCCGGTCTAGGCCGCTACGAGATGATCGAGAACGCGGGCCACTACCCCCACGCGCAGTACCCGCAGCAAGTCGCCGACGCCATCCTGCCGTTCCTCGCCGGACGCGACCATGCCTAGAGCGGGTCTGACCGAGTCGCGGGTCGTCGAAGAGGGCGAGCGAATGGCCGACGAGGTCGGGCTCGAGCGGCTGACGCTCGCCGCACTCGCCCTACGTTTGGGCGTACGCCAGCCATCGCTTTACAAGCACATCGACGGATTGGACGGCTTGCACCGCAGTCTCGCGGTGCGCGCCAAGAATGAGCTGGCGTACGTGCTCGCTCGCGCCGCTGTCGGTCGCGAGCGAGGCGACGCGATCACGTCGATCGCCCGCGCCTACCGCGCGTGGGCGCTCGTGCACCCGGGCCGCTACGCAGCCGCTCAACACCCTCCCGCCCCGGGAGACGCCGACGACGAGACCGCGAGCCAAGCCGTCTTGCAGGTCATTACCGACGTGCTGGCCGGCTACGACCTGCACGATGACGACGCCATCCACGCCACCCGCGCGCTGCGCGCAACACTGCACGGCTTCGTCACCCTCGAGATCGCCGGCGACTTCCGCCTGGCGGTTGACATCGACGGCAGCTTCGAGCGTCTTATCAAGGGCCTCGTCGCAGCGCTCCAGTGGACCGAGGACCAGCTCGCTAGCGGGAGTCGAACGTGACCTCGGCCAGCCATCACGAGGCAACCCAAATGCCCGGCGTCGGGACGGTCGTCGGAGCACCACGCCTCTGGCTGCGCCTGGAAGCAGCCACACTGCTCGCCGGCGCGCTCATCGCGTACACCACTACCAAACAGCCTTGGTGGCTGATCCCGCTCACGCTTCTCGCCCCCGACATATCTGCTGTCGGCTATCTTGGCGGCGCGCGTCTCGGAGCACGCCTCTACAACATCGCCCACGTCACCCCTCTGCCAGCGGCAGCGATCGCCCTCGGCTGGTGGCAACACATACCGCTGGTCGCGGCGCTCGGGCTCGTCTGGCTAGCGCACATAGGCCTGGACCGACTGCTCGGCTACGGCTTGAAATACAACGACAACTTCCAACACACCCACCTCAGCTGGAAGACCAGCCGTCCACGAACGCCAGCCCGGACGGCGAGCGTAGTCTCGGAGGACCGCCGTTCATGACGGTGGCCCGCTCATGCCCCAGCACGCCCGTTCCAGATGAGCGTCTTCGGCGGAGACCGGTAACCGCAAGCGCATCCGCTGCCCAGCGTGGAGCCACGGGCGCATCGACCGCGGGCAGGCAATTGGAGCCTCTGTCGGATTGCCTCTCCTCCCCAACGGCTGGATAGCGGCACGGTCGACGCGAATCCTGCGCTCTCGCAATGGACGACATCCAGGCGCGACGCTCTACGGTTGGGTCACGCACGCTTGCGCCGGCCGTTGCGGAAGGCGCTCGCGTCAGCTTCGCGCCCGATTGCGGGTGTCCGTCCCGGTCGGCCCAGCGCGCTTGGTCCTAAGGTCGTCGGAGCGTCCGGCTTGGAGACGGGGCCACTGGGCGATAGGGCGTCCGCCAGGCCACGCTGATACTGGTGGCCAATCGGGCGGGCCGTCCTCAGTCCGGACGTAGGAGCGCTGCTGTGGCCAGCCGGCGGGCGAGTCTTCCCACGCCTCCTGGCGTCCGTAGACGGTGAGGTCCATCAGCGCGTAGCTGTAGTCCATCACCTCGGCGCCACGGCCGTTGGTCCAGTAGGTCTCGAATACCCGGTCGCCGTCTCGTAGGTAGCAGACCAGGTGAAACATGCCGGCCTTTCGCCCGGTCAGCAGCGTGTCGAGCGATTGTTGGGCTGAGTACCAGGGCATCTCCCAGC
>PKXY01000030.1:27638-28241 GCA_003132505.1 Solirubrobacterales bacterium
CACCTGCGCGCGTGTGCGCCTTTTCCCGGGTCCGCAGCTTGTCCAGTTCGACCTGAAACGTAGCTCGGTCGACGACCTTGGGCTGACTGCGATTCTCAGTGCTCATGATTGCTCCTTAGTGCGGCGCGAGTGCTCAGTTACGGGTGTGAGGACGGTCAGGGGAATGACGCGACCGTCAGCCTTCTGCGCGACGTCGATGAGCCGCGGGTATCGCTCGGTTGCCGCCGCCCAGAGGCGCTCACGTTCCTTGCCGGTCGCCTCCTCGGCGACTACGTCTACCGCCTCGCCCCCGATCTCGATCCTCGTTCTCGGGTGCGCGTTGAGGTTGTGGTACCAGCCGGGGTGGCTGGGCGCCCCGCCGTTCGCCGCCCAGATCAGGTAGCGCGGCCCGTCGGGCAGGTAGGCGACCGGGTTGACGCGGGTCGCGCCCGAGGTCGCGCCGGTGTGGTGGAGCAGCAGCAGCAGCGTTCCCTCCCACACGCCGCCAACGCGTCCTCTACCGGCGCGGAACTCGGCGATGATCTTGGCGTTGTACTCTGCGGGCGTCTCAGACATCTCAAGCCTCCCCGCGCCGGCGCTTGACTAGCTCGCGTACTCGTCGTG
>PKXY01000043.1 GCA_003132505.1 Solirubrobacterales bacterium
AGGATGATCGCGTCCTCGAAGTTGTAACCCTCCCAAGACATGAACGCGACCATCAGGTTCTTGCCGAGCGCCATCTCGCCGCGGTCGGTCGAGGAGCCGTCGGCAAGCACGTCGCCCTTGGATACCTTCTGACCGCTCGAGACGAGCGGCTTCTGGTGGATCAGCGTCCCCTGGTTGGAGCGCATGAACTTCTGCAGGCGATAGCTGTTGCTCGTCCCGTCCGAGCGCTCGACCGCGATCTCGTTCGCATCGACGAACGCGACCGTGCCGGCGTTCTGGGCCAGCAGGACGTCACCCGTGTCGAGCGCCGCGCGGCGCTCCATGCCAGTACCGACGAGCGGCGCGTCGGTGTTCAGCAGCGGCACCGCCTGACGCTGCATGTTTGAGCCCATCAGCGCGCGGTTTGCGTCGTCGTGCTCGAGGAACGGGATCATCGCCGTGGCGACCGACCAGATCTGCTGCGGCGAGATGTCGACGAGATCGACATCCTTCGGACCGACGGTGACGTATTGGCCGGCCTGCGTGCGGCAGAGGATCTCCGGCCCACGCAGCTTGCCGGTCTTCGCATCGACCGGCGTATTGGCCTGCGCGATCAGCTGCTCTTCCTCCTGCGTCGCATCGAGGTGCACGATCTCGTCGGTCAGCACGCCGTCCTTGACGACGCGGTATGGCGTCGTGACGAAGCCGTGCTCAGAGACCTCGGCGTAGGAGGAAAGCGAGCCGATCAAGCCGATGTTCGGGCCTTCCGGCGTCTCGATCGGGCACATGCGCCCGTAGTGCGTGGGGTGCACGTCGCGCACCTCGATCGGTGCGCGCTCGCGCGTCAGGCCGCCCGCGCCGAGCGCGGACAGGCGGCGGCGGTGAGTGAGGCCGGCGAGTGAGTTCGTCTGGTCCATGAACTGCGACAGCTGCGAGGAGCCGAAGAACTCCTTCAGCGCCGCAACGACCGGGCGGATGTTGATGATCGTCTGCGGCGTGATCGTGTCGGCGTCCTCGGTCGTCAAGCGCTCGCGGACGACGCGCTCCATCCGGTAGAGGCCGATCCGGAACGCTTCCTGGATCAGCTCGCCGACGGTGCGCAGGCGGCGATTGCCGAAGTGCTCGTACTCGTCGAGGTGCTCGGCGACCGCCTCGCGCGGCATGCTCACAGCCTCGGCTGCATAGTCCTTGATCTCGGCCTCCGGGTTCTCCGGCATGCCGAGGCGGCGCGGCAGCAGCACCAGCTCCTTGACGAGGGCGATGATGTCCTCGTGCGTCAGCGTGCGCACGTCGAGGTCGATGTCGAGGCTGAGGCGCGAGTTCAGCTTGTAGCGACCAACGCGTGTCAGGTCGTAGCGCTTCGGATCGAAGAAGAGCTGGTTGAGCAGCGCGCGCGCGTTGTCGACGCTCGGCGGCTCACCGGGACGCTGCTTTTTGAAGAGCTCGACGAGCGCGCCCTCTTCCGAGCGTGTCTGCTCGGTATCGGACTCAATCGTGTTCTGGATGTAGTGCGAATTGTCAAACAGGGCGAGGATCTGCTCGTCGCTTGCGTAGCCCATCGCGCGCAGCAGGACCGTCACCGGCAGCTTGCGCTTGCGGTCGATGCGGACGTAGACCTTGCCCTTCTTGTCGATCTCGAGCTCGAGCCACGAGCCGCGGGCCGGCATCAGGTTCGCGACGAAGACCTGCTTCTCGCGATCCTTCGGCTCCATCAGGTAGGCGCCGGGAGAACGGACGAGCTGCGTCACGACGACGCGCTCGGTGCCGTTGATGATGAAGGTGCCGCGCTCGGTCATCCACGGGAAGTCGCCCATGAAGACCGACTGCTCGCGGATCTCGCCGGTCTCCCGGTTGATGAAGGCGACCGTGACGGTCAGCGGCCGCGCGTAGGTCAGGTCCTTCTCACGGCACTGATCGATCGGTGCAACGGGCTCGTCGAAGACGAACTCGCCGAACTGCACGGCGAGGTTGCCGGTGTAATCCTCGATCGGCGAGATGTCGTCGATCGTTTCGCGCAGACCCCCCTTCTGTGGCTCGGTCAGCCATTCGAAGGAGCGGCGCTGGATGTCGATGAGGTTGGGAACGTCGAGCGGCGTGTGCAGACGCGCGAAGCTACGGCGCGTCCGGGGGACGGGGGCGGCGGCCAAGATGCGACTCCTGAGGGGTCGAGAGACGGACAGACGAGGGCGCGAAAGCGCAGGCCATAAACATTAGCACAGCAAAGCTGTGCCCAGCCCAGGGCCGCTGACACTCACGGACCCCGCCCCTCCGGCTCGCGTATGTGGCGCGGCCCGGCTGCTACAGGAGCGGCTACGACTATCGATCAGCAGAGGGACTGTAGCGGAATATGCGGCTTTTTGCAGGTCATGCGAGCCGCCAGCCGACCGGCGAGACCGTCGCCTAAGCACGTGCGGGCGGCATTGGGCCGCCCGCACCGTCAGGTCCTCGGAGGCTCGCGGACTACGAGACCTCGACGCTCGCTCCGGCTTCCTCGAGCTCCTTCTTGAGCGCGTCGGCCTCTTCGCGGTCGATCCCCTCCTTGACCGGCTTGGGGGCCTCGTCGACGAGCGCCTTGGCTTCCTTCAGGCCGAGGCCGGTCGCCGCGCGAACCACCTTGATCACCTGGATCTTCTTGTCCCCTGCCGCGGTGACGGTGACCGTGAACGCGGTCTGCTCCTCGGCGGCTTCCTCGCCGCCGCCTGCGGCCCCGCCACCGGCGGGCGCGGCAACAGCCACCGCGCTGGCGGACACGCCGAACGCCTCCTCGAGGGCCTTGATGCGATCCGCGAGCTCGAGCACCGAGATGCCCTTGAGCTCGTCAATCCATTCTGCGGTTGATGTGGCCATTGGTCGTCGTCTCCTATAACTTTCGATCGTCGCCTACTCGGCGCTTGACTCCGTCGCAGCGTCGCTAGGCGACTTCTCAGCGGCTTCGGAGCTCGCCTCAGGAGCGCTTGACTGCGGCGCTTCCTCGTTAGGCGACTCCTCGACTGGCACGGATGGTGCTGCGGCTTCTTGGGTTTGTGCTTCCAGCTCGGCCGCGGGCTCGGCTGGGGCTTCGCTTTCGGCTGGGACTTCGGCCTCTGTAGTGGTTTCAGGCTCTGGCTCTGCGGCTGCCGGAGGCGCCGCGGCCGGCGCTTGGACCTTCTCGCCGGCTGCTTCGCGCTGACCGAGGATGCCGCCGAGCTGGATGGCGAGCCCGGCGATCAGGGCGTTCAGCGTCCTGGCGAGGCCGGTGATCGGATTTGCGACGAGGCCGACCAGCTGGCCGTACAGGACGTCGCGCGATGGCAGGCGCGCGATCGTCGTGATCTCGGCGGGCGACACCGCGGCGCCGTCCATCAGACCGCCCTTGAAGGCGAGCAGCTGCGTCACGCGCGCGAAGTCGGCGATCGACTTCGCCGCGAGCGCGCTGTCGCCGCGGACGAACGTCAGCGCGGTTGGACCTTGCAGGAGCGCCTTGAGCTGCTCCGTGCCGGCTTTGTCGGCCGCCCGCTCGGTCAACGAGTTCTTGACGACGCGGAGCGTCGCGTCGGCGTCGCGCAGACGGGTCCGCAGCTCGCGCGCCTGCTCGACGCTGATGCCGCGGTAGTCGATCGCAAAGACTGCGCTCGACTCACTGATGCTCGCGGCGATCTCGTCGATCACCGCCGATTTCTGGTCTCGGTTCATACGGCTCCTGGTCCGGGCTTAGGTCTCCCGTAAGGGAGACGGCCGGAGGTCTTGGGTGGCCTCTTTGAAGACTACGCTTACGCCGCTTGCCTGCCTGCCCCTAGGGTACCGGGGTCCCCCTGGGGCGCCGGTACCTCCTCGACGACGTCGCGGGTCCGGCTCGGATCCACCTTGACGCCGGGTCCCTGCGTCGAGGCGAAGGTGATCGAATGCAGGTAGCGACCCTTGGCCACCGACGGCTTCGCGCGGATGATCTCGTCGAGCACCGCCGCGTAGTTCTCGAGCAGCGCGCGCGACTCGAAGCTCCGCTTGCCGATCACGAGATGGACGATTCCGGTGCGATCCGTGCGGTACTCGACCTTGCCGGCCTTCGCCTCCTCGACCGCCTTGCGCACGTCCGTGGTGACAGTGCCAACCTTGGGATTCGGCATCTTGCCCTGCGGGCCCAGCACTCGGCCGAGCCGGCCGACGAGCGGCATCAGGTCTGGCGTCGCGATCGCAACGTCGAAGTCGGTGAAGCCCTCCTCGACGCGCTTTGCCAGATCCTCGGCGCCGACGAAGTCCGCGCCGGCCTGCTGCGCCTCGCGCGCCGCGTCGCCTTGGGCGAAGACGGCGATCGTGACGTCACGTCCGAGCCCGTTCGGCAGCGCGATTGTGCCGCGCAGCTGCTCGTCGGCGTGGCGCACGTTGAGGCCGGTCCGGATGTGGACCTCGATCGACTCGTCGAACTTCGCGTGTGCGAGGAGCTTGACGAGCTCGACCGCCTCCGCCGGAGTGTGCTCACGGTCGCGCTCAGCCTGCTCGCGGCTCGCCGTGACCTGCTTTCCGCGGCGCGCCATCAGCCGACCACATCGACGCCCATCGAGCGCGCGGTGCCGGCGATGATCTTCGCGGCAGCGTCGACGTCGTTGGCGTTCAGGTCGGCAAGCTTCGTCGCCGCGATCTCGCGCAGCTGCGCCTGCGTGATCGTGCCGACCTTGTTGCGTTGCGGCTCGGCGGAGCCCTTCTCGAGCCCGATCGCCTTGCGAATCAGGTCGGCCGCCGGGGGCGTCTTTGTAACAAAGGTGAACGAGCGGTCCTCGTAGACGGTGATGACGACCGGGATGACGGTGCCGGCGTCCTGCTGCGTCTGGGCGTTGAACGCCTTGCAGAACTCCATGATGTTGATGCCGTGCTGGCC
>PKXY01000038.1:0-2312 GCA_003132505.1 Solirubrobacterales bacterium
TCGACTACTCGGGCCGTTCGGTGATCGTCTCGGGCCCCTACCTGAAGCTCCACCAGTGCGGGCTGCCGAAGCTGATGGCGCTCGAGCTGTTCAAGCCGTTCATCATGGCCCGCCTCGTCGAGCGCAAGTCAGCGCAGAACATCAAGGCCGCGAAGAAGATGGTCGACTCGTCGATCCCGGAGGTCTGGGACGTCCTCGAAGAGGTGATCCGCGAGCATCCGGTGCTGCTGAACCGCGCGCCGACGCTCCACCGCCTCGGCATCCAGGCGTTCGAGCCGCTGCTCGTCGAAGGCAAGGCGATCCAGGTCCACCCGCTCGTCTGTCACGCGTTCAATGCTGACTTCGACGGCGACCAGATGGCCGTCCACCTGCCGCTGTCGGCTGAGGCTCAGGCGGAGGCACGCATCCTGATGCTGTCCTCCAACAACATCCTCTCGCCGGCGCACGGGGCGCCGCTCGCGACGCCGACCCAGGACATGATCCTCGGTGGCTACTACCTGACCTACGGCCCCGAGGCCGAGGAGCTCGCAAAGATCGACCGTGCCTCGCACGAGCCGCGGCCGCACGCCTTCCGCACCGCCCAGGAGGCGGAGCTGTCCTACGAGGCGGGCGTCGTCAAGCTGCACGACATCGCGGAGTTCCGGCCGTTCCGCCGCGAGAGCGGGCACGTTCTCACGACGGTCGGGCGGATCATCTACAACGACCGCATCGAGCGGGCGCTCGAGGAAGCTCTCGGCACGTCGTTCGATCCGAGCACCTACGTGTTCGTCAACCAGTCGATGAAGAAGCGCGACACGACGCGGTTGATCGATGCGCTCGTCCAGCGCTACGGCGCGACGACGATCTCGCTCGTGCTCGACGCGTTCAAGGAGCTCGGCTTCAAGTACGCGACGCAGGCGGGGATCACGATCTCCAAGAACGATGTCGTCGTGCCGCCGAACAAGCAGGAGATCCTCGGCCGCTATGAAGCGGAGGTCGCCGAGATCCAGGAGCAGTACGACTCCGGCCTGATCACCCAGGAGGAGCGCCACGAGGCCGTCGTCGAACGCTGGAACGCGTGCACCGACGAGGTTGCCGAGGCGATGATCGCGAACCTCGACGAGTTGAACCCGATCTTCATGATGGCCAACTCTGGAGCGCGCGGCTCGTTCAAGCAGATCCGCCAGCTCGCCGGCATGCGCGGCCTGATGGCGAACCCGAAGGGCGAGATCATCGAGCGGCCGATCAAGGCCAACTTCGTGGAGGGTCTCTCGGTGCTCGAGTACTTCATCTCGACGCACGGTGCGCGCAAGGGCCTCGCGGACACGGCGCTTCGCACCGCCGACTCCGGTTACCTGACGCGCCGCCTCGTCGACGTCGCACAGGACGTGATCATTCGCGAGCCCGACTGCGGCACCGCGGAGTACATCGAGGTGCCGGTCTTCAAGGAGGGTGGCGAGGCCAACGACAACCTGCTCGGGCGATTCGCGGCCAGCGACTTCCAGACCAAGCGCGGGCGGATGCTCGTCGAGCAGGGCAAGCAGATCGACCGCGCCGAGTTCGCCGACATCGTCGAGAGCTACCGCGAGGACTACGAGCAGCGCAGCCACAACACGATGGTGCCGGTCCGCTCCGTGCTCAAGTGCGAGGCGGTCACCGGGGTCTGCCAGGCCTGCTACGGGCGAGCAATGGCGACCGGCCAGGTCGCGCAGATCGGGGACGCGGTCGGGATCATCGCCGCGCAGTCGATCGGCGAGCCGGGCACGCAGCTGACGATGCGGACGTTCCACACCGGCGGCGTCGCCGGCGCGGACATCACGCACGGCCTGCCGCGCGTCGTCGAGCTGTTCGAGGCGCGCAAGCCGAAGGGGCTCGCGAAGATCGCCGAGCAGGACGGTGTGATCACGATCGAGGAGACCGACAAGGCGCTCACCGTCGTCATCACCGACCAGGCCGGTGAGGAGCATCGCCACCAGTTCCCGCGCCGTACGCGCGTATTCGTCACGCCGGGACAGAAGATCAAGGCCGGGACGCAGCTCAACGAGGGCTCGCTCTACCCGCACGAGCTGCTGGCGATTCGCGGGCGGACGGAGACCGAGCAGTACCTCGTCCGGGAGGTGCAGGAGGTCTACAAGTCACAGGGCGTCGACATCAACGACANNAGGGCGACACCGACTACCTGCCCGGCCAGTACGTGGACCGCTTCGAGTTCGCCAAGGCAGCCGAGCAGGTCGCCAAGGACGGCGGCGAGGCGGCCGAGTTCGAGGACATCATCCTCGGCATCACGAAGGCGTCGCTCAACACCGACTCCTTCCTCTCGGCGGCCTCCTTCC
>PKXY01000038.1:2376-5724 GCA_003132505.1 Solirubrobacterales bacterium
GCTCGGCGGTGACGATCTCGCCTCCGAGCTCGGCATATCGAGTGGCTTCGCCGATTTCGAGGCCGATCTCGCGTCGCTCGAGGAGATCGGGCTCGGCAACGATCCCGGCTTCGCCGAGGAGCTCGCCGAGCTCGACGTCAGCGAGGAATAGGTGGGAATCGGTCCTTCGTGGNNCGCTGGGCTCCACGAAGGCTGCGATTCTCTGACTCAGCGGAGACCTAGGGTCGACACAACTCGGTCGTTGGCCGGCAGCACCGCACTCGCACCACCGCGTAGGATCCGTGCGTGGCGTGGAGCGGGTTTGCCCCGTGCGAGGCGATCTTCTTCGACCTCGACGACACCCTGATCGACTTCGATGGCGCCGCTGTCGAGCGCTGCTGGCAACTCGCTTGCACGGAGGTCTTAAGCGATCAGGCCGACGGCATGGCCGCGGAGCTGAGGAGCGCGATCAAGCGCGTCGGCGCCTGGTACTGGGCTGATCCTGACCGGCACCGCCGCGGCCGCGCCGACCTGATGGAGGCCACTCGCGCGATCGTCGGCCAGGCCCTCGAGACGATCGGTCGCCCTAACGATCAACTCGCGCGGACGCTTGCGACCCGCTACAGGGCGCTTCGCGACGAGCGGCTCGAGATCTTCCCCGGTGTGGTGGAAATGCTCGCCGGCCTCGTGGCAGCCGGTCACACGCTCGGCATGATCACCAACGGAGACTCGGCCGGTCAGCGCCGCAAGCTCGAGCGCTTCGACCTCGCGAAGCACTTCGCCTACATCGGAATCGAGGAGGAAGCCGGAGTTGGCAAGCCGGAACCGGAGGCCTACTGGCGCGCGCTGCGCGCCGTCGACTGCGCTCCCGGCGATGCCTGGATGGTCGGCGACAACCTCGACTGGGACGTCATAGGCGCGCAGGAGCTCGGACTTCGCGCCGTCTGGATCGACCGCCACCGTCGAGGCCTCCCCGACGACTCCAGCGCACGACCCCACCACATCGCCAGGCGCGTCACCGAGCTGGGAGTCGTCCTCGGCTGAGCCCCCGCAGGCGCCCTTTCACCTGCGCTTACCGAGCGCTGCGACCGTTTGCCGCAACCTTCTTGGTGCGCCGGTGGTTGTAGACGTTTGACCGGTCTGATCTACAGGGCGGCGACCGGCGCGTCGATACGAAGGATGCAATGGGGCTTCGGCCCCTTCGTCGTCTTTGGACTTGGACACATGATTCAGATTGGCATCCTTCTAGCGGTCTGCTGCGCGCTCGTGACGAACCTCGCGTTCTTCTACAAGCAGCGCGGCGCAAAGCTCGCGCCGGCGGTCAGGGCGGGCAGTCCGCTGCGCTCGGCCCGCGATCTGTTCGGATCTCGCTGGTTCACGATCGGCATGCTTGTGGCCGTGGGTGCCTGGCTGCTCCACGTGGCGGCGATGGCGTTCGCTCCGTTGACGACGGTTCAGGTCGTGCTGGCAGGAGGGATCGTGCTCGTCGGGGTGATGGCGGACCGCTTCTTCGGCTTTACGGTCAACCGCCGCCAATGGCTGGGACTCGGCTTGACGGCGCTCGGGCTCGCCGCGTTTGCGCTCACGGCTCCGGGTGGCGGCGGCGCCCACTCGAGCTTCTCGCCGTCGGGCATGGTCGCTTTCGAAGCGGTGCTCTGCGGCCTCGGCGCGGTCCTTATCGTCGGTCCGTCGGCTGGCGCTCCGCGTCGCCATCACGGGACGATGCTCGGCGCCGCCGCAGGCATCCTGTTCGGGGTCTCCGATGTGTCGATCAAGGCGCTGACAGGAATCGCCGGCGCGCACGGCGTGCTCGGGCTGTTGCTCAGCCCATGGCTGGCGGTGACCGTGGTCGCTTCGGTTGTCGCCTTCTTCGCCTCCGCCAAGTCGCTGCAGGACGGCGATGCCGTGCCCGTGATCGCGATCACGAGCGCGACGGCGAACATCTCGGCGATCGCTGGCGGCTTTCTCGTATTCGGCGATCCGCTGCCGAGCGGTGCCATCGGCATCGCGATTCAGGCGATCGGCGTGCTGGCCATCGTGTTTGCGGCAGCGCTGATGCCCTCGTTCGGCGGCGAGCGCGCACAGCAGGCGAGCGCCGCACTAGCCGCATCCTGACGCGGACGGCGAATACCTCGCCAAACGGTCGGCGGGGCGCCCGTCATCCTTTGCTATGGTCCGCCACCCATGCCGACCACGAGCCAACTAGTCCGCACCGGACGCAAGCCACCGAAGAAGAAGCTCGCAACACCGGGCCTGAAGTCCGGTGCCGGGCGCAAGCGTAAGGTCGCTGCGCCGCAGCGCCGCGGCGTCTGCACGCGCGTCTACACGGTGACGCCGAAGAAGCCAAACTCGGCGCTGCGCAAGGTCGCGCGCGTGCGGATCACCGGCTCGATCGAGGTCACGGCCTACATCCCCGGTGAGGGCCACAACCTGCAGGAGCACTCTGTCGTGCTCGTGCGCGGCGGTCGCGTCAAGGATCTGCCAGGCGTGCGCTACAAGGTCGTCCGCGGTGCGCTCGATGCGGCCGGGGTCAGCGACCGCAAGAAGGCGCGCTCGCAGTACGGCGTCAAGAAGGGCTAATGGTCAGCTAGTGCCGCGCCGTGCAGCAGCACAGATTCGCCGGGTCGCGCCCGATCCGGTCCACCGCTCTCGCATCGTCACCCAGGTCATCAACAAGGTGATGGTCGACGGCAAGAAGTCCACCGCCGAGCGGATCGTCTACGACGCGCTCGCGATCATCGCCGAGCGGACCGGCAAGGAGCCGGTCGAGGCGCTCGAGGAGTCGATCAAGATCCTGACGCCCTCGCTTGAGGTGCGCTCGCGTCGCGTCGGCGGCGCCACCTACCAGGTCCCGGTCGAGGTTCCGGCCGCCCGCGCGCGCACGCTGGCCGTTCGCTGGCTCGTCGAGCACGCACGCACACGCCGCGAGAAGCAGATGGCCCAGCGGCTCGCCGGTGAGCTGCTTGACGCCCAGTCGCAGCAGGGCGGGGCCTATAAGCGCAAGGACGACATCTTCCGCATGGCGCAGGCCAACAAGGCCTTCGCGCACTACCGCTGGTAGCCGATCGGCCGCTGCGCTAGCGCCGGCGATCACGGGCGCCCTGCTATGATCCGCCGAGTGTGGCGACGCGTGCGTGAGCGCGCTCGCCGCTGCCCTACGACCATGGAGACCACGAGCGCATAGCAAACGCGACCGAGGGCTGGACAAGCGTGTTCATAGGCCTGCGGGCCTATTTTTTTGCCCTCTCAGCGACCGCGTTCAAGCAGGCCTCGGACCACTCCAGTCGAACTGCGATAGCCCAAAATGCCAAGAGCCTTCTCCCTAGAAAAGACCCGCAACATCGGGATCATGGCGCACATCGACGCCGG
>PKXY01000037.1 GCA_003132505.1 Solirubrobacterales bacterium
GCCAGGACAGCCGCGGTCGCAGCAGCGTTGACGACGCTCGCGCTCGCGGCCGCCTGCTGGGTCATCGCGGTCCGCCAGATGGACTCGATGAGCATTGGTTCGCACGCAATGGCGATCGGCGGCACGACCGGCCTCGGCTCGCTCGGCTTCTTCGTCGGTGTGTGGGTGGCGATGATGGCGGCGATGATGCTGCCGGGGGCGGTGCCAGCGGTCGTCAGGCAGACGCGCGTGAGCGTGCGCGGGGTGCCGCTGTTCCTGTGCTCCTACATTGCCGTCTGGACACTCTTCGGCATCGTGCTGTACGAGATCTATAGCCCGCCCGGCTCGAACGCGGCCGGTGCGATCGTGATCGCGGCCGGCGTGTATGAGCTTTCGCCGATCAAGCGCTACTTCAGGGCGCGCTGCCGCGAGCGGAACACCCCCGGGCTTGGCTTTGGGGTGGAGTGCGTCGGTTCGAGCGTCGGGCTGATGGCGGTGCTCGTCGCGCTCGGTGTGATGAGCGTGACCTGGATGGTCGTGCTCGCGGTCGTGATCGTCGCGCAGAAGCTCCTGCCGCCGCGCGCCGCGCTCGACGTCCCGGTCGCGCTGGCGGTCCTCGCGCTCGGCATCCTGCTGATCGTCTCGCCCGCTTCCGTCCCTGCCTACACGCCGATGATGTGAGGAGGCCCAATGCCTGAGCACAAGGTTGGAACGCGCGAGGAGTGGCTCGCGGCGAGGCTCGAGTTGCTCGACGCGGAGAAGGAGCACACGCGCCGCGGCGACGAGCTCGCGCGCCACCGCCAGGAGCTGCCGTGGGTCGCGGTCGAGCAGGAGTACACGTTCGACACCGACGAGGGCAGGGCGTCGCTCGCGGACCTGTTCGGCGGACGCTCGCAGCTCCTCGTGTACCACTTCATGTTCGGCGCCGACTACGAGAACGGCTGCAAGACGTGCTCGACGATCGCCGACGGGTTCAACGGGTCGGTCGTGCACCTCCAGCACCACGATGTCGCCTTCTGGGCGATCTCGCGGGCGCCGCTGGCGAAGATCCAGAGCTACAAGCAGCGCATGGGCTGGAGCTTCCCGTGGGCATCGTCGTACGAGAGCGAGTTCAACTACGACTTCCAGGCGGGACTGACCGAGGAGCAGGAGCGCTCAGGCCAGGGCGAGTACAACTTCGGCCCGATCGACCTGCGCGGCGAGATCGCCTCGGCCGAGGGCGCGGAATGGCCGAAGGGCTTCCTCGAGGGCACGGGCGTCGACTGGGCGACCTACCGCCGCGAGCAGCCCGGGCTGTCCGCGTTCGCGCTCGAGGACGGCAGCGTCTACCACGCCTATTCTGCCTACGCTCGCGGGATCGACGGCATCTGGGGCATGTACCAGCTGCTCGACCGCGCGCCGCGCGGGCGCAACGAGGCGCGCGACGCCTGGTGGCACCGCCACGACGAGTACGCGAGCTAGTGAAGCGCCGCCGCGGGTAGGCCTGAGATGTTCGAGACGGGCTTGACTCTCAGGCAGTCGAACCGGTCGTTCTGATTCGCCGTGGCGGATGCCGGTCAGGGACCGGTAATGCCGAGGTCGTCGGAGCGTCCGGCTTGTAGGCGGGACCACTGTGCCGTTGGACGACCATCGCTACGCATCAGATCGCGGAGTTGTGGCCGTCCGGCGAGCGAGTCCTCCCAGGTCTGTTGCCGGCCGTAGACGGTCAGGTCCAAGAGGCCGTAGGTGTTGTCCATCGTCTCGACCCCCCGGCCGTTGGTCCAGTAGGTCTCGAACACGCGGGCGCCGCGCCGCAGGTAGCACACCAAGTAGAACCTGTTCACCCTGCGCCCCGCGAGCAGGGCCTCAGCGGAATCCTCCACCGAATACCAGGGCATGGTCCAGCCCATGAAGTCGCGGTAGCGGACGCTCTCCTCGTACGGGCCCTGGCAGAACGTGGCGTAGGTGACGTCGCGGAAGTGCAGATAGTCCAGCTCGTGGACCTGCCCGTTGAAGAATGTGCAGCCTTCGCACTGCTCGGCAGCGGGCTGTCCGGCGTACCACATGTGGTAGTAGGCGATGAGCTGCTCGCGGCCCTCGAACGCGTCGAGCAGCGTGAGCGGCCCGCCCGGGCCGATCACGGTGATGGTCGGGTCGACCTCGACCATCGGCAGCCTGCGCCGGGCAGCGGCGAGCGCGTCACCTGCGCGCGTGTGCGCCTTCTCTCGGGTCCGCAGCTCGTCCACTTCGGCCTGCCACGTGGCGCGGTCTACGATCAGCGGTCGATCGGGTATGGCGTCGGCGGCCATCGTGGTGGCGTCGTCTTGCATGGTTGCCTCCTTCTATGTTCTGCGGTTGGTGCTCTGGAAGTGTTCGTTGCTGCGTCGGCGAGGCCGACGCGACCGCCGTGGTAGTTCGCCGACTGGGACGGTGTCAGCCACGCCGCCGGGGTGTGAGGATGATCATCGGGATTACCCGGTGGGTCTTGCTCGCGACTTCAGCGAGTTGTGGGTAGCGTTTGGTTGCTTTTGCGAAGAGCCGCTCGCGCTCCTCGCCGCTCGCCTCTTCGGCGACGACTTCGATCACTTCGCTGCCAACCTCGATCCTGGTGGCCGGATGCGCGTTGACGTTGTGATACCAGTCGGGGTGGTTTGGCGCGCCGCCGTTTGCGGCCCAGATCAGGTAGCCCGGATCGTTGGGCAGGTAGGCCACCGGGTTGACTCGGCTCGCACCGGACTTCGCGCCGCTGTGATGGAGCAAGAGCAGTGGGGTTTCCTCCCAGATGCCGCCAACGCGTCCCTGGTTGGCGTGGAACTCGCTGATGATGTTGGCGTTGTACTCGCTACGTGTCTCGGGCATTGAATGGACTCCTTGTTGGCCATTTGGGTGGGCGTCTGCGACGACCGCGACCTGCACACCAACGCGAAGGTCGCGCTGGCCCGCGACCGTCGCACCGATCGCGGGCCAGATTCGGGAATGTGGGCGAGCTGATGGGACTCTTTGTTGGGCGGTCAGGCCGCTAGCGCCAGCTGTGCGACGAGCCCTGCGTTCTGGCGCTCGAGCTCCTTGGCGGCGCCTATGCGCCAGCTCTCGGCCTGCATCTGCGAGAACGCGTCGGGGAAGATCTCCTCCTCCTCGTTCTCCAGTCCGTCGAAGGTCGCTCGCGCGACCGACTCGGGCGAGGCCTTCGGGATTGGGAGGTCGCGGATCATGTCGGTGTCGATCGGACCGGGCAGGACGGCGTGAACCTTCACGCCCTGTCCGGCCAGGAGTGCGCGCAGCGACTGTGTCACCGAGAACGCTGCTGCCTTCGAGGCCGAGTAGGCCGGAAGGACCGGCACCGCGGCGAACGCGCCAATCGAGACGACGTTGACGATCCGCCCCCTGCTACGAGTCAGCGACGGCAGGAACGCCTGGGTCACCATCAATGGGCCGTAGACGTTGACGTCGAAGTGCTGCTCGAACGCGCCCCGACTGTTCAGGTCATCGGGCAACGAGATGCCGGCGTTGTTGATCAGGACGTCGAGCGATTCGACGCTCTCGGCAGCCCGCTTGATTTGCGTCCAGTCGGTCACGTCCATGATCATGGGCGTGACGCGACCATCCGGGTGGGCGAACGGCTGGCGTGATGCTGCATACACCCGCTTCGCGCCCCTCCGCAGGGCCTCATCGACGAGCGCCAACCCGAGCCCGCGGTTGGCGCCGGTCACCAGAACTGTCTTGCGTGCGACCTCTGTGGTGGACATCGTTGAGTCTCCTTCTTGTCGTCGGGGTGGTCGGACGGTTGTTCCTAACCGTTCAAACCCGGCCGCTGTGAGGAACTCACCGATGACTTTCGGGTCCTGACGGTGTTGTTCGTAACGATGCGGCCAGAGGAACAGGCTGTGCGAGACTGCTCTCGTGACCGAGAGAACGCTCACGCGCGCCCGCGCGGGAGACGAGCAGGCGTTTCGCGAGCTCACCGACCCGTACCGTCGCGAACTGCAGTTGCATTGCTATCGGATCCTCGGCTCCGTGCAGGACGCCGAGGACGCGCTCCAGGAGACCCTGTTGGCGGCCTGGCGCGCATTTGAACGCTACGAGGACCGGGACTCGCTGCGCGCGTGGCTGTACCGGATCGCCACCAATCGCTGCCTGAACGTGCTGCGCGACACAGGGCGCGCTGCGCAGCGAGGTGCGACCGCTCTCGCGTTCGAAGCGCCCGAACCCACACGGCTTGGTGAGATCACATGGCTCGAGCCCTACCCTGACGCGCTGCTCGAAGGCGTGCCCGATACCACGCCCGGTCCCGACGCCCGCTACGAAGCCAAAGAGACCCTGACGCTCGCGTTCCTCACCACGCTCCAACGCCTCCCGCCACGACAACGGGCGGCACTCGTGCTGCGCGATGTGCTCGGCTTCCACGCCGCCGAGGTCGCAAGCATGCTTGGCCAAACCGAGGTATCGGTCAACAGCGCGCTGCAACGCGCCAGAGCGACGCTCGAACCACTCCAACCGCCGAGGTCGGAACGCGCGCCACTGCCAGACTCGCCGGCCGAGCGCGAGCTAGTCGGCGCGTTCGCGGACGCGTTCGAAAGCGGAGACATCGACCGCGTCGTCGCGCTACTCACCAACGACGCCTGGCTGACGATGCCACCCGAACCCTACGAGTACCAAGGCCCCGACGCCATCGCGCGATTCCTCGCCATGGCGTACGGGGTTCACGACGCCAGCCGCATCCGACTGGTACCTACCCGCGCGAACAGCCAACCCGCGTTCGCGTTCTACCTCAAAGACCCACACACGGAGATTGCCCACGCCCGAGGAGTATTCGTGCTCACCCTCGAAGGCACCCAGATCTCAGCCATCACCCGCTTCGGCAACCACGGCATACTGCCCCACTTCGGACTCCCGCGCACGCTACCTTGGTGAGCGACCCCTTGGCAGCAAGGAGCCCCGGACATGGAACATCGCGACTGATGCTCTGATCGGAACGCGCCGGGCTGCGCCCCGCCTGATGCCCGATAACCGTCGCTATGCCCACTCGTTGGGGGTGGACTCGCCGTTTTCAGTTGGTGGCGAACCTGGTAGCGGCAGGCCGGCTCCCGCCCGCTCACGCAGGTCATGCAGAAGCACTGGCTCTGTGTGGCCTCTGACCTGGATCTCGTCCAGGGCGAGCATCTGAAGCGAGACCCAGCAGACGCTCGCAATTCGCGCGAGTGGTCACGGCTAGGCCGTCCGGGGGGCGTGCCTGCGTTTTGGGGGGGAGCGGTCATGGGGCCGCCCTCGCCCGAGCGAGTCGGCGATCCTGCGATCGCCTAATCATGCGGGGCTGTTGTTGTTCGGCGGACCGCGTAGCCGTCCTGCAGGTAAAGCGCCCTTGACATTCAGCCTGTGTCAAGGTACCTTTACCTGATGCGAAATCGGGTTCGGGAGCAGCGGGTCGAGCGGGGCATGTCTCAGGTTGAGCTCGCCGCGGTGCTTGGTGTCTCGCGCCAGACGGTGATCTCGATCGAGAACGGCCGTTACTCACCGTCCTTACCGCTCGCGTTTCGGATCGCACGAGTGTTTGTGATGCCGGTCGAGGAGCTGTTCGACCCGGAAGAGGAGGTAACCCGATGACTGCCAGGAAGCACCGCCGT
>PKXY01000006.1 GCA_003132505.1 Solirubrobacterales bacterium
GAGGCTGTCGGGTTTAGCGGTTGCTGTCTGGCGGGTTTAAGAAGATTTCTGGATGAGCCAGAACTTCTTGTCGTGTGATCGCCGGCAGGTGTTGTTGATGCCGCCGTCGCTGGCGGATTGGGTCGAGGACGACCACCTCGTCTGGACTGTCGTGGGCGCGGTGGAGAAGATGGATTTGACCAGCTTCTATGGGGCTTACCGGGCGAACGGGCAGGGTCGCGCGGCGTATGACCCGGAGATGATGGTCGAGCTGCTGATGTATGCGTACGCGCGCGGGAATCGGTCCTCGCGGGGGATCGAGCGCGCCTGCCGGGAGGACGTCACGTACAAGCTGATCACGGCGATGCGCGCTCCTGATCATTCGACGATCGCCGAGTTTCGCCGCCGGCACGAGGTCGCGATCAGCGAGCTGTTTGTCGAGGTCCTCGCGCTCTGCCAGGAGGCGGGCCTTGTGTCGGTTGGTGTGATCGCGATCGACGGCACGAAGGTTCGGGCGAGCGCGTCGCGCGATCAGAACCGCTCCTATCACGGGATCGTCGCCGAGATCCTCGATGAGGCTGAGCGGATTGATCGCGAGGAGGACGAGCGTCACGGGGACGCGCGTGGTGATGAGCTGCCGGAGCGGTTTCGCTCGCGCGAGAGCCGCCGCCAAGCGCTGGCAGAGGCCAAGCAGCGCCTCGATGAGAAGAAGGCTGCCGCCGAGCGCGACGCGTCGGCGGTCGTTGAGCGGGCGGTCGAGCTTGATCTCGAGCGGCTTGGGAAGCACGCTGAGGGACGGCGTGGTTGGCTTCGCAACGGTCGCCGCCAGCTGGATGAGCAGCGCGAACGCGACGCAAGGGCGGTTGCTCGCTCGCGCATCGAGCGGCTCGCCGACGCGAAGCGCCGCCTGGAGGAACAGCTCGCGGTCGAGGTTGCTGCGAATGCGGCCTATGAGGCCTACCGCGCGCGCGGCGTAATGAGCGACGGCAGGCGCTTCGGCGTTCGCCCGGATCCGTACACGCCGCCGTTGATCCCCGAGGGGTCTGTGAACATCACCGATCCTGACTCGCGGGTGATGCGCACAAAGGGGCAGCCGACGATCCAGGGCTACAACGCCCAAGCAGCAGTCACCGCTGAGCAGATCATCGTCGCCGCGGAGATCACGAGCGCATCATCGGACTTCGGGCACCTCGAGCCGGTATTCGAGGCTGCGCTGCGTGACCTCGAGTGGGCCGGCGTCAGCGAGCGTCCCGGGGTCGTCGTCGCTGACGCCGGCTACTGGCACAAACGCCAGATGGAAAAGATCGTCAGCAACGGCACCCAGGTCCTGGTTCCACCCGACTCCGACCTCAAAGAGGAACCCCGCGCCGGATGGACCGGCGGGCTCTTTGACCACATGCGCCGCGTGCTGAAGACCGAGCTCGGGCACGCGCTCTACCAGCAGCGCAAACAGACCGTCGAGCCCGTGTTCGGACACACCAAACACAACCGGCGGATCGATCGCTTCCAGCGCCGTGGGCGCGCCGCCGCGCTATCGGAATGGCGACTGATCGCCGCCACCCACAACCTCGGAAAGCTCCACAGCCACCAGATAGCAGCAGCCACCGGGTGACCTGAGCGATCACAGCAGACGCAGCCCGTCCATCACCGCTGCCCGTCCACGGCTACCCGCCCTGGAATGTTTCCCCGACAGCCTCGCCCACGACCGAGCCTCCGTTATCGCGCGGCGCGCGCGCCTTTGCTGCTTGTGCCCGGAGCGGTGGCGGGTGTCGGCCGTGCCAGATCCGGGCGGCGGCTAAGCGATCTGTAGCGTGGTCGTGGCGTGGGCGGAGTTGCTGGTTAGTGACGTGGCTCGAATCATGATTTTGTAGGCCCCTTTGGGGGCCTCCAGTTGTTTGATCTTGCCGTTCCAGGTGAGCGATCCGCGACCGGCTCGCTGGCGCGTGACGCAGAGGGTGGCGACGACCGTTTTGCCGCGCATAACGGTCAGCGTCACTTTGGCCGGGGCGTTGATGACAAATGGCACGCGCACCGGTTTGCCGGCGGCGATTTTGATCCGGGCGGTAGACAGCGACACCGTTAGGCGCAGGCCGGTGCTCGTTGGGGCGGTGGTGGCGCCTGTTGGACCGCTGCCGCCGGAGCCGGCGGTGGTACCGGTAGTAATCGTGAGCGTCTGCTTGGCACTCCCGACGTTGCCGGCGGGATCGGGCGCCGAGGCGACGACCGCCCCGGTGCCGTCACCGAGAGGAGCCGGGGTCGTATTCCATGTGCCGTTGGCTTGTAGGAGCGTCGTCATCGTCTGTCTCGCGACTGACACCGTGACCGTCGTACCGGGCGAGGCGTTGGAGGTCCCTGTGATCGTCGGATCGACGTCGTTGGTTGTCGCTGTGCTGCCGCCGGTGATCGTGACGACTGGCGGGACCGTGTTGATCGTTAGTTGTTGGGTGGCGCTCCCCGTGTTGCCTGCCCCGTCAATCACCGATGCAACAACCGGATAGGTGCCGTTCGCCAGGATCGTCGACGACACCGACCAGGCGCCTCCCGACGGGGTCGCGGTGAAGACCTTTCCGGCGATCGTCACAGTCACGACCCCCGGGGCCTCCAGATCGGTCGTGCCGCTGATCGTCGGGGTCGCGTTGTTGGTGATCGCGGTCGCCCCATCGGCTACGGTGACCGTGGGCGGAGCGCTGTAGAACTCGTCGGAGTTGAGCGAGATCGCGCCAGTGAGGGCCAACGCGCGACCGTTGACCTCACTGCCGGCACCCACGGCGATCGCGTCGTGTGCCAGGATCGTTCCCGAGAACATCGCGTTCGCGCCAACCGCGGCGGCGCCGTTGACCTGCCAGAACACGTTGGACGCCTGGGCGCCGTTGGTGAGCGTGACCTGGGCTCCCGCCGCCAGGTTGAGCGCCCCGCCGATCTGGAAGACAAAGACCGCGTTAGGGTCGCCGCCACCGTCGAGCGTCAGCGTCCCTGTGTCTGACACCGCGCCAGCCGCGGAGTACAGGCCGGGCGGGAGAGTCAGACCGATCAAATCGCCCGCGATCACCGTCCCGCCCGTCCGAGCGACGATGTCGTTGTAAGCCGCAACTAGGTCTGTGTAGGCCGGCGTCGCCCCAGTGCCGACACGGGTCGCGCCGGTGACCAGACCGGGCGGGAAGCCGGTCGGCTGCGAATTCACGCTGACGCCCAGATCACCACGCAGCGTCGTGTAGGGGGCGCCGACGCCGTTGACGGTATTGCCGACGGAGGCGCCGCTCAACACAGCGTAGGTCGCTGCCTGCCCGAGATTCACGGTGGTCGCCGAAGCGGCGAGGGCGGACGGGACTGCCGACCCGAGGCCGGCGAACAGCAGGCTGCCTGCGAGCGCTCCAACTCCGAGGGCCCGCGCCCACCGTTTGCAGACTGCGTCGGACCGCCGCGCGATCCCCGTGACCCACTGCGTGTAACCCGACATAGGTGACCCTACCAACGGGGCTGACCGAGCCCCGGCGGCTCGTGCTGCGTCGACGTAACTTCCGTCAAATCGTTTATCGGTATTCCAGCCAATCTTATTGAGTATTAAGAATATAAGCTCATGCGTTTGCCGAACGCGCCAAAGTCGACGAGACCACGCATCGGAAAAGGTGCGGGGCGGCCGCGTCGGAAAAGGCGCGGGGCGGCCGCATCGTCCTCTAATCTTCTAAGATCATGCCCTCGCGCCGCAGCCCCTCCGCACCGCCAGCCGATCCCAGCGCAGCACACGTGCGCTCGGACCCCGTCTACGTCGTCAAAGCCCAGCTCTTCCGGGTGCTCGGCCATCCACTGCGGATCCGCATTCTCGAACTCCTCCGCGACGGCGAACGAACCGTCGGAGACCTCCAAGCCGAGCTAGAACTCGACTCCAGCGGCACCTCGCAGCACCTTGCCGCCCTGCGCCAACAGAGCGTCCTTGACAGCCGCCGGGTTGGCACAAGCGTCTACTACCGCATCAGGGACCCGCGCATCTCACAACTCCTCGCCATTGCCAAGGAAATCCTCACCTCCGCCCTATCAGACTCCCACGCACTGCTCAGCGACCTCGCCGACGAGGCGCGACCGCGGCCGCGGTCGCGGTAACCAGTTCAGAGCTCGCGTTTTCGCTGCGAGTCGACCGCAGCAGAGGGAACAATGCGGCGGGGCGTCATGTGAGCAGTGAAACGCAGACGACGACACTCGAGAAGGGAGCACCATGTTCGAGAACACCAAGGCGTTCAGCGGGTTTTCGGTCGACGACATCGCAAGCGCAAAGAAGTTCTACGGTGAGACGCTTGGAGTGCGGGTGTCTGAGGAGAACGGCCTGCTGACGCTGCACATCGCTGGCGATCGGGACACGCTGATCTACCCGAAACAGCACCACACGCCGGCGACGTTCACGATCCTGAACTTCCCAGTCGACGACATCGAACTCGCCGTCGAAGAGCTGAACGCCCGCGGGATCGAGTTCGAGCGTTACGAGGGCATCGTGCAGGACGAGAACGGCATCTCCAGGGACGCGGGACCGCTAATCGCCTGGTTCAAGGATCCCGCCAGCAACATCCTATCGATACTCCAACTGTCCTAGACAGAGCTCAAACATCGCGGATAGGCGGTGGCCACGTCGCTTGTTTGAGCATTGCGAGAGCCGTGATCAGGCCCGATTTGGGCATGATCACGGCGGTCGCGTCCGCGCACGTACCGACGTGAGCTATGGGGCGAGGCGGAACGGCGGGTAGCGATCGGTGACCAGCACGTGGGCGTAGGCGATCACCCGGTTCGTCCAGCGGCCGACGCCGACGAGGAACTCGAACATCCCGCGCGGGAAGCGACCTGTGAACAGGATCGCGAACCAGGCCGCGATCACGACGAACACCGCCGCGATGTAGAGGAAGAACAGGACAACGTAGTGCGGTATGGCGAGCAGCCACTTGACCAACGGGAGCCAGCGGTTGAGGTCGTTGCGGGCGTCGGGATAGGCAAAGTCGAGATGCACCGCCTGATGCTCGTCCGTAGACGGATAGCGGTCCTCCATCAGCGCCAGGTAGACACCCACCCGGGCTGAGAACCGCATCAGCTCAAGGTTCCAGTCGAACCACCAGCGCGGGTACTTCTGGCGAAACACGATCAACAGCAGCGTGGGCAGCACGACCAGGCCGGCAGCGCCGATAGCCCCGGCGGCCCTCCCGCCACCGTAGGCGTAGCCGCCGCCCTCGATGAGGCCGATCACGATCGCGATCGGGATGACCAGCAACAGGCGAAAGAAAGTGCTCAGACGGTTGAGCGGGCGGTCCGGGTAGTCGACCGAGTACTGGACGGGATACGGCGCGTCGGCGTTCATGCGATGCCTTTCTGTCAGGTGTACGGCGTACACTCCGGTCGGGACTATAGGTGTACGCCGTACACTTGTCAAGCGCCATGCCCAACCAGCCAAACACGCGCCGACCACCGCTCAGCAGAGCACGTGTGCTGCAGGCCGCCGTCGCGCTCGCCGACGACGCCGGCCTCGAGGCATTCAGTATGCGCGGGCTCGCACAGGAGCTCGGCGTCGTGCCGATGGCGCTCTACAAGCACGTCGCCAACAAGGATGCGCTCCTCGACGGCATGGTCGACATCGTTTTCGCCGAGATTGAGCTCCCGTCCGGGGACCTCGACTGGCGCTCCGCAATGCGCCGCCGGGCCACGTCGACACGCGAAGCGCTGCAACGCCACACGTGGGCGATAGGGATGATGGAGTCGCGGCACCCGGGGCCGGCGAACCTTCGAAATCACAACGCGGTAATGGGCTGCCTGCGCGAGGCGGGGTTCTCGTTCGACATGGCGGTCCACGCCTACTCGGCCCAGGACGCCTACATCTACGGCTTCGCCCTGCAGGAGAGGGATCTCGGCTTCGAGACACCCGAGTCAGCCGGAGAAGCCGCACAGAGGAGGGCGGAGACGATCGGCGCACTCGACGACTACCCATACCTCGTCGAGGTCGTAACGAAGCTCCCCGCGTCCGGGTACGACAACGCTGTCGAGTTCGCATGGGGGCTCGATCTGATCCTCGACGGCCTCGAGCTGCTTCGCCACACCGGAGCCGAGCCGGCATGAGCGGGCTAGGAGCGCGGCCGTTCGGGTTGTGCGGCAGCCTGGCGCGTGAAAGCGAGCACGTCCGCTCGCGAATGTCGTCAGCTTGCCGGCACGGACACGGCAGCTGCGTCGCCGCTGCGGGCCGCGTCCGAGTGCTCTCGGCTGTCACGCGAGGAGATCAATAACGCCGCCAGGATCACCCCGAGGACCGCGAAGCCGGCGCCGACTAGAAACGCACGATCGAATCCCTTAGTCAAGGCAACCGACGCGTGAACCGCAACGCCCGAGTGCAACAGTGACCGGGTTCGGCTGTTGGCGATCGTCGCGAGGATCGCCAGGCCGAGCGCGCCGCCGACCTGCTGAGCGGTGTTGATCAGACCTGAGGCGAGGCCAGCCTCGTGCGGCTCGGTCCCTGCCACCGCAGCTGTCGTCACCGCCACGAAGGCGAACCCGAGTCCGACCGCAGCCAGAATCGACGGACCGAGCACATCCGCCAAGAACGCGCCCCCGGTGCCTGGCACCTGGGCGAACCAGACAAGTCCGCCGGCAATCGACAGGAGGCCCACGATCAGCGGCATCTTGAAGCCCACGCGTGTTATCAGTTGCGACGCCACTCCCGCCGAGATGATGATCCCGACCGCCAGCGGTAAATACGAGATACCGGTCTTGATCGGCGAGTAGTGCAAGACGTCCTGGAGGTACAGCGAGATGAAAAAGAACATCGAGAAGAGGGACATGCCAATGAGGAGCCCGACGATGTTCGCTCCGCGCAGGGTCCGCAGGCGGAAGATCGAGAACGGCATCAGCGGATGGCGCTCGCGCCCCTCGATGATCAGGAAGGCGGTCAACAGAACGACGGCACCAGCAAGTCGCAGTAGCGTCGCCGTCGATCCCCAGCCGTCATTGACCGTGTCCACGATCGCGTAGACGAGCAGCGAGAGGCCCACGGTAACGGTCACGGCGCCAGGCAGGTCGAATGATCTCGATCCATCATCAGCGCGACTTTCGGGGAGTGTCCGCGGCGCGAGCGCGGCAGCTGCAATTCCGATCGGGACGTTGACGAACAACACCCAGCGCCAGCTCAGGCCACTGGTGAGAATCCCGCCGAGCAGCACGCCGGCCGCACCGCCGGCGCCCGCAACGGCACCCCAGATCCCGAGCGCCCGGTTCCGCTCGGCGCCATCAGCGAAGGTCGTGACCAGGATCGAGAGCGCCGCCGGCGAAACGATCGCCGCTCCCATGCCTTGGACCGCCCGAGCGGCGAGCAGCCATCCCTCCGACTGGGCTATACCACCGGCGAACGAGGCGATCGAGAACAGGACCAGGCCGACGATGAACATCCGCCTGCGCCCGAGCAGGTCTGCCATCCGGCCCCCGAGCATCAGGAACCCGCCGAAGGTGAGGGTGTATGCATTCACCACCCACGAGAGGTCGGTCCGCGAGAAGTGCAGATGGGAGCCGATCGAGGGCAGCGCGACGTTTACGATCGACGCATCGATCACGACGACGAACTGCGTCATCGCCAGGAGCGCCAGCGCGAGGTTCTTCGCGCGCGGGGAGTGGAGCAGTGTTGTGGTCGGTGCGCTAACGGATGTCATAACAATCGCCCTGTTCGTCGCTTTCTGCTAAGTACCATTGCGCCCGCGCGTTTTGGTTGGCGAGCGTCAGACTGCCAAACGGCCCGGTCAGGTGGCCCAGCGGTAGGACACCGTACTGCAACGCTCGAGCCGACTTTCGAGCGCCGCGACGATACGTCCGGGCCTGGTTCGCATGAGCGTCCACGACTCCATCCATTGCACATAAAGGGCGGGGTCGGTGAAGTACACAAAGACGTTCTCGGGCCTCGCCGCTAATGCACGGACTCCTCAACCGTGAAGGTTTCGGTCATGCCCTGACTCTCGAGCCATTCGGCGAACTTGTCATCTCCGTGAGGCGCTCCTCTACCTGCGGCTGCTATCGCGCCGGCTACGTCGCGCGCGCGGCGTGGTATTCCTCGTCGGTGACGTGTTCTCCCCAGGTGGCGTTGTTGCCGTCATCGTCGACGTCGAGCATCGCTAGGTGGGTCATGAAGCGATTGGGAGCAGCGCCGTGCCAGTGGTGTTCGCCGGGCTCGAAGAAGACGCGGTCGCCGGGTCGGATGACCTCGATCGGCCCGCCGCGACGCTGACAGCGTCCGATGCCCTCGGTGACGTAGATCGTCTGTCCGTTGGGGTGCGTGTGCCACGCGGTCCGGGCGCTCGGCGTGAAGTGGACACTGCTCGCCGACAAACGAGACGCCGCGGCCGGCGTGGCGACGGTGTCGACGTGGACAACACCGGTGAACCACTCGCTTGGCCCCGTCGCGCTGTCTATGGAGTTTCGTGTGATCTGCATCTCGCTCTCCTTGGCGCATAACGCCGGATGATTGCTCGGATCGTGGCTTTCGGACCTTCGTTGGTTGATACGACGATCCTCGACCCGCCGCTGTAGTCAAAGAAAAGCACGGCGCGGCCGGCGGCGAAAGTCGCCCACACGTCAGCGTCGGTAGGACGTTACGAAGGACATGCTGATCGTCGGCGCAGGCGCTCCGAACGGCTCGACGAAACGGCAGGACGAGCTCGTCGCCTACTCCCTCGGGGGACGGTGGCGATCGCCCTGTACGTGGTCGCCTCACCTGCTGTGGACGTGCTTCGGCGGGGCGACCGAGACTCATGCTTGATCCGCTGAACTTGAGCCTAAATTACGTGAGGCGCGTTTTTGAATTGTGCTCGAACATCCGTGGATGGACCTCAGCCGGTTTTACGAGGCGCGGCCGGTCACGAAGGCGCTGATCGGCACGACCGGCGAGGAGCGCGGGCGGGTCGTGAGCGCGACGGCGGCGTTCTGCGATTTGCTCGCATGCGCGCCGGGCGAGCTCGACGGCGCCAGGCTGCTCGACTTTGTCCACCCCGAGGACCGCGCGCGATCGCTTCACGAATTCTGCCGGCTGGTCGCGGGGCCCCGCGTCTCGTTCGATGGCATCGGACGGCTGCTCGCGAGGGACGGAAGGGTGCGGTGGCTGAACGTGCACGCCAGCCTCACCGCGGACGGTGAGCTGGTCGCGATCCGCGTATTTGCGCTGCCTGTGCGCCTGCTCCCCGTCGAGGACACGAATCGCCCCCGCGTCGGGCGACGAAATCGGATGAGCGTCGTGCTCGACCTCGAGGACACGGCGTCGTTGACGCCTACCGATGTCTCAATCCAAGCCGCGCGGCAGGGGCGCCACGAGGTCGAGCGCCGGGTAGGCGAGGCGAGCGAGCCGGCACTTCCAAGCGGCGTGGGCATTCAAACGCGCGCTTGATCGTCGCGCCCGCCGCGCCGTTCAGACGATCGTGATCGGCACTCCCGGCCCGACGCGCGCGGCGATCCAGGTGATGGCGCTCGTGGCGAGCCTGATGCAGCCGTGAGACTCGGCGGTGCCGAGTGTGCCGCCGAGGTTCTCGATTCCGTGGATCGCGATCTGGCCTGGGCCACCCTCGAACTCGTGCAGCACGGCCGAGCGGTCGCTGCTGGCGAGTGCGAACGGCGCACCCGGGGCGCCGGCCGCCATCTTCACGTTCTCCTCGACGAAGTACTCCCCGGTGGGTGTCGGCGTTGAGGGCTTACCGACGACTGCCTCATAGCTACGCACGCGCACGCCTGCGTCGTAGACCAGCACGCGACGAGCGCCGAGCTCGACGACAAGGTGCCAGGCGGTGGTCGAGATCAGCGTGCTCGACGCGCTGATCCAACCTGTCTCGGGCGGCGCCTGCTGCCCGACTACGCGACCCGGGAGGCGCACCTGCAACCACAGTTGACCCTTCGCATCGACGCTGTTGTCGATCACTGCCGCGAGCACCGGCAGGACCGTGCGCTCGCGTGTGATCGGCCGGTTCGCGGCGACCGTCTCCTCCACCGAACCGTCCGGACTGGCGCGAACACTGGCGCTGTGTAGGAGCCCCACGAGCTCCTGCTGGGGCGCGATCTGCAGCGGTGTCGCTGCTTGCGCGCCTTGCGCAAAGGCGACGCCCAAGAGCAGGCAGGAGATGGTTGTCAGTAGTCGTCTCATCAGAGAGGAGCCGAGCACGGTCGGGTGGGGCCGGCGCTGGGCCGGCCCCACCGAGAACGCGTTCGTCAGCCGGTGAAGCCGCCGCTGCCTGCGACCGGCTTCACGGACCGGACCGCGCTGTTGCACGATTTGACCGGAATGTGGAGTGTCTTTGCCGGCGTGGTGCCGGAAAACGTGACGTGCGCCTTCAGCATGTGCGTCCCAGTGCCAGGATCGACTGATGCCGTGAACGGGGCCGTGGTGCGTGTCGCGACTACATGGCCAGCGAACGAGAAGACGACGCGGCGGATCAGCTTGCCGGAAACGGTGACCTCGAACGCCTTGCTCACACAGAGGTGCGAGCCGGGCGTCGTAAGAAAGCTCGGCGTCGCCGTGAGCAGGGCTGTGCCGCCACCGCTGCCGCCACCGGTACCCGTCGTGGTGCCACTGCCACTGCCAGAGCCGGTGCCGGTGCCAGAGCCACTGCCCGTCGTCGTACCGGGGGCAGCGCACTGCGCCGCGGTGATCGTGTCATCGATCATCGTCACGGAGCCGTTGCGGGCCAACGCGCGTCCGTTGAGGGTGACGCCGTTGTTCATCGAGATCGACGCCAGGGCGAGGATGTTGCCGACGAAGCTGGTCGTCGTGCCGAGCGTCGCAGAGCTTCCGACCTGCCAGAAGACGTTGCACGGCTGGGCTCCGTTGATGAGATTCACGCTGCTTCCCGAGCCGGTTATCAGCGTCGAGCCTGCCTGAAAGATGAAGACGGCGCTGGGGTTTCCCTTAGCGTCCAGCGTGAGCGCCCCCGTCAGCGCGAGCGCCGAGGAGTTGTTGTAAACGCCCGGCGTCAGCGTGAGACCGGTGAGGTCCGCCGGTACCGACACGAACGGGGTACGCCCGGCAGCATCGTTGTACGCGGTCGTCAGATCGAGTTGAGCCTGGGCTGCGACTGCATCGGCAGCGTGGATCGTGCCGTTCACCGTCCCTGGCGGAAAACCGGTCACCGCGGCGCCCGGGCTGACACCAAGGTCGCCGTTGATCGTCGAGGAGCCGGTGTTGGTCACTGTCTGACCGGCGAGGACCGCAAAGGCTCCATCGGTGCCGAGACCCACTGGCGGCTGCGCCGCGAGCGCGTCGCCGACGAGCAAGGCGAGCCCTGAAAGGCAGGCGAGGGCCAACAGGTGGAACTTCCAGGTACGGCGTGCAGAGCGCTTCTTGGGAAGCATCGAGGGGACCTCCTGAGTCCGAGATGGGAGCCTCAAGAGCTCTCTCGGGGGTCGCATTTAGGCGCATCCCGTCGAGTTCCCCAGCTGACTATCGGCAGGAGGTTATGAAAACTAACCCTGAATAAACGGATGGTTGACACCGCGCGCAACAGGCGCTTGCCGGCCGGCCATGTGCGCGCTGACCTGGACGATCTGCGCGGCGGGTGACGCTCGAGGCCGCTAGATGCGAGTGCCTGCCGGCAGCTCGTCGTCGGCGCGCTTGACCAGCTCGCCTGCCGTGTCCTCTGGCCTCAGGGCCGCGATACCCACCCTGATCTGAGGCGCGCCAGGTTCTTTCGCCAGCGCGACCTTGATCGCCTCGAAGCGCTCGGAGGCAGTCAGAACGCTCATCTGCGACAGCACGCACAAGAACTCATCGCCACCGAGCCGCACGATCATGTCGTAGGTGCGCACGTGGGAGCGGATCGCGTGCACGGCGCGCCGTAGCAGCTCGTCACCTGCGGCATGGCCGTCGGCATCGTTGACTGACTTGAGGCCGACGACGTCGATGTAGCCGACAACCAGCTCGTCGGTGGTGCGGTGAGCACGATCCACCTCGTGCTCGAGCTCCGCCAGCCCGGCAGCGCGTGCCCGAGCGCCGGTCAGTTCGTCGGTCTCGGCGACCGCCAGCTGGTGGGCGAGCTCGACACGGTCCTGCGCCGCCTGCGCTCGGTCGCGGGCCGCCTGGGCGCGATCGCGGGCCGCCTGCTTGCGGTCTGCCGCAGCGCGAGCGCGACCTTCCGCCGCCGTCGCGCGATCCGCAGCAGCGCTGCGGCGAGATTCCATTGCCCGCAGCAGGAGCGCCTTGAGGGCCGGTTCGGGTTGCGCTCCCCCAGCGGCTCGCTTTCCAAGTTCACGGTCCCACGCCGCCGCGGCCTCATCGCGCGCTGCCGCTGCCAGGTCGCGTGCCGCGGCAGTCACGTCCCGCTCGTTGGCCGCGTCAGCGCGCTCTCGAGCAGTGCGTTGGCGCCGAGCGGCACTGCGGCCGCGTACGTCGCGGCTCGCATCATGGTCAGCGCGATCGCCGCCGTGTAAGAGTGAGCGATCACTCGCCGCCTGATCGTCGTTCGCGGCGGCCTGGTCCTCGTCAGCCGACGTCTGGTCGGTGTCGGAAGCAGTCTGGTCGGCGTCCGAGGAATTCTGGTCGTCGTCCGAAGAAGTCTGGTCGGCCTCCGCGATCGTCTGGTCGTCGTCCGAAGAAGTCTGGTCGGCGTCCGCGATCGTCTGGTCAGCGTCCGCGAACGTCTGATCGGCTGCGGGCAGTCCAGACGAGGCGGCGATGATTCCCTGCGCGTCGCCTGCCCCGCTGTCGGGGCCGACGGAAGGATCGCCCTGCGCTCTGCGGCCCACACCGGCCTCCAGATGGCGCACGCTGCCGGCCTCGGCGAGGCCCACAGGAGCCATTTGACAGGATCAGTCTAGCGCTGTTTGCGACAAAGCGCTGCAACAAAACCTGCTGGCAAATAGCCGCCCATATGTAGCACCATCGCCAAGCCCGAACCGACGGTTCAGCCAATGAGGACAGGGGTCAGCTCGCGTTTCCAGCCCGAGCTCAGGGGACTTAAACGTGAATACCGGAAAGTGCGGATTGTTGGTAAACTGGTGCCGTCTACCGGTTGGGCTCGTGGGCCGACTGACCTGGTCTGCCCAGCCGCTGCGAGGTGGGTCGTGCCCGGCAGCGCCAATAATCGCTCCGGTGGGCTAGCACGCAGGCCAGGTGAAAAGCCTGCTTCCGGCGGCCTGCAACCTGGTCGCGGGCAGCGGGCGCAAGGCGCCCGGCGCCGTGTCGCGGCGGCAAACGCGCGCGACTCCGCGGCGCATGCTCGCGATGTTGCGGCGGCCGCCCGCGACGTCGCCGCTGCGCTGCGCGACCGCAGGTGGGACGCGCAGCACCCGAACCTGCTCGAAGAAGGCCGACCGGCGACCGGCGCCGAGGTCCTGCTGCGGGCGGCGAAATACCGCAGCGACGCGGCTGCCGACCGTGCGGCTGCCTCGGCCGCACGCGTGACCGCAGCCGCCGAGCGCGAACGGGCCGCGGCCGACCGTGAGCACGCAGCGCGTGACCGCGTGCTCGCCCAGGTGGATCGCGATTCCCTGCTGCGAGCGCTCGCAGCCGCCGAGAGCGATCAGCCGAGCGGCGAGCAGCAGGCGACGCCGGGCCGAGCAGAGGGACGGAGAGCAGCTCGTTCGAGACGCGACCCAGCGACGGATGGCTGGCGCGAGACGTTCTGGCGAGTCTTCGGACTGTCGCAAAATCCGATGATGCTGCTCGACCAGGATCGGCGGATCGTGGCGCTCAACCATGCGCTGGTCGAATCGCTGGGCTATTCGCGCGAGCGGATGCTCGGCCTGCGGCTCGACACCTTCTATGACCAGATCGAGTGGGAGCTGCTCGACGCGCACTGGCGCGCATTCCAGCGCCGCGGAACCTTCGACGGCGACCGGACGATGGTCAACGCGGACGGCGAGCGCGTGCAGGTGCACTACGCTGCGCACTGGGCGCAGATCGCGGGCCGCAGCCTTGCCCTGTACGTCGCGCTGCACACCCGGACCGAGCCACGTCACGTCAAGACGGCGAACCTGCGGACCGGCGAATCGCTGTCGCCGCGCGAGCTCGAGGTTCTCGGGTGGGTGGCACTGGGCCGGCGAGCGTACGAGATCGCCGCGGAGCTCGGGATCGCGTCGACCACCGTCGAGTCGCACGTCCGCAGCGCGATGAGGAAGGTCGGCGCGCGCTCGCAGGCGCAGCTCGTCGCGATCGCCTGCGCAAACGACGTGCTCGACGTGCGCCCGCTGGCATCGACGCGCGCCACCCAGTGAGGCGATGGCATGCGTTGATGACAATTCAGCGCAAACTGGCTCGCCTGAATTCCGGGATGCGCCATTTGCTGTTCTGCCCCAACATGGGTTGATGGATCTGCAAGGGTTCGACACGCTTCCGCCCCAGAGCGCCGCGCCAGTTGTGCTCGTCGCCGAGGACAGCCCCGTGAATCAGGCGCTCGCCGTCAGCATGCTCGAGCGCTGCGGTTGCCGAGCCGACGTCGCCTGCAATGGAGTCGAAGCGCTGGAGATGCTCGCCGCGCGGCGCTATGACGCGGTTCTGATGGACTGCCAGATGCCCGACATGGACGGTTATGCCGCGACCCTCGAGTTGCGACGCCGCGAGAGCGGCACTCGCCACACGCCGATCATCGCGCTCACAGCCCAGGCGATGGAAGGCGACCGCGAGCGTTGTCTCGAGTCGGGGATGGACGATTACCTCAGCAAGCCGGTGGGCCTCGATCTGTTCATCCAGACGGTGCGACGGTGGCTGCCGCTAGAGCTGCGCGACTGGAGCGTCGAGCACTAAGGCGGCGTCGAGCGCTCGGCGACGACTGGTCATTTGTGCGACCCGGCGTCTTGCGGGTCTTCGGGTGGCCCCGCCCACGAGGCCGGCGGATCGCTCGCCGGAAACGACTCGCGTCCCACCTCGTCGAGCTCCTCGCTCCCGCCGGCCTCCGGCTCGGGCTCACGCGAGGCGTCCTCGAGCTGCCGGCCGTCATGCTGATCGCGGGCGTGCTCGGTCACGAGTCTACGATCAGCTCGAGGCGTCCCAGGTGTCGGTGAAGTCGGCGCCGGTCTGGTCGAGCTGACTTGGAGAGGCAAGCATGTCGGTCGGACTCGCGAGCATCTCGACCGGGGCGAAGGTGAAGTCGGAGATCGGGCCGCTGGCGCTGGCGTCAGTCGCTCCGGCGCCGGTGAAGGCCACGGTCCCGAAGTTCGCGAGCGAAGGCAGCGACATGCCGGTGGTAGGCCGCTCCGCGATCCACTCGGCCGAGGACTGCGCGGGCGTCGACCAACTCACGCGGGTGATGGAGCTCCAGGACTCGGTGCTGTTCGAGATCGTGAGCGTCCAGGCGTCCCCTATCACGCTCACGGACGCGGTCATGGAGTCGCCCGGGTTCACCGGGTAGGTCGACTTTGAAAGCTCGACTTCGTTGCCACCGTGGAACGCGTTATCGCCGTAGAGCTCGTACCAAGCATCGTAGGACGGGCTGCCACCGAGGCAGTCGCTCTCGGATCCAGCCTGCTCGACCGTGGTGCTGGATTCGCCGTCGATCCCGATCCAGTCCGCGGAGTATGAGGGGCTCGAGCAGCTCGTGACGGCCGGTACGGTCCACGAGCCGGTGACGGCGGAGAAGGTGCCGCCGGTCGCGACGTAGCCGGACCAGTTCGAGCTGGTCTGATCGGTGAGCGTGAGGGCGGCGGCGGCGGTGCTTGCGCTGCCGACCGCGTTGGCGAACACGGCTCGATACTGGTAGCCGTTCTCCTGCCAGCTCGTCGTGAAGGAGTAGGTGGTCGATGTCGCGCCGGCGATCGTACCCCAGGTGTTACCGCCGTCGCTCGAGACCTGCCACTGCACGCTCGGAGCAGGCGTACCGGAGGCGGCCGCTGTGATGCTCGCGGAGTTACCGGCGGCGACGGTCACGCTCGAGGGCTGCGTCGTGACCTGCGGGGGGATCCCGATGGTCAGTGTCGCCGGGCTCGAGGTGGCGGCGCTCGAGTTGTTCCAAAAGATGGCCTCGAACTCCTCGCCGCTGTCAGCGGCAGTTGCCGTGAACGAGTAGGTCGACGAGGAAGCGCCGAGGACCAAGTTCCACGTGCCGCCGCCGTCGGTGGAGACAACCCACTCGACGCTCGGACTGGGCGTGCCAGACGCGGCCGCCGTAAAGCTCGCCGTCGCCCCCACGGCGACGGTCTCGCTCGCAGGCTGGGTCGTGACCTGCGGCGCCCCCCCGCCACTGGACAACGACGAGGTACCCGGCGGGCGAACGGCTGCCTCCCGCACCGCGACCGTTGGGGCCTTGAGCTTCCCGTGCTTGCCGCTGAGCTCGAGCGAGAACGCGTAGGTACGCCGTGAAGCGCCGTGGTTCGCGGCGAAGTGCACCGTGAACGACGCCCGGCCGGATGCGCAGTCGATCGAGTGCGGCAGCGATCGGAGCTTCTGCGCAGCCGCGAAGCGACAGCTCGTCGCGTTCTCGACAAGCGCTCGCAGCTTGACGGCGCCGCCGCTCGCCGGCAGGGTCGCCGGCGTCGCGCTGAACAGCAGCACCCGCGGCTTGTCGCTCTTCGCGGCGTGGGCTGTGAAGATCGCCGGAGCGGCGCGCGAGATCAGGCCGGCCTGCATGACGCCGCGCGGCTGCCCGCCCGTGACGATCAGCACGGCGAGCACGCCTGCAACGACGAGCAGCGCCGGGGCGACGGAGCGATGAGATTGACGCTTCATGGGCCGGGCCTTCCCCTCGAGCGGGAGCGGAACCCGCATCCGTGTGTGCCCCGAGTACCGTGGCAGCCCGCTGCGTCCCGCGGCGTTTGAGTCTAGCGGCGCGCGGCCGATCGGACCGCGGCACGCTGCTAGTCTCGCCGCTCGTAAGCCAAAGCCGCTCGCCAAGGAGACCTGCTTGACAGCAACCCGGCACGGTCGGCGCTCACGCCAGCGAGGACCGCAGCTCGCCGCGGTGGCCCTCGTCGCGCTCGGCCTGGCGAGCTAGGTGTTCCTTCGGCTCACAACGCTCGCTGTGGCGGGCGCGCTGACGCTCGCGGCCTGCGGCAGCGGCGCGCCGACGACGACAGAACGCCCCTGGCCAGGATCGGCCGCGACGCACCCCGGCAGGGGCCCGAGCCATCTGAGCGTGGCGGGCGACACGCAAGTCCTGCCGCTCAACCTGCTCGTGGCCGAGCGCGACGATCGACTCGTGTCGATCTCGCCGCGCGGCCAGATCGTCTGGCAGCTGCGACAGGGCGATCCGACGCAGGTGTTCGTCAGCCGCACCGGGCGCACGCTCGTGATCACCGAGTCCCAGCGCTCGCTGGTGGCGATGCGGCGCGTCGACAACCACCAGGTCAGCTTCGTCTACCGCAGGCTCGACGAACCCGAGACCGCGGTCGAGACGGCGAGCGGCCAGGTCGTGATCGCCGATTCCGGCAGCTGCGCCGTCGTGCTGGTCTCCCCCGCCGCGCGTCGCGCGCTCAGCACACTGGGCGGCGCGGGGGTCTGCGTCCACGACCCGCCGCGCGCGTTCGCGCACCCCGACGCCGCGTTCCCGGCCGCTGACGGCGAGCTCGTCGTGACCGAGCGCGATCCCGCCTGGATCGACGTGCTGAGCGCCCGCGACCGAGTGCTCGACACGATCCGCCTCAGCGGATGGAGCGAGGCGTCCGATGCCAGCGCCTTCGGGCGCAGCGGCTTGATCGTCGCCGAGCGCCGCGATCCCGGCGCGGTCGAGGAGCTCGATCGCAGTGGCGTGCCGCTCTGGCGCTATGGCCCGAGCGCGGGAACGGGCGAGCTCGACCGGCCGGCGCTGGCACGGGTGCTGGCGGACGGCGACGTGCTCGTAGTCGACTCGGGCAACGACCGCGTGATCGTGCTCGACCCCAAGACCGACGCGATCGTCTGGCAGTACGGGCACACGGGGATCGCCGGGACGCGCCCCGGCTACCTCGACGATCCGCTCAGCGCGACGCTCGTTCCGCTCGGCGGCGCTTGAGCCCGCGAGCGGCCGCGCTCGTGAGCTGGGCCGATTGCGGGCCGGGTCGGCGCATGCGCCGACCCGCAGGACGGCGCATGCGCCGTCCTNNGGGTGGGTTCATGAACCCACCCGGTCAGATCGATGACTTGCGCCATCATGGGCGGTGTGTGCGCACTCGCGTATGGCGAGCGGCCGGCGGCCGGTGAGCCCAGCGGGCTGCTGGTGCTCCACCACGGCCGTGGCGCCGACGAGCAGGATCTGCTCGCGCTCGCCGACGCGCTCGATCCGCAGCGCGCGCTCCACGTCGTCGCGCCGCGGGCACCGCTGAGGCTGCCGGGGCTTGGCGGCTTTCACTGGTACGTCGTGCCGCGCGTCGGATATCCCGATCCGGAGACGTTTCGCGCGGGCTACGCGCAGCTCGCGGCGTTCGACGACGAGCTGTGGGAGCGAACCGGCATCGCGCCGGAGCGGACGGTGCTGGGTGGCTTCTCGATGGGGTCGGTGATGAGCTTCGCGCTCGGCCTCGGTGGCGATCGGCCCGTGCCGGCCGGGATCCTCGCCTTCTCCGGCTTCATTCCGACGGTTGCGGGCTGGGAGGCGGATCTCGCGAGCCGTGCGGGGCTGCGCGTGTTCATCGCCCACGGGGCCGGCGACGGAGTCATCGACGTCGCGTTCGCCAGGCGCGCGCGCGAGGCGCTCACGGCCGGCGGCCTCGAGGTCTCCTACCACGAGTCGGGCGGGGCGCACCAGATCGAGCCCCGGAACGCCGAGGCGGCCGGGGAGTGGCTGCGTCGAACCTTTGCGGAGGGCTCATAGAACTGCGCTACGTCAGTCTTACGCGCTTGTTAGCGCGACCTGGTTGCATCTCTTGACGTGGTGAGCGCATCGCAAACCGGCGTTGGCGGGCGCGGCTCGCGCTTGACGCGGCGCCAGCTGTTGCGGGCCGGCGGCGCCGCGGGCCTCGCGGCGATCGCAGGAACTGCAGCTGGAGACGAGCTGTCCAACGGCCTGACGGTGCTTCCGGTCAACCGCGTGCTGTCGAGCGTCGCGCCGAGCGACCCGCAGTTCCGAACGCGTCCCGACCTGCGGATCCCGGGCCTCAGCGTTGCGAGCATCAGCGGCGGACTGGCGCCGGGGCTGATCTTCATCGCCCCGTACAACGCGCCGACCGGCCAGCAGGCCGGGGGCGTGATAGTCGACAACAGCGGTGCGCCGGTCTGGGAGAACCCGCTGGCGGGGCTGGTGACGACAAACCTTCGGGTCCAGCGCTACGAGGGCCGGGCGGCGCTGACCTGGTGGGACGGACTGATCAGCAACGGCCACGGTGTCGGCGGATACGTGATCGCCGGCGAGGACTACGCACCGCTGCGTCACGTTCAGGCGGGCAACGGCCTGCCGGGCGATCTGCATGAGTTCCTGCTCACCGATCGCGGCACGGCCCTGCTGACCGCCTACCGGATCCTGACTCAGGATCTGAGGAGCGTCGGCGGATCGGAGCAGGGCACGATCCAGGACGCGATCTTCCAGGAGATCGACCTCGTCAGCGGACGCGTCCTGCTCGAGTGGCACAGCCTCGACCACATACCGCTCAGCGAGTCCTACTGGCCGGTCTATGAGCCCTGGGATTACGTTCACATCAACTCGATCGACGTCGACACGGACGGCAACCTGCTCGTCAACTCCCGCAACACCCATACCGTCTACAAGGTCGATCGCCACAGCGGCGAGATCATCTGGCGCCTCGGCGGAAAGCACAGCGACTTCTCCGTCGCGAGCGGCGCGACCTTCGCCTGGCAGCACGACGTCCGCCGCCAGGCAGACGGGACGCTGACGATCTTCGATAACGAGGGACTCCCCAACGCGAGCCTCAACGAATCGCGGGCGATCGTGCTCGCGGTCGACGAGCCGGCACGGACGGCGAGCCTGCTGCGCGAATACCGCCACCCGACGCCGCTGCTCGCGACCAGTCAGGGGAGCGTCCAAGTCCTGCCGAACGGCAACGTCTTCGTGGGCTGGGGCGCCGAGCCGTACGTCTCCGAGTTCTCCGCCTCCGGGGAACTGCTCTTCGACGCGCAGCTTGGCGACAAGTACCTCTCCTACCGCGCGTTCCGCATGCCGTGGAGCGGCGCCGGGCCGCTTGCGCCGCGCGTCGCCGCCGAGCGGCGCGGGCGTCGGCTCGATGCCTGGGCGAGCTGGAACGGCGACACGCGCACCCGCTTTTGGGTCGTCCTCGCCGGCGCTCGCGATGGGCCGCTGGTGCCGGACTCGGCGCGTCCGCGGGAGGGCTTCGAGACGCGGCTCACGGTACGCGGCGACGCCCGGCGGATCGCCGTCCGCGCGCTCGACTACGGCGGCAAGGTGCTCGGAGACTCGGCGACGGTGCGGGTGTAGGGGGCCGGCCGCCCCGCTTGCGCTCGGGGGTCGGGCGGGAGCTCCGCGGGGGAGTGCGCGTTGGCCGACGCGCACGTGAAGTGCCCGCTAGCGAGCGGCCTCGGCGGCCACGGTCTGGGCGATCAGCTCGACGCAGGCCTCGGCGTCGAACCGCGTGGCGTTGATGACGAGATCGTAGAGCGACGGATCCTTGACGTCGCGGCCGTAGAATCGCTGGACCCAGGCTTCGCGGACGCCGTCGCTGGCGCGGGCTTGGCGCTCGGCTTCGTCGCGGGTCAGGCCGTGGAGGCGGACCGCCTGCTGGATCCGGGCGTCGCGCGGGCCGGTCAGACGGACGCGAACGACGTGCGGGTGCTCGGCGAGCACGATCATCGCGGCGCGGCCGACGATCACGGCAGAGCCCGATGCCGCCTGCTGGCGGATGATGTCCTCCGTCGCCCTGCGAAAAGTGGCTTCGTCAGTCGGCGCCTCGATCAGCGCAGGCGTCACGCCGAAGAGGCTGCCCATCTGGGTGAATGAGGCGAGCAGTCGCTCGACCCGAGTTGCGGGCGACTCGTCGAGCGACTCGGCCTCGGCGAGCGGAAGCGCAAGCCGCTGCGCCACCCCAGCCGTGATCGCGCGATCGAGGAACGGGACGTCGAGGCGATCCGCAAGCCTGCGACCGACCTCGCTGCCGAGGGCGCCGTAAGCCGCCGAGATCGTGACGAGTGCCATTGCTTGCGAGAGCGGCGCCTGATCCGCTGCACGCCGATGTTAGCGGCGGTCTGGTCGATGGTTAGAGCAGCGTCGGCGCCGACGCTGCTCTATGCCATCGCTCTCACTCCCGTCACGCCGGAACATACCCGTTCGTGGCAAATATTGCGAGTGTGAACCGTAGCCGTCGCAGACCCGGCGGCGGCAGGCGATCCGGGCCCGTTGTCGGGTCCGTCGCTCAGGCGCTGGTGCCGCCGGACGAGCCGGACGAACCGCTCGAGCCGGACGAACCGGACGAACCGGACGAGCCTGACGAACCGGACGAACCGGACGAGCCTGACGAACCGCTTGAGCCGGTGGTGCCGCTCGGGCCGGTGGCACCCGGTGGTGGCTTGGGGAACTGCACTGACACCGGCGTGAGCTCGAGCAGCGCCGCCCACGTCTCGTCATCCGTTATCCCGCTCGCGATGAGACCGCGGGCAGTCTGGAACGCGAGCAGGTTGGTTTCCGTCGCCGGATTGAAATGTCCGGTCTTCGGCGTCGTCGGCTCCGCCGCCGCGAGGTGCTCCTGCATCCAGAGGACCTGGTCCCCGGTGTTGCCCTCCGCCAGGGTTGGCCAACTCGTCGGGACGACGACGCCGGTCGCTGGCGCGAACGGCTCGTCGAGCGCTTGCCAGCCGGCCGCGTTCGTCGCCTGCCAGCTGTAAAGGGAGAAGCCGATCGCACCGTAGGCGCTGGCGAGCTGGCGAAAACGCGTGACCTGTGACGCCGGGACGTTGTTGTAGCTCTGTCCGATCGGGACGATCGGGCGGTCGTAGATGCGGTTCTGGGTGAAAGTCTGGGCGTAGGCGGCGTCGGGCGTGGTGCCGATGTCCTTCCAGTAGACCTGCGGCAGGTTGAACTGCGCGCCACCGGGACCGAGGAAGACCGAATAGGGCAGGGTCGGGTGATCGTTCACGTAGGGAAACGAGGCAAGACCGAGTGGGTAGGAGGCGCCGATCGCGGCGCGCAGATCGGCGACGTAGGTCTGCGCCGCCCAGTACTTGCCTTCGTAGGAGCTCTCGGCGTCGATCGCGAGACAGTCAGCTCCGTCGGCGACCGCTTGGGCACCCATCGCCGCTTCGCCGGCCGGGTCGACACCGTAGACGTACTGCCAGGCGCAAACGCTGAGGCCGAGCGAGTGGAACGCCTGGATCATCGTCGGCGTGAACTGCGACCAGAAGTCGTCGCCGTCGCTGCTCTTGATGTAGAGGGTGGTGATGCCGGCGGCCTTGGCCTGGGCTGCGATCGCCGTCAGGTTGCCGCCGTCAGACTGGTCGAGGTACCAGATCCACATGCCGGCGCCGTTGAACGCTGTCGCGCTTGCCGGGGCTGGGGCCGCAACGGCCGTAATCGGCGGCGCCGTCACCTTGACAGGGCCGTAGAGGTTCGAGCGCTTGCCGCCGCGGCTCTCGAGATAGATCCGTCCGCTCCCGGCGCCCACAGGCACCGTCACCGCGAAGCCGTGCGGCGTGGGTCGCAGCTGCGCGCCGATCGGATCTTCGCGAGCCGTGCTCGCGCCGCTGCCGTTGAAGTACATGGTCAGTGAGCCGCGGAAGTGGCGACCGTGAATCACGAGCTCGCCGGTCATCTGCACGGCGTGCCGGTGCTTGTGCTGGCAGTGGGTCCTGCCAACCCCGTAGCAGGACGCCGAGGTGATGACTGGCGCCGGCCCGTGTGACGCGCTGCGCCCGGCGCGCGAGCTGTCGGCACTCGAGCTGCCGGCACTCGAGCCGGTGCCTGTCGAACCCGCGCTCTGTCCGGCGCCACCGCCACCACCCGGCGCGGCCGCGCCGCCGACGCCGTTCTGCGCCGCGGCGGCCGGGGCCAGCGTTGCGAGAACGAGCACCATCGCGATGGCGAGGAGAGCGATCGGTGGTCGGTTGCGTGGTCTCATCTCGAAGCGGCTTCGTTGTTACAACGCGGGAGGCGCTGTTTCGGAGCGCACGTCGGCATGGCTGAAAAGGGCCTGTCTCACTAGCATCGGACGTCGGCGCGGCATCCTGAAAGCGCGCACAGCCCTCGTGCACGCCGACGTCGCCGCGCGGCAGCGTGCGTCAGGCCATGAGGCGGCCAGCCTCTTTGAATTCAGCGCTGGGGAGGCGTCTCCCTGCTGCCACGCCGACGCTGACGCAAACGTTGCCACAGGCTCGGTGCTCGGGGCTGGGTCGCGAGCCAGTCCTCGCGGAGGGGGAGGCGCCCCGCTCCCCGCGCACGCATAACGCAGGCGGAGTGCGCGTGACGGCGGCGCGCGCCGTCGCCCTCCGGCAGCAGCAGCATGTGCTCGCTGAGTGACGGCAGCAGGCGCCCGCAGAGCGGGCAGCGATAGGTCGCGGGCTTGCGGTTCGCCGCCGGGCGGATGACCCACCAGCGCGCCCGCTCGAGCGTCACTTCGACACCCCGCGGTACCGGCAGGATCGGCGACTACGCTTCAGGCGATGGAGGCCCACAGGCGAATCCTTGCAGCGCGGGGCCGCCCAGCAAGCCGGCGCACCGCGCGCTCCGCGAGCGCCGACTACGGCGCCAGTGACACGCCCGACTGGCGCACGATCCGCTGGCCCGAGCACCTCCGCGCGATCGCCGTCGACTCGCGCCGCGTCCACCTCGTGGACGTCGGCAGCGGCCCTGATCAACCGATCCTGCTCGTTCACGGTCTCGGCGGACGCTGGCAGAATTGGATCGAGAATATTCCCCGGCTTGCGGCACAGCGTCGCGTTGTCGCGCTGGATCTGCCGGGCTTTGGCCGCTCGCAGCTCCCGGCGGAGCCGATCTCGATCGCCGGCTACGCACGAACGCTGGACAGCGTCTGCGATCTGCTCGAGCTCGACGCGCCGCTCGTCGGCGGGAATTCGCTTGGCGCGCTCGTCGTCGCGGAACTCGCGCTGCGCTTCCCCGAGCGGGTCGGAGCGCTTGCGCTCGTGGGTCCCGCCTGCCTGGCACCGGCTGACCTCGATTCGCGCACGGTTCAGCTCGCGCTGGCCGCCGGTGGCCGTATCGCGAGCTCGCTGCTGCGCGGCCCGAACGGTACGGTGACCCGCCCGCGCGCGCAACACATCCTCTTTGCGACGGTGCTCCGCCATCCGACGCTGATCGCCAACGACACGCTCTACGAGCTTGCCACCGGCGTGCGGCCGCCGGGCGCAACGGCAGCGTTGGCGGCCCTCCGTGCGCACGACATCAGCGCCGAGCTCGGCGCGATCGGCGCTCCGACGCTCGTCGTACATGGACGCGAAGACGTGCTTGTCCCCTGCGCCGATGCCGAGCGGATCGCAGCGATGATTCCCGGCGCCGAGCTGCTCGTGTTCGAGGACACCGGTCACATGCCGATGGTCGAGCGGCCGGTGCCGTTCGACGACGCGCTGCTGCGCTTTGCCGGCGCCGTCGGGCGGCTTGGCGGGTGACGTTCGAGGCTCCCCGCGCGAGCCGGCCCTCAAGACGGAAAGTGCAGCGGTATCGCGAGGTCGGCGCGGTCGGGCGAGGTGAACGCCGGCCCGTCGCAGACCGGCTCGGCGCCCTCCGGGAGTGAGTTCTCCTCTGAGAGCAGGGCCTTGCTGCTTGGCGCGTCGAGCGTGACGGTCACGGCGATCGCGGGCGTACAGGCATCGAACTCGAAGACCGCCGTGTACGTGCCGCCAAGCGAATACTGGAGCAGCCAGACGACGCGCCCGCCGGCGAACGCGACGGGCCCGAAGTAGGTCTGCAGGTAACCGCGCAGGGGACGGAGCTGCGCGGCGCGCGCGCTCGCGCGCAGTCGCGGCGCGGGTTGTGCTGGACGTGTCGCGAGCACGGTCTCGCTGGCGCGCGGGTCGGAGACGACAAGCCAGCGCGCGAGCGCGGTGCCATACGGCGCGACGAGACCCTCGTCCTTCCAGCCGGTCGGCACGAGCGCCCAGAGATTCTGGTCGCGATCGTTTTTAACCACCAGGCCGCCCTGCCCGCGCGGCGCGATCAGGAACCCGACCACGAACGCGACGATGATGGCGAGGATGGCGATTGCGGCGCCACGTCCACCGCGCGGCGGCTGCTCGCGCTGCGCCGCAGTCGCGGTGCTACCGGCGACCTTCCGGCGCGGGCCGGCGGGGCGCGGGCCGAGCGGTGCCATCAGCCGCGAACGATAGAGGCGTGGCGCGCGCCCAGCAGGCACCGCGAAGTCAGGAAATCGCCGTTCATGCGGGCGGAACTGTAGTCGCGGCACTCAAAGCGCGCGCATCACCAGCTACGGACGCGCGAGCGCATCACCGTCTAGGCGTTTGACGCGAGCACCAACTCGACGGCGGACCGCGGCACGAGATCGAATGCTCCGGCGAGCAGCTCGTAGGAGCGCCGGCGCATCGCATGATCGTGCGTGATCGTCACGACGATCAGCTCCTGCGCGCCGTATTCACCGGCGATCCGCTCCAGCTCCCGGCGAACGCTCGGCGGATCGCCGAGCACCATTCGCCGTCTGGCGCCGGGCACGAGCGAGTCACGACCTTGCTGGGCAAGGAAGTGGACCGCCGTCTCAGGAGCCGGCACCGCGATCAGCTCGCCGCGCCGCAGCAGTGTCATCGCCATGCGGACGCTCGAGGCGAGGAATTCGGCCTCGTCGGCGCTATCGGCGCACAGCACCGAGACGCCGACCGCTTGGTAGGGGCTCGAGCGACGGTGGGAGCCGCTGAAAGCGGTGCGGTAGCGCGCCGCGATCGGCGCCCCTCGCGGATTGATGAAATCTGCGAACGCGTACGGCAGGCCGAGCTCCGCAGCCCAGCGCGCACTCTGCTCCGAGGAGCCGAGGAGCCACGGCTCGGGGGCGTGCGGGAGACCGGGAAGCGTCGCCGCGAGACGCGCGAACGGGTGCTGCGCCGGCATGCGGTTCTCGATGTACGCAAGCAGCTCGTCGAGCTGGTCGCGAAAGTCGTCCGGTGCGGCCTGGCGGCGATCTCGCTGCAGCGCCAGCGTGGTGAGCGGATCGGTCCCGGCAGCTCGTCCAAGCGCAAGATCGATGCGCCCCGGGAACAACCCGCTCAAGAGGCTGAAGCTCTCGGCGACCTTCAACGGGCTGTAGTGCGGCAGCATCACGCCNNCGCCGTGGTGCTCGGCGACCCAGTAGCGGTGGTAGCCGAGCGCTTCGGCGAGGCACGCAAGGTCGATGGTGTTCGCGAGCGCGTCGGCGCCGCTCGATCCCGAGGCGATCGGCGACTGGTCCAGGACGCTGAGTCGAAGTGGCGAGCTCATCGGGCGAGCGGCGTTCACGCCGCCTCTTCACGATAGTCAGTGGGCCTCGCCGGCATCCTCGCTCACCGGCGCCAGGGCGCGCTCCGCACCACTGAAGACGGCCGAAGCGCAGGCGCTATCGCGACGCCGAACACGGGTGCTGCGTACGATGGACCGGCAGTTGCAAGAACTATCTTTGGAGGACAGGAGCGGGTGATGGGAAGCTGGCCGAGCAGATTGCCTGGCCGTCTTTTGCTGTGGTGGGCCGGTGCGCTCGTGGCATCGCTCGCTGCCGGCGCGTCCGCGGCGAGCGGCAGCGTCGTCGCGACCACGCCACCGCACGCCAGTGGGACGACCGTGATCGAGGCCGCGCGAGCGCCGCTGCGAATGACTTTCATCACCGCGTCTGCCGGCGCGACCAGCGGACCCGAGGTGATGCTCGCCGGAGCGGCCGGCAGCGACCCGCACCTGCTGGGCGGCGCCAGCACGGCTGTGCTGGCGCCGAACGGCCAGGTCGTAGCCGCCGTGCGCCAGGGCACCGGCTCACCACCGCATGGCTCGTCGCTGGTGCTGTACCGCGTGTCGAAGACACCGGCGGGTGTGCGAACGCTGCGCAGCTCCACCTCGCAGCTGACGATCCTCGCCTGGTCGCCAGACAGTGACTGGATCGCCGTGCTGGACGGCGACTCGCTCGTCGTCGTTCCCCTGAAAGGCAAAGCGCGACCGATCGCAACCGGTACGGTGAACGGCGCGAGCTTCGCCCCCACGACGCCCGATCGGCTCGTCTTCGCAAAGGCGACATCGTTGCTCGTCACAGCAAGCGTCAACCTCTACACCGTGTCTTTAAGAGGGGGCAAGCCAGTCCAGCTCACTCACGATGGTCTTAGCCAATACCCGCTCTGGGGACCGGACGGCATCGTCTTCTCACGTGAGGCATCGCACACCAGCACCACCTACCAGCTGTGGTCGATCAAGTCGAACGGACGCGACTCCCGCCAGCTCACGAATGAGGCCGTCAGCGCCCCGTTCTACGGCCTCGAGCCGGTCGCGATCTCGGCAAACGGATCGCATCTGCTCGCAAACCTCGTCGGTAACGGCGCCACGGAGACCTGGACCGTCAGCCTCGGAGCAAAGCCGACGATAGTGTCGGAGCTCGGTTCCCCCGACGCGCCGATGACCGGCAACGCGATCTCGCGCAACGGCGAGACGATCCTCGTCACCGAGGGCTCCGGGTCGCTCTCGAACGACGACTTCTCAGGGCAGACCGTCGCATGGGTGCCTTGGGTGGGAGGCCCGGCGACGACGCTCGCACCGCACGCTGCGTTCGCCAGCTGGGACTGGTAGCCGCACCGCGAGCGACTACGATCCGGCCTCGCGAGTGCGGATACGGTGGCGGCCCAGATTGACGTTCAGACGCAAGCTGCGGGCGCGCCTCGCCGCGGAGCACCTGCGCCGCGCGGGCGCGGGGGCGCTGGCGCTGGCGCTGGCCGGCTGCGCTGCCGCGGGGCCATCGGTCCTTGCGCCCAAACGACAGCTGCTGATCTACCGCAACGGCGGCCAGACCTTTAGCGTCAGCTCGCCCTCCGGCGGCGCCGCGCGAGCGCTTGGCGATGCCTCCCAGGCGCTCCTCTCGCCGGACGGCACGCGCGTCCTTGCCCTGAGCACGGGCCAGTCGCGCGCCACGCTCACGCTCTACCCCACGAGCGGCCGTGGCGTGGCACGGGTCATCGCCCAGCTCGGCGCGCCGCGTTTCTTGCCCGACGGAACGCGGCTGCGCTCCTGGTCGCCCGACTCGCGCTACGTCTCACTGACGGCCAACGAGCTGAGCACGGCGGGCGAGGAGAGCGCACTGCTCGTCCTCGACGTTCACACGGGACACGTCAGGACGATCGCCACCGGCGACTTCCTTGGTGCGAGCTTCGCGCCGGCCTTGCCTGACCGGCTCGTCTACGCCGACGCCAGCGTCGCGCAGCTCGACAACAACGAGTCGTTGCTCTATGAGACCGAGGCGAACGGTGGCCGGACGCGCGAGCTTACGCGCTCGGGCCTGGCCAGCGCGCCGGTCTGGGGCGCTCACGGAATCGTCTTTGCGAAGCTCCTCAGGCTAGGCAGCGAGAGCAGCTCGCCGCTATACGCGCTGTGGCAGATCGAGCCGTCCGGGCGCGGACTGCAGCGGCTCGGCGGCTTCGCGTCGGGTCCGCCCGACGCGGGGAGCTCCGGGGCGGCACTCTGGCTTTCGGCTGACGGTGATCGTCTTGTCGGCGACTTCTACTCGCCCTTCCAGCAAGTCGAGGTCTGGGCGCTCGACCTCGCGGGCCGCCACCGCTCGACGCGTCGGATGAGGGTCGCGGGAGCGACGATCGTCGCCGAGGGAATCTCGCGTAACGGCAAGGCGATCCTGCTCAAGGAGCGGACGAGCGGCGCCAGCGAGATCGTATCGCTCGATTGGAACGGCACGCGCCAACGCGTGCTCGCCTACTCCGCTGGCGACGCGAGCTGGAATCATTAGGGCTGGCGCAGGCAATCGGCGTTTGGGGGGAGACACGTGATGAAGCCATTCGGCACGCCGGCCAAGCGCATCGCCTTGTGTGCGATGGCCGCCGCGCTCGCGTCGGCCGGCCTGCTCGCCGCGAGCCTCGCGCAGGCGAGCTCGGCGGCCCACCTAACCTTCATCGCCAACTCGCGCACGCTGTCCCCGTCCGTCGAGATCGCCGATCTGAACGGAGGCAATGCGCGCCTGGTCGGACCGGGAATGAGCGCGATGGTCGCGCCCTCCGGCAGTGCAGTTGCCGTGATCAGGCTGCTGCCGCCGCAGGACAACGCAACCTCCGAGCTCCTCACCTACCCCGCCCGAGGCGGCGTGGCGCGGCGGCTCTACCACTACGACGGCTTCCTCGCGCTGCTTGGCTGGTCAGCGGACTCGAAGCTTCTGCTCGCCGCCGCCTCCGACAACGCCAACGCCGGCCCATTGCTCGTGATCAACGCTGCGAGCGGGTCCGTCAGGACGATCGCGCGCGGCGTGATCATGGGCGCGAGCTTCGCCCCGAACGCCTCGGATAACGTGGTGTACGCGCTCGCCGACTCGCTTCTGGGCAGCGCACCGATCAATCTCTTCATCGGCTCGGCGCGCGGCTCGTCCAGGCGCCGACTGACCAGCGACGGTCACAGCTTCGATCCGGTCTGGGGAGCGCGGTCGATCGTCTTCGCGCGGTCCAGATCGCGTGGTTCGCAGGACGAGCCGATCAACCAGCTCTGGTCGATCGCTCCGAGCGGTCACGACGCGACCCAGCTGACGCACATGTCGGTCGGGCCGCTCGTCGCGGGACTCGTGCCGGTTGCCGTGTCGGCCAGCGGTGAGCATGTGCTGGCGGACTTCGAGGGCACTGACACGAGCGCCGCGTGGACCGTCAACCTGAGCGGCGCGTCGACGGTCCCTCGAGCGCTGAACGGCGTTGCGGACGGGGACATCCCCGATGGGCTGTCGCGCGACGGCGGGACGGTCCTGATCACGAAGGGCTTCGAGGGCGCGCCGACGTCGGTCGAGACGGTGCCGTGGGCCGGCGGCAAGCCGACCGTGCTCTCAACGCACGGCGCAAACGCGAGCTGGAACCGGTAGGAGCCTCAGCGCCGTTCGTCGGGCCAGCGCCCGAAGCGGTCGTAATAGCGGCGTGCCTGGTCTTCCGCGTAGCGATCCGCATCGCCGTGAACCCCGATCCGGTAGGCCCAACTGATCAGCCAGACGGACAGCCCGGCGCCGATCAGGCTGGCGCCACCGTAGAACGAGTCCTCGGTACCGAAGCAGAGCGCGATCGCTCCGGCCAACACGATCGTGATCGGTACGCCGTAGCGGACGAACAGGAGCACCCGCGACGTGTCCCTGCGCCGCGGTGGCGCCGGCGGACGCGGTGGGCCTTTGACCGTGAGCGGCGAACGCGCGCTGCCGCGTGAGCCGTCGGGCGCGTGCAGCCGCGTGCGCCCTTGTGAGGCATGCGGCCGGCCACGGGCCCCGAGCTTGCGATCCATTTCCAACAGGCTACCCCGGTGGCAGCGCAGGAACCGAGCGCCGGCAACGGCGGGGCGCCGAAACTGGTCGGCCGGCAGGATTCGCTCGCGTCAGGTGCGCTCCAGTACGACCACGGGAATGTCGCGCGAGGTCTTTTCCTGATACCCGGCGTAGGCCGGCCAGGCGCCTAGCATGATCTCCCAAAGCTCCGGTTTCTCCTCCGGGCTAGCGGTCCGCGCGAGGGCATGGAAGCGGTCGCCGAGCACCTGAACCTCGACCTGCGGCGCGGCCAGGAGATTCAGGTACCAGGCCGGCGGCTGATCGGCGCCGCCCTTCGACGCGACCACGAGGTAGTCGTCGCCATGGCGCTGATAGATCAGCGGCGTGCTACGTGGCTCGCCGCTCTGCCGTCCCCTGGTCGTCAGGATCAGTGCCGTCGTCCCCTGCCACTCGTGGCCCTCCTGCCCGTCGGTCTCTACGTAGCGCTTGACGTGGTCATCGCCGAACAGCATCTGGCGTCTCCTTCCGCGATCGACTGCTCCTGCTTGCAGCCTAGAGGGCTTTGGTGAAGCGGGCGGAGCTTCAGCCGGTGTGCAGGATCGGTCCGGTCTCGACGACCTGAAAGGCGCTTCCTGGGACGGTCTTCAAAGCGTCGAGCACGTTGTCGTTCCAGCGCGGATCGGTCGCGCCTTGGAAGAACCAGGGACTGCCGTTGTCGGCGACGATCAGGCCGTAGGTCTTCATCGCCTGCAGGATGATCCGGTCGGTCCGCGGGAAGGTCGCGATCGGGTAGCTCGATTCGAGCCGCAGGCGCAGCCCCATCGGCGGCAGGTCCGGGTTGGTCGAGCTCGACGCGAAGTGGGTCGCCGGGTGGATGAAGCCGGCCTGGGTCTCGGGCACCGTGAAGCGGATCGCATGGTTGATGTAGCCGCGTTTGATCTCGTCGTAGCGGATCAGGCCGGCGAAGATCGAAAGGCCCGCGGCGTCGGCGGAGGTCCAGCCGTTTGGCCGCAGCTTGTCCGAGCGCAGATTGAAAACGGCTCCGGAGCCGGCGTCCCACGAGCCGTCCGCCTGCGGGTAGGCGTCCCACAGCTCGTAGAGCTTGCAGGTGCCCTGCGCCAGCACGATCACATGCCGGTCCCCGCTGGCGCTCTGTCCACCTTCGACCGGTGCTCCGGCGGGAATCGGGTACGGGCCTGGGTTCGACTGGCTGCCATAGGCGGTGAAGTGGATCGCAACCTTCGGCTGGCCCGCCGGCACGACGGCATAGGGAATTCCATAGGCGCGCTCATGGCCAAAATCGGGATGCAGGTTCAGATCGGCGCCAATCGAAGCGATGTACTCGTTCGACAGCGGGCTGACCGGAAGATCGGCAACCTTCTCGTGCCAAGGACTGCTCTTCGGGAACACTGAGCAGCCACCCGTGCCCCGGCCCAGCGGGTAGCTTGCGGTGGTGGCGGACGCGACACCAACTGAGCAGACGATCGCCCCCAGGCCCGCCGCAACCACAGCAACCCGCGCTCGCAACACCAAGAAGCGAGCCTAACAGCGACCATCCGCCCGCTCGAACAAACGTCCAGGGGGCGCGAGGCGCGGGCCGGCGCAGCTAACCGCAACGCGGGTACAAGCAGGCGGACGGAGATCACGACCAGGCAACGCACGCCACGCCGGCCCGGTCGCGAGCGGGAGGAGCCCAAAGCCCGCCAGCGCGAACCACTTCCCCCCTCAGCGCACAAGCGACGATCCGAGCATTAGCCTCCTGGCGACGATGCTGGCCACCCCGACGTTGCTCCGCCGCGAACTCGAGCGCAGCTTCCCCGAGCGGCCGTTCGAGGTCGAGTTCTGGGACGGATCGCGTCTCGTGGCGACCGCGCCAGGCGGGCCGGTGTTTCGCGTCGGCGGTCCTGGCGCGATCAGCCACCTGCTGCGCTCGCCGGGGCAGCTCGGGATCGGCCGCGCATACGTCTCCGGGTTGCTCGAAGTGGACGACCTCGACGCGGCAATGTCACTGCTGGCGAGCTGGAAGCCGCCGGCGCTCAACGCAGCCGGCCGGGTTCGCCTGGCGCTGGCCGCGATACCGGCAGTCGGCCTGACGGCGCCCGCTCGGGTGCCCGAGATCGAGCTGCGACCGCGCGGCGAGCGCCACAGCATCCTGCGCGACCGGCGCGCCGTCCGCCACCACTACGACGTCTCGAACGAGTTCTTCGCGCTGTTTCTCGACGAGTCGATGACATACAGCTGCGCGCTCTTCTCCCACGGCGCGAAGACCCTCGAGGAAGCCCAGGAGGCAAAGCGCGAGCTGGTCTGCCAGAAGCTGGGACTGGAGGCCGGTGAGCGGGTTCTCGACGTCGGCTGCGGCTGGGGCAGCTTCGTCATCCACGCCGCCGCGCGACACGGCGTATGCGCTCTGGGAATCACGCTATCCGAGCCGCAGGCGCAGTTGGCGCGCGAGCGGGTCAGCGCCGCCGGGCTCGACAGCCAGGTCGAGATCCGCGTCGCCGACTACCGCGAGCTCAGCGGACAGAGCTTCGACGCAATCGCGAGCATCGGCATGGTCGAGCACGTCGGCTCGGTCCAGATCGACGACTATGCGGCGCGCCTCGCGGCATTGCTCGAACCGGGCGGGCGCCTCTTGAATCACGGCATCGCGCGATTGCGACACGGCGACCCGGACGCCGGTCCGTTCTCGGAGCGCTACGTGTTCCCCGACGCGGCGCCGCTTCACCTTGCGCGCGTGCTCGCCGCGATCGAGCATGCCGGCCTCGTGACGGCACACGTCGAGGGCCTGGCAGACGACTACATCGAGACACTGAACCGCTGGATCGCGCGCTTCGATCAGAGCCTCGACCGCGCAGTTGAGCTCGCCGGAGCCGAGCGGGTCAGGGTTTTCCGGCTTTATCTGCGCGCCGCTCGAAACGGCTTTCGAGTCGGCTTCACGGGCGTCTATCAGGTGCTCGCGCGACGCCCGGCGCCGGGTGCGGGTCCGAGCTTCTGAGGACGGCTCTCAGGCGAGCGCGACCGGGTCGCTGAGGGTGACCGCGCCTGGATCGGCTGCCGTCCTGCGCGCTGATCATGCTGCCTGCGTCGAAGTGGATAATGGGGGGACGCTTGCGCCAGGGACGCTTCATGGGATCGCTAGCAGGACTTGCCGTTGCCGTGGCTGTCACCGGCTGCGGCTCCGGTGGCCCAAAGCACGTCACGAAAAAGCGGACGGGCACCGTCGGGCATACGGGCTCGACGTCCGCGACTTCCGCCACGTCCGCGACCTCCGCCACGGGGAGCACGTCGGATGCGGCCGCGCTGTCGGCTGACCAAACCGCCGAGCAGCTGGCGCACACCGCGGCGAGTGCCGCGATGACCTACGGGACGAACAACAACGGAAACTACAGCGGGATGACCGCCGCGGCTCTGCATGCGCTCGCGGGCACGATCCAGGTCGGTCCCGGCGCAGGCAACGCCTACATCACCCCCAGCGGGGGCGTGACAATCCTCGACAGCGGCGCCGGCTTCACCGTGACCGCGACCTCCTCCACCGACGACACGTTCAGCATCGGCGAGTCGGCCAGCGGCACCCCGACCCAGAGCTGCACCGGCACGGCCAGCTCGGCCTGCCAGAACGGCAGCTGGTAGGGGCGCGTCCACGGTCGTGGCCGCGGCGTAGGCTGGTCGCGCGATGTCGACGCGAGGAATGAGGGGATGAACGAGCGGGTGCGGGCGAGGGTCCAGCGAGCCCTCGCCGAAGAGCTCGACCCCGGCGAGAGGATCGAGCTGGCGCTTTTCGCGCACACTGGTCCGATGTTCTACGACCCGATCCTGTCGCTCTTCAACATGGTCAATGTGGCCCGCGGCAAGACGCAGGGGCGGGTGCTGATACTCACCGATCGACGCGTCCTCTACGCGCGAGCCAACGTCGTCAGCTCGATCAGGGAAGTGATCCGCGCGTGGCCTCGCGGCTCCGCCCCGATCGCCGTGGAGGAGGAGCGCGGACGTCTGACCGTCGACGGCGAGGAGTGTTCCTTTCGCGGTCTCGCTGATCTCGCCAGCGAGCTTGTGCGGCTGGGGGGCCGGTAGCGCGCATACCGGGCAAGGCGATCGCCGGTCGCTGTCAAGCGTGTGCGCTAGCCTTGCGCGGTGCTCGGCGCCATGCACGGCCGCAGGAGGCGTGCCGCGACGGTGGCGCTCGTCGCGGCCACGGCCGGCGCGTTGATCTCAGCCGGCAGCGCTGCGGGCGCGAGCGGCGCGCTGGGGTGGAAATCCGTGGCGAGCGCTCCGGTAGTCAGCAGCATGGGCCAGGTGACGAAGCTGAGCTGCATCCCGAGCGGCTTCTGCCTCGCGGTCGGCGTCAGCGGCCAAACCGGCACCTGGAACGGCTCATCGTGGCATCGCGCGCCGAGCGTCTCTCGCCAGCTCGCGTTCGTTTCCGGCGTGTCCTGCGTAACGAAGTCGTTCTGCGTCGCGATCGGCTCTTCCAGCACGATGAAACGCACCGTCAACTACGCGGTCACCTGGACCGGGAGCAGCTGGCGGGCGCCGGTCCTCCTGTACACCGACCGCGGCGAGTATGGCGAGTACGACGTCGTGCACGGCGTGTCGTGCACGAGCATCAGCTTCTGCATGACCCTCGGCAACGTCGGATCTCTGGTCTGGGACGGCTCGAACTGGAGCAAGCGGGACGGTGCCACCGCCGGCACGGACGGAAACGGGGTGCTCAGCTGCGCGTCGAGCCGGTTCTGCGCGAACATCCACGACAACCTCCCGAACTACTGGAACGGGACGGCGTGGCACTGGTCCAAGACGGAGTCGCTCGGCAACGCCATACCCCGAGACGAGGCGTTCATCAGCCAGTTGTCATGCGTTTCAGCCACGTTCTGCGTGGCGGTCGACACGCTGACGACACCGCTGATCTGGGACGGGTATAGCTGGCTCTACACCGCCGTCAGCGGTCCAGCCCCGGCGTTGACGTCAGCGTCATGCACGACCGCGACTTTCTGCGTCGCGACATCATCAACCACCGGCGTGGCGCTCGAGTGGGATGGCGCCTCCTGGACGCCCACTTCACCGATCGGCCTCGGCCGACTCCCGACCGTCGTGTCGTGCAGCGGCACAGGACGCTGTCTTGCCGTGACGGACAAGGGCGCCAGCGCCGTGACGACGTCGTGAGCTAGCCGGCTCCCTGGTTACCTCGCCTTTCGAGCTCGTCGAGCGGGAGCCCGCTGATGACGGACTCGGGCCGCTCGAGCACGATGTCCGAGCCAGGCTGCGCGTCGTCGTCGCGCCGCTTGATCAGGAGCCATTGCGGCTTGGCGCCCTTGTGCGTGCGCTGCAGGGCGAAGCCACCGCGTAGCTTCTCGCCCCGTAGAACGAAGACGGCATGGCCGCGGGTCAGGGCTTCGGGCCAGGCAACACGGCCGCCCTGCTCGTAGGTGCCACGATCCCAGACGATCACGGCGCCGTGGTCGAGAGTGCCCTCGAAGGTGTTGTGGGAGATCGAGTGATCGCCCACCTCGACTGCGAGGCGCTTGACCGCCGGGTCGAGCGACGGGCCCTTCGGAATCGCCCACGAGCGCATGACTCCTTCGACCTCGAGGCGCAGGTCGAAGTGATGGGCGGTTGCGGCATGCTCCTGGACGACGAAGACGCCGGCGCTGACGCCGCGGATCGCGAACTGCTCGTGGCCCTCGACCGCCGTCGCCTCCGTCTCGATCTGCTCGACCCGCGCGAGGGGCGGACCGGCCCGAAGGAACGCCAGCAACTTCTCGACCGCCGGCCCGGCGCCCTCGGCGTGGACCTGCACCGTCCGGTCATCGCGGTTTTTCACCCAGCCGCTGACGCCGAGCTCGCGTGCGCACCGGAGTGTCGCGTCGCGGAAGCCGATGCCCTGAACTGCGCCGTGCACGACGGCCCGGACCGCCTTGGCCGTCCTTGGTGCGTCAGCCACGCTCAGGCGCTGACGTCAGCGGGTAGGCCCGCGAGCTCGGCGCTGCGCTCCCACAGGTCTTCGGCGAGCGCGTCGTCCTGAGCCTGAAGGCTCGGCTGCACGACCGTCTCGTCGACGACGTAGGCGCCGGTCAGATCCGCCGTCTCGGCGGACGTCGCGAGCCAGAGAAGGGAGCGCGCGCCGTGTCTGGGTGAGCGTAGGAATGGCGCGGCGACCGTCGTCGCGATTCTCAGGATGCTGTTCTCGTTCTTGGCGAAGCCGGTCCGGACGACACCGGGGTGAAAGCAGGTAGCGCAGAGCTCCGGGTGGCGCGTGGCGAGCTCGCGCGTAAAGAGGATGTTGCAGAGCTTGGACGTGCCGTAGACGGCCATCGCGGAGTAGGACTTCGCCGACTGAAGATCGCCGAGGTCGAGCAGCCCGTAACGGTGCGCGTCAGACGAGGTCGTGACGACGCGGCCGCCGCCCAGGCGGTCGTGCAGCAGGTTGGTGAGCAGGAACGGCGCGAGGTGGTTGAGTGCGAACGTTCGCTCGAGACCTTCGGCGGTCACCTTGCGCGAGGCGAACACCGCGCCGGCGTTGTTTGCGAGCACGTCGATGCTCGGGTAGCGCTCGCGCGCCTGCGCAGCCAGCGCGCGGACCTCGGACATCAGCGTGAGGTCGGCAACGTGCTCGTGGACCGGCGCCCCGCCACTCGCGCTCCTGGCCGCGGCGGCGACGGCGCTGACGCGCCCAGGGTCCCGCCCGACGAGCGCGACCTCCACACCTTGACGGGCCAGCTCGACGGCAGCGGCGCGACCGATACCGCGTGTAGCTCCGGTCAGCAGAACAAGCGTCACCGACCAACCTTACAAGCCGCTCTTGCAGAGACAGCCGGGATGTCGCGCTCAGCTCGAGCCGGATTGTTCAGCGACCTCGACCTCACGCAGCAGGTGGGTGTCGACGTCGTAGACGAACCCGCGCACCGTGTCGGTGTGAGGCAGGAAAGGCGATCGCCGGACGCGTAGAATCGATTGGCGCACGTCGGCGTCAACGTCCGCGAACGACTCGATCGCAAACGCCGGCGCGACGCCGGTCGCGTCCTGCAACTCGGCGCGAAAGCCGTCATCGGTCAGCGCCTGCATGCCGCAGTCGCTGTGGTGGATCAGCATCACTGCTCGCGTGCCAAGCCGCCGCTGGGAGACGGCGAGCGAGCGGATCACGTCATCGGTGATGACGCCGCCCGCATTGCGCAGGATGTGTGCCTCACCGTCGCGCAGCGCCAGCGCAGCGAACACGTCCAGGCGAGAGTCCATGCACGTCACGACGGCCAGCTGCCGGCTCGGGCGGACGTCGAGGTGGCGTGCCGGAAGCGAGGCGGCGAAGCCGACGTTGTTGGCGATCAGCTCGTCGATCACGTCCATCGATCGCACCCTAGAGCCTGCGCCGCTCAAAGCCGCTCAGTGAGCGATCCATATGTGTCGGGGCGTCGCGTTGCGAGCAGCGGGAACAGCTCCAGCCAGTCGCGCCGCTGGTCGAGATCGAGGTCGGCGATCAGTAGAGCAGCCTCGTCGCGGGGTGCTTGGGCTAGCTTTCGCCCGTACGGATCGGAGATGAACGACGAGCCGTAGAAACGCAGCGGAGGCTCGTCGCCAAAGCGATTGACCGCGACCATGAAGAGACCGTTGGCGATGCCGTTGGCCACGATCACCTGCTCCCAGAGCGGTTGCGTGTCGAAGTCGGGATGGTCGGGCTCAGAGCCGATGGCCGTCGGATAGACAAGCAGATCGGCGCCCTCAAGACTGTACGCGCGCGCCAGCTCCGGAAACCACTGGTCCCAACAGGTCGGCAGACCGAGCCGCGCACCCGCGAGCGCGATGACGGGGAAGGCTTCGCTACCACCGGGGCCGGGCCGGAAGTACCGGTCCTCGTGGTAGCCCGCGGTCACCGGTATGTGCAGCTTGCGCGTGCGAGCCACCAACCGGCCGTCGGGAGCCACGACGATCGCGGTGTTGAAGCCGAGACCGTCTGGAGCGTCCGCACGCTCGAAGAGCGATGCGTGAACGTGGACCCCTGTCTCGCCGGCAATCCGCGCGGCGAACCGGTGGGTTGGTCCGCCGGGAAGCTCCTCCGGCTCGATCCGGCCGGGCTCGGGGCCGGCGGCATCAACGGCGAAGTATCGGCTCAGCGTGAGCTCTGGCAGGCAGACGAGCTGCGCGCCCTCACTGGCAGCAAGCCTGATCCCCGCCTCGAGGGCAACGGCGTGCTCTGTCGCGTCGGGATGCCAGCGCTGCTGCAGCGCGGCGATGCGGAACGGCGCGCGAGTCGAGGGACGCGTGCGGGCCGGCGAGTTCCTTGGGCCAAACGCTCTGACGACGCGAATGTCGTTCATGCGCGGACTGTAGGCCTTCGGCTGCATGGTGGCCGCTCGAGCCGGCGTCCGCGCCGATCCGTTCCGCGCACCACCTGCTATGAACAGCCACCGATGTCAAGGGCCAACACGCGTTTCGCCTGACGATGAGCGCCACGCTCAACTCGACACCAGCCGCCGACGGCTTCAGGATGCCCGGGGAGCACGAGCCACACGCCGGCTGCTGGATGGCGTGGCCGGAGCGGCCCGACAACTGGCGTCTCAGCGCGAAGCCGGCACAGGCGGCGTTCGCCGCCGTGGCCGAGGCGATCCAGCTGAGCGAGCCCGTCACGATGGCGGTCTCCGACGCGCAGTACGAGCATTGCCGCTCGACACTGTCGCCATCAATCCGTGTTGTCGAGCTGTCCACGAACGACGCCTGGATGCGCGACATCGGGCCGACCTTCGTGCGCGACAATCAGGGTCGCAGGCGCGGCGTGGACTGGCGCTTCAATGCCTGGGGCGGCCTGCATGGCGGGCTCTACTTTCCCTGGGACCGCGACGACCGTGCTGCCCAGAAGATCCTCGAGATCGAGCGAGTCGACCGCTACCGCGCGCCGATCGTTCTCGAAGGCGGCTCGATCCACGTCGACGGCGAGGGCACGGTGCTGACGACCGAGGAGTGCCTACTGAACGCCAATCGCAATCCGGAGCTTTCGCGCGAGCAGATCGAGGCGATCCTGCTCGATTATCTCGGCGCTGAAAAGGTAATCTGGCTGGGACGCGGCGTGTGTAACGACGAGACCGACGGACACGTCGACAACATCGCGTGCTTCGCTCGCCCGGGGGTCGTGCTGCTCACGTGGACGGCAGACGAGGGCGACCCTCAGCACGCGATCTCGCGCGACGCGCTAGAGCGACTCGAGGCCGTAACCGACGCCCGCGGCAGATCGTTCGAGGTCATTCGCCTCCCTGCACCGGGGCCGATCCTGATCGGCGAAGACGAGGCGGGCGGAGTGAATTCGATGCCGGGGACCCTGGCGCGCAACGCCGGTGACCGGCTCGCCGCGTCCTACGTCAACTTCTACATCGCCAACAATCGCGTCGTGTTTCCGCTGCTCGACGAGCGCCACGACGGCGAAGCCGCCGATCTCCTCGCTGCCTGCTTCCCCGGCCGCGAGATCATCGGCGTCGGCGCACGCGAGATCCTGCTCGGGGGCGGCAACATCCACTGCATCACCCAGCAGGTGCCAGCGGCGGCGGCTGGGTGACGGCCGCGAGCGCGGATGATCGAGGCTCAGCGGTCGTCACGGCGCTACGCGTTGCCGCCGGGAACCAGCACCAGCATCCGACCGGCTCGGGGTCACGGGCAGCGCCCCGCTGTGCGCACGCAGGTAGTGAGGCCGGCGAGGACGGCGAGGCGCTCTCGCACAGAGCCGGTGGCTTGGATGACGAGCCATGCGTCGCCGACGCGGCGGGCGGTGATCGACTCCGAGCCGCCGGTTGGCAATGTCGCGAGGCTGAAGGCCTGCGGCTGTTGCGAGACCTGGCTGGCGTTGGGTAGCAAGGCAGGCGCCGCACCCGGGTGCTGGGCGTCGAGCAGGATCGCCGCGAGCACCACCCGACCGTGGTAGGTGAAGTCGGTGCTCGCGCACGAGAGATAGTCCTCGGCGCTGAGCTGGGGGAAGCCGCGGATGTGCCGCACGACGAACCCATACTCGGACGTCGCCCCGGCGAGGCCACTCGTGTCGATCTCGCAGCCCCCAGGCGGGGGCGAAGTGGCGAATGGAGACCGCCCCTTCGACGCGCGGCCCGCGGTCTTGGCCTGCCAGAAGACAGCCGGGTCGCCGAGCCGTGTCGTCCTCGCCGTGGCGCGGATCGGTCTGCCGTGACGATCGAGTGCGACCGCTGTCGGCGCGCCCGGACCGCCGGGGAGCGCGGTCTTCTTTCCAAGTGCCTGCTGAACCGCGATCGCGATGCGGTAGCCGCTCGGGAGCTGCCTGTCGGCGCGGGTGAGAAGCGTGAGCGTCGGCGAGACACGGACCGCCGCGACCGAGGGCTCGGTGACCAGTACGAGCGTCGTGGTCGAGATGGGCGTCGCTTTGGCGCCGCCGAGCACGTCGGACTGGCTGAAGTCGGCAACGATTGGGCTGCCGCGCTGAGCGACCACGCCGCAATCGGACGCGCCTCCGCTTGAGACCCCGAAGAGGGCGCGGTACGCGTTCTCGAAAGCCGGCGATCTGCGCGTACCCACCGGTCTCGACAGCAAACTCAGAAGCCGCGGGATGGCGATCTCGACCTCCTTCACCAGAGCCGCTCGCGCGCTTGACGTTAGCGAGCTCTCATGACTCGCCAACTGGCCCCGCAGCTGCGCGCGCTGCCGGATCAGCTCGCGCTTGAGCGCCAGCACATCTCCGATCGGTATCGGGGCGGACTCGTGATCGCTCTCGGTCACACACCAACCGACATCGCCTCCCGGGAGATCTGGCGTCACGCTCACGCTATAGCTGCCGGCTGCAAGCTGCAGGCGGCGTCCGGCACCGGTTTGGCTCGAGATAGCGCCGCTTGGTGGCGCTGAGCGCAGACCATTGAGCGCGAAGAGAGCGGCCGCGGCGGAGCCTGAAGCCAGCAGCCCGGCGCCGACGAAGATGAACAGTCGTCGTCGCGTGAGCCGGCGAAGCGCGCCAAGGCGTCCACGACCGCGGCTCGGGGGCGCTGTGGGCTCGGCAGCGCCTTCGCTCTGTGCGTGCTCGAGACGAGCGGCGCCTTCAACCAGGATGCGGTGCAGTTCCGGCAGGTAGGTCATGGCCTGCCATCCAGTCGATCGCGGATCGCTCGCAACCCACGGCTCACGCGCTGGCGCACCACGCTTTCGGAGCACTCGAGCGTGACGGCGAGCTCACGGTAGTCTCGGTCTTCGAGCACGCGCGCCTCAACCGCCTCGCGCTGCTCGCCCGGTAGCTCACGGAGCGCCTCCATCGCGATGTCGTCGGCCAGCTCGGAAAGCCGCTCGAGACTGTCGTCGTCGATCGCCAGCGGCTCGAGCGCCAGACGCACCCGCGTCTCGTCGAGCACACGGCCCTTTGACACGCTCTCAGCCAGCACGTGGCGGGCTATGCCGAAAAGCCAGGCGCGGCCCTCGCCGCGGCTTGGATCGAACGAGCGACGGTGCTCCAAGGCTCGCGCGAACGTCTCGGCGCAGAGGTCGGCCGCCGCGTCCAGCCCCCTGACCCGGCGGATGAAGAAGCGAAGGACGTACGCTTCGTGTCGCAGGTAAAAGCGGCCGAACGCCTCCGGGCCGCCGGACAGCAGGGCGGCATCCTCGCTGCGAGGATTGGAAGAATCCATCGGTCGATACTCGATACTTGTCGATTTTGCAGCGACTTGTGACGCCGCAGGCGGCCTCAGGTTGGTCGCATGCGGTACGCGCTCAGGGCAGCGTGGTCGCCGCGAGCCGTGCTAAGCGACCTCGAGGGGAACCGGCGCGGCCTACCCGTTGCCTAGCTGTGCCAGGTGCCGAAGAACGTGTCCGGGTCGGTCACCGGCTCGTCATAGGCCTTGAGCTCCTGATAGCCAGAACCGCCAGTACTGAGGTTCAGGTATTCAGTACAGCCAAGGGCTGAGCAGTAGCCCGATATCGAGCTGGGGGACGCGGACTGGTTGTACATCCACGCCCACACGAGCGAATCCCATGACCATGCCTGAATTGCGTAGAGGTTGCTCTCGTGGCCGCTGTAACAGTTCTGCCCCTGCGACAGCGATGTGTCATAGCACCAGTTGCCTGAGCTTGCCTGCGCCGGCGCCGCGTCGATCGCCAGTCCAGTCAGGGCGAGCACACAGGTCAGCAGGGTCGATGCCAGCAATGACTTGGTGCGCGTCCAGGTCCGATTCGACGCCGCGATGATCATCGTGTCCCAACCTCCTGGGTATGGGTAGCGCCAGCCGCGTCCTGCCACGACAGGCTGCTGATCGTGACGAGACGGCCAGTGACGAGCTGAAAGCCATTGTCGACAACCGGGGCTGGGGCGCTTGTGCCATCGCTGAAGTGGAACGTGACATCGCCAACCCCGTCCGGAGCGAGCCCGGCGACGAGGTCGACTTCGTCAGCATCAGCGCTCGGCGTCCCCTCTGCCGTGGCGCTGTACAGGAGCGTGTTCGGATCGCCCGCCACAGTGGTAGCCGCAGCACACGCCTCGGAGCCTCCGCCGGCATCCGACTCAGCGACGCACAGTCGTCCGGAGCCGGCCACCGCCCACGCGAGGAGTCCTGGGCGGGTCGTCGGCAGCGAGCGAATCTCGGCGCCCGGTGTCTGCTCGGCTGCGAGTCCCGCAGGCATTGCGTCTGCGGCACTCGCCGGCGTGCCGAAAACTGCGTACCCAGCCGTCGGCGTTGGCTGGCTCGCGGCTATCGATTGCCCCGCAGAGAGCGCGAATGCGGTGACCATCGCCGCGGCACCCAAGCTGCTGGCGGCTCCGGCCGCCACGTAGATGATCCATCTTGGCCTGCGACGCCACGTCGCCACGGTGCACTTCCTGGATCGATCGCGGGTGGGACACGCACGCTTCTTCTTACGACGGTCCATCCAACCAGAGGCCGCATGGTTGTCAAGGTGTAGTCACCCGTTATGCGAATGTCGCATAACCGCTGGTTCAGGCCCAACCGATGGTGCCGGCAGTCAGGTCAGCCCCGGCGGTAATCTCGCCCTCGGCCGATCGTGCTCGGTGGCCAGATCGAGCTAGCTCGTAATCTGCTTCCTCCGCCGAATCGGCGGGAGCGTCAGATGCTTCGGCGGGGCTTGGCTGAACCGGCAAGGAGCCGTTGGCCGCCACGACGGCGGCCAGATCCTCGAACGCCGCCTGCTGTTCGGCGAGAAGACGACGGCCGTGCCCGGCGAGAACCTCTCCCTCCTTAGTCAGACGCACGGGCCGCGCGCTCCGTACCACCAAGCATGCCCCCACCCGCGCCTCAAGGACAGCGATCGTGCGGCTGAGTCCCGGCTGGCTCATGTGCAGCCGCTCGGCGGCGTGACCGTAGTGGCGCTCCTCGCTGAGCACCAACAGACAGCGCACGGCGCGAAGGTCCAAGTCGCGGCTCGCAGCGCTGCGTGCGAACTCGTGCACCGTCAAGTCCGTCCCAGCTCCCCGCGCCGTCGCGACCACGCCAGGACGGATCGCGGCTCTGATCGCCCACCGCATGTAAACATGACTCCCCCCACGGGCATGTGCTCCATCGGTGCTAGTTGTGGATCTCGAGGACTTTCGTGACAGCGATGCCGGCAGCGCGCTGCGCCGCGCCGATGCAGCGAGCCGAGACGCCCGCACAAGGAACGTCCCGAGCGCGCAGCTGCTCCCAGCCGTCACCGCGCCTGCCAGCTTCGACCGCGATGGACCGCCCGCCGGAGCGCTTGACTTTGAGCCCTTCAGGTCAGACGGCCACGCGACTGTCGCGGCCGACCGGACCGCCCCGAGCGGGACGGCCACGAAGCCCGCAGATTCTGCCCAGGAGGTCTGAGCAGCGCTCGCCGTCAGTTGGACCGAGCACCGATCTTGACCATTGCCGGCCAAGCCGGCATTCCTGTTTCAGTTCTCTCGAGGGTGCCAGCCCTTGCCGCGCTTGACGACCTTCTTGTCTTTAGCGAGCCCGGGCAGGACCCGGTAGAGGTAGTTCTGCTTGATCCCCATCTCGCTCGCCAACTCCGCGATGGTGAGTCCGGGTCGTGTCTTGACCAGCTCGATCGTTTGCAGGGCGCGCGTGCCGCCACCCGGAGGGCGCCCACGTCGTCGCCCGGTGCTCGACCGAGCACTCGTCGCGCGAGCCGTTGTCCCACCGTCGCTTGACCGCTTACTGGCGGCGCCGTTTCGCGCGCCACCCGACGCGCCGGCGAGCGCAGCAACTGCAGCCGCGAGTTGGTGGTACTCCGCCACTAGCGGCTCGAGCTCACGCATGCGTGCGGTTATCTCGTCCCGTTTCGTCTGCAGAAAGTCAGCCATCCGTTTCTTCCTTCCTCCTGGAGTCCGCCCGCGAGGCGGACGCGCGTTCGTGCAAACGGCATATTATGCGTAATCGGCATAATTTTTCGTTGCCGACGACCAACCACCACGCTGCTGGCGCTCAGGCGCGTTCCAGGACCTGCGAGAGCCACGCCAGCGCGACCTGGTAGCGCTCGCGCGAGCGGCCGCCGTGATTTCCGGAGTTCTCTCGGTGCTCGTGTTCTATCCCGGCTGCTTTGAGGTGGTGGCTGAGCAACCGGTGGCCCCAGTGCAGGTTGTAGTCGTCGTTTGAGCCGACGTCGAGCAGGATGCCGGAGAGCTTGCGGAGGTTCTCGAGACGCTGGTGCACGTTGACCACGGGGTCGAAGCTGAGCCAACGGTCCCACACATCCTGGATCAGCTCTCCACTGGGGAACGCGACCGGTAGGTCGACGTAGTGCGGAGGTCGGTCGGGATTGGGTGAGTAAGTCGCGGAATAGTCGTAGACCATCTCCGACCATTCGTTGCCGTCCACCGGACCGCTGGGCGCCTCGGGCCAGATGCTGTCGAGGAACTTATAAAGCATGAACTTGTGAGTGAGGTCGAGGAACGAGTCGGCCGACAGCACCGCCATCGCGCCGAACACCTCCGGGTTGCGCGAGGCGATATTCCAAGCACCGAACCCACCCGAGGAGAACCCGAACACGCCTCGGCTGCGGGCGCCCGAGACGGTTCGATAACTGGCATCGACGTACGGGATCACGTCGTGCAGCACGTACTGCTCGAAGTTTCCGGTGACAGGTGAATCAACCCACTGGCCGCACCCCCAGCGCGACCAGCCGTCGGGTATCACGACGATCATCGGCGCCACCCCCATACGCCCGAACACCGGGTCGAGAACGTCCTCGAGCGGTGGCTTCCACTGCTGCCCGTCGGTGGCGGGGGTGATCAACTGCTGGGCCGTGGTGCCGTAGGCATGCAGCAGATAGGCGGTCGGATAGCGGACACCTGACTGTTCGTAACCGGGCGGCAGGTACACGAACACGTCCCGCTCGCTCGGATCCCCCAGCAGATTGCCGGCGAGGTGAGCGCTCTCGAGCCGCGAGTGGACGATCACGGCTCTCCCTAGATCGATCGCTTGGCCGCGAAAAGGCGCCGTTGCTGAGCAACCGCTCCACGCCGCGCATCGCTCGTCGACAGGCGCCGGCGCACCATCGCGACACTAGCGAGTCGGACAAGCTGCCGTAGCGCAGCCGGCGCTAGCGAGCGCGCGACGCTCGCCACAACGTGAGCGCGAGCAACCCGGCGACAGCGACCGGCAGCACCCACCACGCGGCGACGTTCGTCGTGGCGACCACGGCGGTCGCGCCGATCGCGACGACCACGCCGGCGCCCACCTGCCAGTCGTCGCCCACGACGAAGTCCCAGATGAAGCGGCCCAGGGCCTCGACCCGGCTCATGCGCGGACCGCGGCTTCGTTGGCCTGACCTCCGGCGGACGACGGCCGGCGCGACACGATTGCGACCGCCGCCAGAGCGAACACCAGCACCGCCGGGATCAGGACCAAGAGCGCCGCGTCCGATCCGGGCCAGTGTGCGCCGGCGCCCTCGGCGCCCCAGAAGGTGCCGAACGATGTCAGCATCACGCCTACACCGAACTTCATCGTGTTCTCGGGTACCCGCGCAAGGGGGGCGTGAATTGCGATCCCGGCGAGCACGACCAGCACCACCGCAACGCCCGCGGCGGCCGCAGCGAGCCCGATGTGGTGCTGGTTCGCGCCGAAGGTCAGGACGATGAACACGACCTCGAGACCCTCGAGGAAGACGCCCTTGAAGGCGATCGTGAACGAGTAGCCGTCCAGGCCGCTCGCCGGATTGCCTGCCTCACGCGCCGCCGAGAGTTCGGTCTGGTAGATCCCCGCTTCGTCGTGCAACGCCTTGAGACCAGCGGCGCGCAGGATCGCCTTGCGCAGCCACTGCAGGCCGAAGGCGAGCAGCAACCCACCGACAGCGACACGCAGCGCGTTCAGCGGCAGTGCTGTCAGCGCCGGGCCGAGCGCGGCCGTCGTGGCACTCAGCAACACGATCGCCGCCCCTACGCCGATGAACGCTGAGCGCCAGCTACGCGTGAAGCCGACCGCGAGCACGATCGTCAACGCCTCGACTGCCTCGACTGCACAGGCGAGGAACACGGCCAAGGCAAGACCGATGTCGGTGCCGCTCATGTGTTGGAACCAACGCTTTGCTTGGTCATCGGGGCGGTCGCACCTTGGTGGTCTGAGCGGCGGACCTCGGCCACCGCGGGCGACTCGTGAGACGGTGCCGTGCTGTGGTGCGGAGCGGGGCGCCGCCAGCCAGTTTTCCCGGTGCGGCAGCGGTCAGCGTTTGGCGTAATCGGCGAAGCCCTGCCAGTCGATAACCACGCAAGGCTCGTCGCCGACTATCCAGGCGTCGTGGCCGGGCGCCATGACTGCGAAGTCACCCGGGCCATAGTCCATTTCTTCGCCGTCGTCCATCACGACCTTCATCCGCCCCGACACGAAGTAGCCGGTGTGTGCGGCCTGGCAGCTATCGGTCCCAGCGATCGGTTTCACGTGCTTGGACCACTGCCAGCCGGGCTGGAAGGTCGCGCGACCGACAACGCCTTCCGCGGTATCGATCACCTCCACCTTGCCCATGTCTTCCTCGAACGGCCGGGTCTCGTCGGGATTGTCGAAGTTCTTGCGTGTGAGGCCAGCCATTTCAACCCCCCGTGCTCGATTTGGATACGTAGCAGGATGCCAGAGCCGATCGGAAGATGCACGCTGTCCATCACGAGCAGCTCGGAGCATCGTGGGCGCATCCAGTCGGTCGCGCCAAAACACCGATTCGCGTGCTAATCGCCGGCGACGCGGTGGCACCTTGCCGGCGCTCGCAACTCGTCCTTTGCAGAAGAGCCGTCAAGGTCCTGAGCGACTTCCGCTTTGGGGTTTGGCCATGCGCGGCCCGATCGACGTTTCATTAGCGATGGCCGTAGGCGGCGAGGAATACTTGTACTCCGGTCTGGGCGTATTTGTCGAGGTCTGCGGTGGCGGGCGGGTCGTTGTTGCCGAGGAGCATCGCGTTGTTGAGTGGGATCGACATGATTAGCCAGTTGAAGTGTGCGGCGGCGATCGGGGGGTCGGTGACGTGCAACAGCCCGCGCGCGGCCAACCGCTCGCCAACACGAACGCGGCGCTGCATGACGTAACCGGGCAGGACGCCTCGCTAGCGTCCGGGGTGCAGAACGCAATGCAGGCCGTCGGCGGCGCCATCGGTTTGTCATGCCTCGTGACGCTTGCCCTCCGGCATGCCGCCAGCCAGGTCCGCGATGGCGTGCCGGCAGCGATCGCATCGACCCACGGCTACTCGCTCGCATTCCAGATCGGCTCCGCGCTCATGGTGATCGGCGGTGTGTTGGTCCTCGTCCTGCTCGAGCACGTCATTGCGACGCCGCGCAACCCCCAGGCGGAAATCACGGCGGTCGCCGCGTACGCCACGACCGAATCACCGCGCGCCCTCGAGATCACCGAGGCTGGCCTCTCACTCGGATCGTATCCATAACCTTAGGAACCAATCCAACGATCGAGCGCGACACTGCGCCGTTCCAGACTGAGCAGCCTAATTGCCGAAACCCACGGTCCTCATCTCCGGTGCGAGCGTCGCCGGTCCGGCGCTAGCGTTCTGGCTGGCGGCGGCAAGCGCGTCGCAACCGGCACCTACACACTTACCGAGCTCCCCGACGGCGGCACCCACATCGTCTTCGAATACGCCTGGCAGAAGGTCCCGCTCAGCGAACGGCTCGCCTCACCAATCATCCAATCCGTCATGCGACGTGCCATCCAGCGTGTCATGCAACGCCTCGCGGAGCAGCTCCAAGCTCTCGAGATCGCCGACTCCTGAGCACGGCCTGACGACTTGAGAGCGGTGAGCACGCAGCCGGTTATCGCGACGAGCGGGCTGTCGAAGGACTACGGATCCGGTCGCGGACTGTTTGGGCTCGATTTGGAGGTCGGGCGAGGCGAGGTGTTCGGCTTTCTGGGCCCCAACGGTGCCGGCAAGTCAACGACGATGCGTCTGTTGCTTGACCTGATCAAGCCGAGCGCAGGCTCGGCGCAGCTTCTCGGCCTGGATAGCGTCAACGACAGCCTTGCGATCCGTCGCCGGGTCGGCTTTCTGCCTGGCGATCTTGCTCTGTATCCGAAATTGACGGGACGGGCCGTACTCGATTACCTCGCGGAGCTCCGAGGTGGCGTGGATCGGCGGCTGCGTGACTCGCTGGTCGAGCGCTTCGACGCCGATCTGGACCGGCCCGTGCGGCAGCTCTCGACCGGTAACCGGCAGAAGCTCGGCCTGATCCAGGCGTTTATGCACGAGCCCGAGCTGTTGATCTTGGATGAGCCGATCGCCGGCCTCGATCCACTGGTCCAGCAGAGCTTCCACGCGCTCCTGGGCGAGGTCAGCGCAGAGGGCCGGACGGTGTTCTTGTCCTCGCACACCCTGTCGGAGGTGGAGCGCGTCACCGACCGCCTGGCGATCCTCCGCCAGGGCCGGCTAGTGGTGGTCGACTCGCTGGAGAACCTTCGCAAGGTCGCGGTCCAGCGGCTGGAGATCGAGTTTGGTGAGCCCGTCGATGCCAACGAGTTCCGCGCGCTGCCCGGAGTCACCGAAGCACACGCCGAGGGTTCCACGGTGATCGTCGGCTTCGAAGGCCCTGCCGACGCGGTAGTGAAGGCCGCGGCCGCCCACGAGGTGCGAGCGATTCGACCCTACGAGGATGACCTCGAGGACATCTTTCTGCGCTACTACCGAACGGATGACCCGGCGTGAGCGTGCCGACACTCAAGATGACGCTACGTCTGCGGCTGCTTTTCGCAGCCTCGGCCGGGTTTGGGCTGATCGCGGTCCTGCTCGGCGTCGGAGCGCTGTTCCCGGCCGTCGGGCACGCAATCGGCAAACTCAGCATTCCAAAAGGGGTCGACCAACTGTTGGGCGGCGCCGACTATGGAACGATCACCGGGTGGTACCGCAGCGAGGTGGGCTCCATCTACGGCCCGCTCCTGATCGCCGCCGTCGCGATCATCAGCGCTTCTGCCAGCACCGCCGGCGAGGAGGAAGACCGGATCCTCGGACTGGTGCTCGCGCACCCCGTGGAACGTTCCCGCCTGATCGTCGCCAAAGCCGTCGCGATCGCCGCGATCGTGGTGGTCCTGGCCATCGGGTGTTGGGTTGGCCTGATCGCCGGTGTCGCGCTAGCTGGTGGCGGGATCACTGTCGGGCACCTTGCCGCGTACTGCCTGCAACTCGCCTTGTTCGGGTTCGCGACCGGATCGGTCGCGCTCGCGATCGGCGCCGGCACCGGTCGCCGATCGCTCGCCAACGGCGCCTCCGCCGCCGTGGCCATCATCGGTTGGCTGATCAACGGCTTCGCGCCGCTGGTCAGCGCGATCAGCTGGCTCAAATACCTATCGCTGTTCTACTACTACGACGGAAACGACCCCCTGGCGCACGGGGTCGACATCGCCAACGTCATCGTCCTCGGTGCCGCCGCCCTGCTACTCACCGCCGTCGCCGCGATTTCCATCAAACACCGTGACCTCCACGCATAGCGATCAACATCCGACGGCGCCACGCACGGCCCGGCGCAACAACGGAGCTCTGCCGTGGCGGCTAATCGGCGCCGACGACCTTGAAGTCGTGGTTGACGAAGATGTGGTGCGGCCAGTTGACGCCGATGCTGTGTACCTCATACTCGCCGTTGCTCAGCTTTACAACACGGTCGACGATGCCCCCGGCGTAGGCGGCCAGCGCAGCTTTAGTCGCGTTATTCGCCGCCGTTCCGCTAACGATCGTGCCCGTCCCCTGCTTGTAGCTCGCAGGATCTGACCGACCTGCTTTGACGTGGACTGTGCACCACGCTGGAAGGGGACCACCTGTGAGGCAGTTGTAGATCCGCTGGCGTCAGTCGGTTGCACGATGACCTGGCCGGCCGTGATGGTCGTTCCGTTTGTTATCCCAAGTACGAGGACGCTTTCGCCTTTTGTAATGGAACTCGCCGAGCGAGAGCTTGTCCCGTTCCGGTATGTCGTGGAGGACACCTTTTTGACGGTCACGTTCTGGCCCGCTGGTGTAGTTATCGTGAAGCTCGACGTGGATACGCCATCGACCGTGCCGGATGATCCCCCTGCGGCCGGCCCAGACCGAGCGTTGGATCCCGCGCCGCGGGACACGGGCTGGCCTGATGTTGCTGAGGCGGACGTGGCTGTTGCCGCGGCGCCTGAGCCGGTACGGGCGGTTGCGCTGACGATGCCGTAGGCCCCACCTCCAACCGCGATGGCCGTGGCACCGATGGCGATGGGTTTGGTCAGTCTCCCGGAGAACATGGACTGATCACTTCGATTCTGTTGATCGTGGGTTTGCGATGTACCACGATGCGCGAACGCGCTAAAGGGGGCCTGTGAGGGACCAGAGAGGTTCCTGTGAATGGACGCGGCGCCAAGGCTCGCGCCGTCGGCTACCGTGCCTGGACGAGGCACTCTGATCCGGCGTAGGCTTGCAACGATGCTGCCCACGCACAGCGGACTCGCGCCGGCTCGGGGAGGGCTGCCGGCGTCTCGAGGGCGTGCGGAGCTCGGAGCATGTCTTGTATGCCGTGGGGTTCCGCTGGTTCGGGCGTGAGCGCACGGACCGTCGGTCGGGTGGCGCTTGTCGGGTACGGCCTCGGCGGGTCCGTATTCCACGCACCGTTTATCGCCGCTGAGCCGCGCCTGGATCTCGCCTGTGTGGTTACCGCAAACCCCGAGCGCCAGCGGCAAGCGGCGGCCCGCTACTCCGGCGTCACGGTCCTTGGGAGCTTCGAGGACCTGTTGGCCCAGATCGACGACCTCGATCTCGTGGTGCTGTCAACGCCAAACGCCACCCATGTCAGCTTCGCCGAGGCTGTGCTGAGGGGCTCCCGGCCTGTCGTGGTCGACAAGCCGGTCGCGCCGACGGCTGACGAGGTGCGACACCTGGCCGAACTCGCTGTAGCAGCTGCCACGGTGGTGGTGCCGTTCCACAACCGGCGCTGGGACGGGGACTTTCGGACCGTGACGTCGCTGCTCGGCGCTGGCGAACTTGGCACGCTCCAAGCGTTCGAGTCGCGTTATGAACGCTGGCAGCCTCGAGTGCCTAGCGGTCCCGATCGCGCCTGGAAGCGCGACACCTCCCCCGGCGCTGCGGCGGGCATCGTCCACGACCTTGGGACCCATCTCGTCGATCAGGCGGTCTTGCTGTTCGGCAGGCCCGATGCGGTGTACGCGGAGGTTGCGCGCCGTCGTCCTGCGGCCAAAGTCGACGACGACGCGTTCATCGCTCTGCGCTATGCGAATGGACCGCGCGTACACCTCTGGGCAACCGCGGTTGCTGCCGACCAGGGTCCTCGGTTTCGACTGCTGGGAAGTGCCGGGGCCTATACGAAGTCAGGAATGGACGTTCAGGAAGCCGCGCTGATCGCAGGGAATTTGCCCACTGACGACTGCTGGGGCGAGGAGCCAATAACGTCATGGGGACACATCAACACCGGCGCCGAGTTGCGCGCGGTGCCGACATGCGCCGGGGCCTACGGGTTCTTCTATGCCGGAATCGCGGCGTTTCTGCTCGACGGTGCGCCCCCTCCTGTCGATATCGCCGATGCCCTACTCACGGCCGAGATCATCGAAGCCGCCTTGCGCTCGGCGCGCACGGGTGCGGTTATCGCCCTCGGCTGACCTTGGGCGAACAGCGCGACGCACGCTCTCGCCGCTTGCCGCGACTGTCGCTCCGGCGGTGGCGCGGGCGATGATCGAGGTCCGGGCGGTCGTGGTTCGAGGTGGTCGGTCTCTCAGGGAAGTCTCCGCAGCCGCTTAGGTTCTCGTCGCGGAATCGCGCGACGATGCGCTCGCAGCAGTTACCAATTCGACCGACGTGAGGCGTGATGTTCCCCCGCAACCGCTTATTTGCCGTGATGCTCGTTGGAGCGTTGCTTGGCTCGACGGCGCTTGCGCCGGGGCAGGCATCTGCCGCTCACAGCCGTGTCGTTGGTCCGCTGCCTGGTCAGGTCGCGACTCTCTCCGCACGAAAGCGGCTGCGCCGCCGTCGCACGAGAGTACGCACGATCTTGGCGCGCATCGGCGTTCGGGTGCGCGGCGCAGGGACGATCCGGCCAGGGCGGAAGGCCG
>PKXY01000011.1 GCA_003132505.1 Solirubrobacterales bacterium
GCAGTGCCGGAGGAAGAGGCAGCCGTCGCCGAGGCTGTTTCAGAGCCGGCGGCCGAGTCTTCCGCCGACGCCCCGGACGAGGCGCCGCCGCAGCCAACCGGCGACGCCTGAACCGACGCCGCCTGATCCGACGACCCCTTTCGTCGGCCTGACCGGCAGCATCGGCGCCGGGAAATCGACCGCTCTCGCCGCTCTCGAGCGCCTCGGCGCGGTTGGCCTCAGCGCTGACGTCGTCGTTCATGAGCTCTACGAGACCGAGGCGGTCCAGACGGCGTTGCACCTGCGCTGGGGTGACGCGGTCTTTAGTGATCAGCGCGCCCGTCGTCCCGAAGGACAGGGGGACCCGCCCGCGCACGTCGATCGGCAAGCGGTCGCGCGGATCATCTTCAACAGCGACGATCAGCGAGCATGGCTGCAGGGGCTGGTTTGGCCGCTAACGGCGCGGCGCACGGAGACCTTCCGAGAGGAGATCGCGCGCCTTGACCCGCCGCCGCGCGCCGGCGTTGTTGAGACGCCGCTGCTGTTCGAGGCCGGCGCCGCGGAGCGCTTCGACGCGACGATCACGATCGTCGCCGACGACGGCCTGCGCGCCCGGCGCCTCGCCCTGCGCGACCAAGCCGAGCTTGCGGCCCGCGAACGGCTCCAGCTCACCCAGGAAGAGAAGGCCGCCCGGGCGACCTTCGCCGTCAGCAACGACGGCACGATCGAGGAGCTCGAGCGCAAGCTCGCCGAGATCCTCGATAGTCTCGCTGTGTGAGTCGCGGGTCAGCTCGACCGGGCCGCGCCACCCGACGTCGTCGCAGCGCAGCCGCTCTTCTTGCCGTGACGGCGCTCGCCGGCCTCGCCGTCCTCCTCGCTGTGCCGCCGATCGAGCACTTCGTGCGCCAGCTCAGCTACCCGCTTCGCGACACGGCGATCATCAACCGCCAGGCGGCGGCCGAGCACCTCGATCCCGCGCTCGTCGCCGCCGTGATCTACGCCGAGTCGAAGTTCGATCCTCGGACTTCGAGCGCCGGCGCCCTCGGCCTGATGCAGGTTGAGCCGTCGACCGCGCGCAACCTCGCGCGGATCTCCGGCGGCAGCGAGTTCACGGTTGCCGACCTCGCCCATCCCGCCACCAACATCGCCTACGGCAGCTTCTACCTTCGCTACCTGCTGAATCTCTACGACGGCAACCGGATGCTGGCGCTGGCGGCGTACAACGCCGGACCCACGAACGTCGACACCTGGCTTGTGCGCGACCGCGCTGCCGGTCGCTCGCTCAGCGTCGCGACGATCCCATTCCCGCAGACGCGCGCCTACGTCTCCAAGGTGGAGGCTGCAGCGAAGACCTACCGCCGCTACTACTCCAAGCTGCTGGGGCCGCCGTAGGGTTCCTCGGAGGACCGACCTCAGGCTTCCGACCCGCCAAAAAGGCGGCTTGTCACGCTTGGGATACTGAAAGTGATGCCCGAGTTCCGCCTAGATCCGGCCTTCACCCCAGCCGCCGATCAGCCGTACGCGATCCGCGAGATCGCGGAAGCGATCGAGCGCGGCGACCGCTATACGACGCTGCTCGGCGCGACCGGCACCGGCAAGACGATGACGATGGCCGGCGTGATCGAGGCGGTCCAGCGCCCCGCGCTCGTGATCGCCCACAACAAGACGCTCGCGGCGCAGCTCTGCAACGAGTTCCGCACCTACTTCCCCGAGAACGCGGTCGAGTACTTCGTCTCCTACTACGACTACTACCAGCCCGAGGCCTACGTCGCGAGCCGCGACCTCTACATCGAGAAGGACTCCTCGGTCAACTCGGAGATCGACCGTCTGCGCCACGCCGCGACCGCCGCCGTCTTCGCGCGACGCGATGTGATCGTCGTCGCGTCGGTCTCCTGCATCTACGGCCTCGGCTCGCCCGACACCTACGCGCGCAACATGCAGCTCCTGCGCCGCGGCGAGACGGTCGACCGCGACGCGCTGCTGCGAAAGCTCGTCTCGATCCAGTACAACCGCAACGACACTGCGCTCGGCCGCGGCACGTTCCGCGTCAAGGGCGAGACGCTCGAGGTCTTCCCGGCCTACGCCGAGACGGCCTACCGCGCGATCCTGTTCGGCGACGAGGTGGAGGCGCTGAGCGAGTTCGACCCGCTGACCGGCGAGCTGCTGAGCGCCGACCTCGAGCATATCGCGATCTGGCCGGCGAGCCACTACAACGTCGCCGAGGGCATGATCGAGCGATCGGTCGCGGAGATCGGCGCCGAGCTGAACGCGCGCTGCGCCGAGCTCGAGGCCGAGGGCAAGCTGCTCGAGTCCCACCGCCTGCGCCAGCGCACCCAGTACGACATGGAGATGCTGCGCGAGGTCGGCTTCTGCTCGGGAATCGAGAACTACTCGCGGATCATCGACGGCCGCCAACCCGGCGAGCGCCCCTACTGCCTGCTCGACTACTTCCCCAAGGACTTCGTCGTCTTCACCGACGAGTCCCACCAGACGATCCCCCAGATCGGCGGCATGTTCGAGGGCGACCGCTCGCGCAAGCAGACGCTCGTTGACTACGGCTTTCGCCTGCCGAGCGCGCTCGACAACCGTCCCCAGACCTTCGAGGAGTTCCTCCAGATGGCGCCGCGAATCGTCTTCGTCTCGGCGACGCCAGGAGAATTTGAGCGCACCCGCTCGGGCAAGGTCGTCGAGCAGATCGTCCGCCCGACCGGCATCGTCGACCCGCAGGTCGAGGTCCGCCAGACCCACAACCAGATCGACGACCTGATGGCCGAGGTCCGCATCCGCGTCGACCGCGACGAGCGCGTCCTCGTGACGACACTCACAAAAAAGATGTCAGAAGATCTTTCAACCTATCTGCTCGAGCTCGGCTTCCGCACCCGCTACCTGCACTCGGAGATCGACACGCTCGAGCGGATCCAGATCATCCGCGACCTGCGCCTCGGCGAGTACGACGTGCTCGTCGGCGTCAACCTGCTGCGCGAGGGCCTCGACCTGCCCGAGGTCTCGCTTGTCGCGATCCTCGACGCCGACAAGGAGGGCTTCCTCCGCGGCGAGACCTCGCTGATCCAGACGATCGGCCGCGCAGCCCGCCACGTCGACGGCACGGTGATCATGTACGCCGACCGCATGACGGCGGCGATGACGGCCGCGCTCGGCGAGACCAACCGCCGCCGCGCGATCCAGGTCGCCTACAACGAGGAGCACGGCATCACGGCTGCGTCGATCGTCAAGGGCGTCTCCGACATCACCGACTTCCTGACATCCGAATCGAAGACGCCGGCGCGCCGCCGTCGCGCCGCGACGAAGACCGCCGAGCTGGCGCCCGCCGAGCTCGAGAAGCTCGCCATCGAGCTTGAGGAGGAGATGCTCGCCGCCGCCGAGGACCTCCGCTTCGAGTACGCCGCGCGCCTGCGCGACGAGTTGCGCGACCTGCGCCGCGACCTCGCCGCGATCAAATCGATGGCCTGATTGTGGGTCGGACCGGCGCATGCGCCGGTCCNNGGGTGGGTGCATGCCCCCACCCGAAGACACCAGCACTCAGCGGTGGCGAACGTTACGCCGCGAGGAGACGCTCGAGCTTGTCGAGCTGGCTCGCCCAGCCGGCCTGCGCCATCGCGATGAGATCGTCTGCGCAGACCAGGCGCGAGGTGATCACGACGCGCGTGTGCCGCTCGTCGAGTTCGATGAACTCGATCGTCGTTTCGCCGGACTCGATCATCGGATGGTCGGTGGTCTCCTCGCCGAATGACAGACGCTCGGGCGGTTCGACGACCCCGAAGTGACCGTCGCTCGGGTACTCCTCGCCGTCGGGCCCGACCATCGTCAGGCGGCAGACGCCGCCGGGACGCAGGTCGAACTCGATCTTCTCGCGCGGCGTCGTGAAGTGCTCGGGACCCCACCACTTGGTCACCTCGTCGGGCTCCGTCCAGACCTGCCACACGAGCTCGCGCGGGGCGTCGAGGAGGCGCTCGATCACGATCGTGTGCTCTCCCATTGTGGATTGCTCAGCCATCGCCGTCTGCCTTTCGTTGGATTTCGCGGAGGTGATGCGCAAGGCGATCCAGCCGGCCCTCCCAGATGTCGCGGTACTGCTCGAGCCAGTCCGCGGCCTCGCGCAGCGCTGCACCTTCGAGGCGGGACGGACGCAGCTGGGCGGTGCGCCCGCGCGTGATGAGCCCCGCCCTCTCGAGCACCTTGAGGTGCCTCGAGATCGCCTGGACACTGAACGGGAAGGGCTCGGCGAGCTCGTTCACAGTGACCTCACCGTCCTCGGCGAGCCGCGCGAGGATCGCGCGACGCGTCGGGTCGGCAAGGGCCGCAAACGTGGTGCTGAGCTGGTCGGTCGCCATAACGTATTCACGCAGATGGTTTATAAACCATCTGGTTGAATACTGGCTCGGGGAAGCCGACACTGTCAAGTCGCGCGCGTGGGCCGTGGCTGCAGCTTAGGCTGAGCCCTCGAGCTGAGGCATCACTCAGTCGCGTTCCGCATTACCGCTTGACGGTATACCGCGTCACGTACTAGACTCCGTCGCATGGAGAACGAGCTTGGAGCGCTAGGACGCTACGCCGGCCCCGCGACGTTGATCATGTCGAGCCTGGCGGGCGGGCCAAAGCATGGTTACGCGTTGATCAACGACATCGAGGCGTTCGCCGGTCAGCGCCTCCGGCCAGGAACGCTTTACGGCGCGCTCGCGCGCCTCGAGCAGGGCGGGCTGATCGAGGGACTGGAGGCCGATGGGCGCCGCCGCCCTTACCGCCTGACCGAGAGCGGGGCCGGCGCGCTGCAGGCGCAGTTGGCATCCCAGCGCCACGTCGCGGACGTCGGTCTGCGACGCCTTTCAGACGGCTTGGCGACATCGTGACAGGCGACTATTTCGCGGTCTGGACCAAGCTCGGTGAGCGGTGGGGCTGGCGCGTCGTTCCTCTCGGGCTGCTGTTCTGGGTCGTGTTGTGGCCGGTGGGGACCGTCTGGCTGCTCGTCACGGCGCTGCAGCGCTACCTTGCGCTCGACCGCAGCAGCGAGGCCCGGACCGAGCGTCGCGTCGCGCGTCTGCTGTCGTTGTATCCCGGCGACTGGCGGGCACGATACGGCGACGAGCTCGCCGAGCTGCTGCGCGAGGCGATTAGAGACGGCCGCGGCGGGCCCGGTCTCACGATCAACGTCGTGCGCGAGAGCGCGGCGACGCACACCTCGATCCTCGGTCGGCGAGGGGTCGTCGCTGTGGCCTGCTGCTCGCTGGCTTGGCTGCCGATCGCCCAGGGCTTCGTGCCGCTGGCGATCAAGCTCACACACGGCACGAGCCGCGCGTGGTTCCTGGCGCTGTACCTTCCGTCCGCCTACCAGTGGCCCGTGATCGCTGCGATGATCGCCGTCGCGACCTTGATGCTCGCCGTGGCTGTTCGCGCCACCGTGGTCTGCAATCGCCGCCGGCAGTCGTTCGAGATCAGTGAGCCCTGGAGCTGAGGCGGCACCGAACTCACCGACGGCTAGCCTTTCCCCGTTTGCGCGGGCGCGCTATCAGCCGTTGACGTGCGGCCGCCCGTCGCGGCAGTGTCGGCGCTCGGCGGAACCCAGCGTTGCAGCGTCTCGACGAGAAGGTTGCGTCGGATCGGCTTGCTGATGTAGTCGTCCATCCCGGCGGCTAGGCAGCGCGCGCGATCCCCGTCCATCGCATGGGCCGTCATCGCGATCACCGGCACGCGTGCGCCGCCGTTTTCTCGGGCCCTCAGCGCCACCGTTGTGTCGTAGCCGTCCAGTTCGGGCATCTGGCAATCCATCAGGATCGCGTCGTAACGCTTTTCGAGGACCATCTCGAGCGCCTCGCGTCCGTGGCATGCGACGTCGATGCGGCAGCCGCAGCTCTCAAGCATGCGGACTGCCACGATCTGGTTGACGCGACTGTCCTCGACCACGAGTACGAGCGGAGCGACTGACCACAGCGGCTTAGTGACGTCCCCGGCTTCGGTCGGATCCGACGATCTGGCGTTTGGCGAGATCGGCTCGCGCAGCGGAATCTCGATCCAGAACGTGCTGCCGCTGGCGAGTTCGCTGGTCGCGCCGATCGCTCCCCCCATCAGCTCGATCAGCTCGCGTGAGATTGCCAGACCGAGGCCGGTGCCGCCAAATTTGCGCGTCGTCGACACGTCTGCTTGCGTGAACCGCTCGAACATTCCTTCGAGGAGCTTCGGCTCGATCCCGATCCCGGTATCGCTCACCTCGATGCGGACGGCGCGCTCGGCGCCGCGTCCCGAAGCGACGCCGGCGCGTACGACGACCTTGCCATCGCTCGTGAATTTGACGGCGTTGACGATCAGGTTGAGGAGGATCTGGTGCAAACGTCGACCGTCGCCGCTGAGCTGCTCCGGCACCGCCTCGTCGATCTCCTGGACGAGCTCGATTTGTTTCGCGGCGGCCTGCGGCCTAACGATCGCGCAGGCCCGGTCGATCGACTCGCGCAACGAGAAGTCGCTCACCTCCAGCTGGAGCTTTCCCGCATCAATCTTTGAGATGTCGAGGATGTC
>PKXY01000026.1:0-154756 GCA_003132505.1 Solirubrobacterales bacterium
GCGCCTGGGTGTCGAGCTTGACCACCTGAGCGCGATAGGTCTCCTCCTGCAGCTGGAGGCGCTTCTTGGCCGTGACCACGTCGGCGATGCCCTTCTTGACGTTCTGCAGCAGCTCGAGCTGCTTCGTGTAGCTGTAGTCGAGGGTCTCGCCGGGATCCTCGGCGCGATCGAGCAGCTTCGAAACCTTGGCCTTGACGATCGTCGACATGCGGCCTGTCATGCCCGGCATTACGTCCTCCTTCGCGGGTTCACTGCCAAGCGTAGCCGACCACCGACGCCGAGCGTTAGTGACAGCTCAGTAGCCGGCCGGGTGCGTCGCGACGAAGCCGGCGGTCGAGCTGAGCAGCGGTCGCCAGCGCGGGCCGCTGAGGCCACCGGGATCGCCTGCGGTGCTCGTGTCGAGGCGGATTCCGGCGATCTCGAGGAACGCGTGAGACGGGTTGGTGTAGACCGTGATCCAGCTGCCTGCGCCGGCGAGGCCCCAGGTTTCGAAGGCGGTCGAGTCGAGCGTTGTGCTCAGCAGGTCGCCGCCGTGGAGCGCATAGGAGACCGCACCGGAGCAGTCGTAGCCCGCCGCGATGAAGCTCGCGTGGCCGCCGCCGTAGAGGTAGGGCAGGCCGATCAGCTGGTTGCCGGCCCAGATCGCCTGCTGGACGGCGGGCGGCGCGGCGGCCGGTGCAGCCGCGTAGCCGTCTGGGAGGATTTCCGCCGTGGTGCCCGGCACGGTCTGCATCAGGGCCGCGGTCAAGGGGGCGGGACCGGTGGGCCCGCTTGGGCCGGCAGGCCCGCTTGGGCCGGTGGCCGTGGTCGGGCCGGTAGCCGCGGTCGGGCCTGTGGGAACCGTGGTGCCGCCGGTCGCGACGGCCGAAGGATGCGGGAAGAGCGCGCCGCCGTCGAGCTCGTGCGGCGTCTGGTAAGCGGTGCCGCCGTCGGCAGCGAAGCCGGCCGGAGCCCAGACGGCCAGCGCTGCAACCACAGCGATTGGCGGGAGATGGCGAATGCGCATGCGTTCAAGGTTTGCCTCGGCATGGTGGCTCCACTGCGATCGCCGCGCAGCGAAAGTTGCATCGGCCGACCCACTAGACTTGCCGGCGTGAGCGAAGCCGAGTCACCGGAGCGGACGGCGCCGGAGCACCGCGTAACCGAGGAGGACGTGCGTCAGCTGATGGGCGCCTCGACGCCGCACTTCGCGCTCCAGCTTCGAGAGCGGATCGCGAAGCTGATCGCACCGCTCGCGGCCGAAGACCCGGCGCGGATCCTCGGCGAGCGCGAGATCCGCCGGCTCGACGCGCTCGCGCTCGACGGTGAGACGCGCGGGGCCGGGGCCCAGGACGGTCAGCGCCCGCTCGCCTCGTTGCGCGACTGAGATCGTTGATTCCAGGACCGCCGCACCGTCAGCCGCGGAATCAACCGTCCAGCAGTTGCAGGCCGCGGCCGCACGGTCACGGCACCGTCGCGCGCTAGGCTCGTCAGCGATGAGCGTCCCGAGCACCGAGCCGCTGTTCGCCGGCGATCCGGAGGGCGACGGCGGCGGGCTCCCCGGCCCCTACCCGGTCGGTCGTTATGCGGCGCGCCTGCGCGAGCAGCTCCGCTCTTTCACGCGCGTTCAGCTCACTGGCGAGATCGCGAACCTGCGGCCGCCGACGCGGGCCCGCGCCTACTTCGAGCTGCGCGACGCCGATGGCGCGCTGCCGTGCGCGATGTGGCGCAACGACTGGGAGCGACTGGGACCGCTCGCGGACTCGCTTGCCGACGGCATGGAGGTCGTCATTGCCGGTGGCTGCGATTACTACGCCGGGAGCGCTAGCGCGTCGCCCGCGTTCAGCTTCGCCGTCAGTGAGCTGCGCGTCGCCGGCGAGGGCGACCTGCTGGTCCAGATCGAGCAGCGGCGGCGCTCGCTTGCGGCTGACGGACTGCTCGAACGCCAGCTCGAGCTGCGTCGCCCGGTGCTGCCGCGCACGATCGGCATCGTCTGCGGTGAAGGCGCGAAGGCCGGCGATGACCTGATCGCGGCGCTCGAGCGGCGCTCCTGGCGCGGGCGCGTCATCTGGGCGTTCGCTCCCGTGCAGGATCGCCATGCAGCCTCGCGGGTTGCGGGCGCCTTGCGCGAGCTGGCGGCGACCGGCGTCGTCGACGTGATCGTCGTCGCGCGGGGCGGCGGCTCGCTGACCGATCTGCTCGCCTTCTCGGACGAGACGCTCTGCCGCACCGTCGCCCTGCTGGCGGTACCGGTGATCGCCTCGATCGGCCACCACACCGACCGCACGCTGCTCGACGAGGTCGCCGCCGTCAGCTGCTCGACGCCGACGCACGCGGCCGAGGTGGCGGTGCCGCTCGACTGCGCAGAGGCGGGTGGCGTGCTCGCGACCGCTGCGCGGCGGCTGCGCCGCCATTCGACAAATGCCGTGGTCGAGCGTGCGCGCGCGCTGGCCGGTCTGTCGCGAGCGCGGACGGAGCACGTTGCGCGCCATCGGCGGCGCCTGCATCGTCAGGCTGAGGAGCTCGCCGCCGCCAGTGCCCGTCGCGTTGCGGGCGGGCGCGCGTCGCTTCAGCGCGACGCCGGTCAGCTCGCGCGCCGGGGCGAGGGCGCGCTGCGCGACATGCGCCTACGCCGCCCGGCGGAGCTCGAGCGGCTCGCGATCGCGCTGTCGGCGCACGAGCCGGAGCGCACGCTGGCACGCGGCTACGTGCTCGTCGAGGATCGGGCGGGAGAGCCGCTGGCGAGCGCGAAGGCGGCGCGCGCACGGCGCGACGTGCGGCTGCGTTTCGCCGATGGCCGCGTCGCGGCGCGGATTGCCGAAGATGACAGCTGAGCACGATTACGAGAGCGCCGCCGCGCGCGTCGAGGAGATCGTGCGCCGGCTCGACTCGGGCGAGGCGGGCCTGCGCGAGACGCTCGAGCTGGTGCGCGAGGGGCGCACGCTGATCGAGTTCTGCGCTGCCGAGCTGGCTGCTGTCGGCGGCGAGCTCGAGGCGCTGCGCCTCGACGAGCTGGTGGCGCAGCTCGACGGCGCGAACGAATGAGGGGGGCTGCGAGAGCCGCGCTTCGCGCGGCTTTCCTCGCCTGGCTGCGTTCTGGTCGCGTGGCGTTGCCGTGTGACTTGGATGGTCGGTGCGTTTGCGGTGGGCAGGGCGTACCGTGAGTGCTGCGCGTGGGGATGGCGTTGGTGGCCGTGGGAGCGAGCGCACTTGGGACCGCGTAGCGGGTCTCGAGCTGATCGTCGATGGCTACTCGCTCGAGCGGCTCGAGATGGCGTTGCGCGACGATTTCGCCCGTACGACCACCGTCATCCGTCTGCATGGAGCCGGGCGCGACGGGCTTGGCGAGGACGTCACCTACGCGAACGAAGATCACGACGCGCTGGCGGCGGCGGGGGCGATCCTGCCGCTCGCCGGCAGCTGGACGCTTGAAAGCTTCAGTGCTCACCTGGCCAGCCTCGATCAGTTCCCGGCGCCACCACACAGCGAGGTGTACCGCCGCTACCGCAACTGGGCCTTCGAGTCGGCCGCGCTCGACCTGGCGCTCAACCAAGCCGGCGAATCGCTTCACGCCCTACTCGGCCGCCCTCCCCAACCGCTTCGGTTCGTCGCATCGCTGCGCCTATCGGAGCCGCCGACGCTCGAGCCGATCGAGCTGCGCCTCGCCGAGCACCCGGACCTCCAGTTCAAGCTCGATCCGACGGCGAGCTGGGATGCGGCGCTGGTCGCCCAGCTCGCGGCGCTTGACGCGGTGGCCGTCGTCGATCTGAAAGGACACTATGTCGGCACGATCGTCGACAACCTGCCGGATCCGGAGCTCTACAAGCGCGTCGCCGAGGGCTTCCCGACAGCCTGGATCGAGGATCCGGCGCTGAACGACGAGACGGAGCCCGTGCTCGCTCCCTACCGGGAACGAATCACCTGGGACGCACCGATCCACACCGTCGATGACGTGCGAGCGCTGCGCTTCGCGCCGCGGATGCTCAACGTCAAGCCCTCACGGCTCGGCAGCCTGCGCGAGCTGCTCGACCTCTATGACTACTGCGCCGAGCGGGGGATCGGCAACTACGGCGGCGGCCAGACCGAGCTCGGCGTCGGTCGCGGTCAGATCGAATACCTCGCGGCGTTGTTCCATCCCGACACCCCAAACGACGTCGCGCCGGCGCCCTACAACTTCCACCCGCTGCCCGGGGATCTGCCCGGGAGCCCGCTGGAGCCGACGCCGTCGCGCACCGGCTTCCGCTGGTCCTGACGCCGGCCGGCGTCAGCGGCCGGCTGGGATTTTGTAGGGTTGCGCGCCACCCCCGGGGGGAACGAGGGAGAGTTGCCGGAGCATCTCGGAATAGTCGGGAGCGGTGCCGTGGCCACCGGCCTTGCGGCGGCGGCCACGGCCGCGGGCGACGATCCGGTAACGCTCTGTGTGCGCTCGGAGGAGTCGGCCGAGCGTGCGCGGGCGAGGATCGCGAAACTTTGCGAGCGCTTCGAGCCGCCCGTGTCCTACGACAACGTCACGATCGCCGCCTCGCGCGCCCCGCTCCGCGAAGCGACGTTCATCGTCGAGGCGATCGCCGAGGATCTCGACGCCAAGGAAGAGCTGTTCTCCGAGCTCGCGAGGCTCAGCGGGGACGACGTGATTCTGGCGTCGACGACCTCGTCGCTGTCGATCGAGCAGCTCGCCGCGGCGAGCCACGTTCCCGGGCGCTTCGTCGGCCTGCACGTCTTCAACCCGGTGACGAGGATGGAGCTTGTGGAGCTGGTGTTCCCGGCGCGCGCCACGCAGGAGACGCGTGAACGAGCCCGCGCGCTCTGCGAAGCTCTCGGCAAGACGCCGATCGAGGTGCCCGACCTGCCCGGATTCGTCGTCAACAGCCTGCTCTTCCCCTTCCTCTTCGGCGCCGTCGAGTTACTCGCAAAGACGGGCATCGGCGCGGAGGATCTCGATGCGTGCCTGTGCCTCGGCGCCGGTCACGCGATGGGGCCGCTGGCCGTTCTCGACATGGTCGGCCTCGACGTATCGATCGCGATCGGGGAGCGAATCGGGGTCGTGGTGCCGCAGCCGGTCTACGAGCTCGTCGCCGCGGGCAAGCTGGGGCGCAAGAGCGGCGAGGGCTTCCACAGCTACTGAGAAGGAAAGCGCGGTGCGAAATTTTTTCCGCGCGGGACTGGACAAACGGGAAAGATTAGGCAAATATTAAGGCGCGCTTGAGAGTAGGCACGCAAACTGAGCGTGCGACACATATCTCGCATCGCACCTCCTCCCTGATCCCACCGGCGCCCCGCACCCCAACGGGGCGTCGGTGCGTTGGGGACCTTGCGCTTTCAGAACGGTTTCAGTCGTCCACGTCGGAGTCGTCAGCCGGCGCAGCGAGCGGTCGCTGGCGGATCCGGACGGCGACGATCCGGTTTTCGCGCACCGATTCCACCCTCAGCTCGTAGCCGTTCGCGTCGACCGTGTCGCCGCGCTTTGGCAGGCGGCCGAGATCGCTGAAGACGAGGCCGCCGACCGAGTTGTAGGCCTCGCTGTCGGCGGGCAGCTCGAGGCCGTAGTTGACGAGATCGGCGATCGGGACATGGCCGCCGACGTACCAGTCCCCGCCGGGCAGACGGCGAACGTCGTTCGCAAGCGGATCCGTCTCGTCGGTGAGCTCCCCCACCACCTCCTCGATGATGTCCTCGACGGTGATGATGCCGGCGACGCGACCGTACTCGTCAACGACGACCGCGAGCGCCATACGCTCGCGCTGCAGATCGGCGAGGAGGTCATCGAGCGGCTTCGTCTCAGGCACGATCGGCGCGTCGCGGACGAGCGACTCGATGCTGCCGTGGGGACCGTCGTCGAGCAACCGGCGGGCGAGCGCGTTCGCGTGCACGACTCCGCGGATGCGGTCCTGGTTCTCGTCCTCGGTAACGGGCAGGCGCGTGTGCCCGGAGCTGATACAGCGGCGCAGCGCTGTCTCGACGTCGTCTGAGACATCGACGGTGACGACTGCCGGGATCGGCGTCATCACCTGCCGCGCCTCCTGCTCGTGCAGATGGAAAACGCCGGAGAGCATCGTCGCCTCGTTGGATTCGAGCATCCCGCCTTCCTCCGAGTCGCGGATCAGCCGCTTCAGCTCGTCGGGCGAGCCACCGCGGGTGATCCGCCGTTTGGGATCCACTCCAAGGGCGCCTAGCATCGCGTTGGAGGCGACGCTGAGCGCGATGATGAACGGGTGGAAGAGGATCCGGAACCACTGCAGCGGCCGGGCGACCCTGCGCGCGACCGTCTCGGCGCGGTCGATCGCGTACAGCTTCGGCACCATCTCCCCGGCGGTGATCTGAGCGCTCGTGATCAGCAGATAGGCGACGACGGCTCCGATCACGATCGCCACCCCGTGCGCGACGAGGCTGCCGAAGGGGTGATCGAGCAGATGGGCGAGCCCGGTCTCGCCAACCGCGCCGATGCCGATCGAGGCCATCGTGTTGCCGACCTGGCAGGTCGAGATGTACTCGTTGATGTGGTCGAGCTGGCGCAGCGCCAGCTTCGCTCCTCGCCGGCCCTCCTCCGCGGCGAGCTCGAGGCGTGAGTGCCGTGCACGGACCAGCGCGTACTCGGCCACCACGAAGAACGCGTTGAGCACGATCAACAGCGCGGCGACGGCGACGAGCAGCCAGTTCACTGAGGCACTTCCGGCCGCCAGGTCGCGAGCCTGTGGCTACTTCGAGGAGGTTCGTCGTTCATCGGGACTCTGGCCTGGCCACCGTAGCAGGCGCGCACGTCGAGGCAGCTCGACGCCGTCCTTCACTCGAGAGCGTCGACGGCATCCGCGAGCCCCAGGTCCAGCGCGGTGAGCCCGCCGGCGGAATGTGTTGTTAGCGTCAGGCGGACGCGCTTGTAGCCGTAGACCAGCAGGTCGGGATGGTGGTTGGCCTGCTCTGCCAGCACGGCGACCGCGTTGACCAAGGCGATCGCCGCGGCGAAGTCCTTGCATTCGACGTCGCGCACGATCACCTCGCCCTCGCGGCGCCACGATCCGCCGCTCAGTCGCTCGTCGATGTCGTTGTCAGATAGCCGTTCCATACAGTTTCCCCTCGTGCGAATCGTAAGCCTCGTGCCGCATGCGACCGAGCTCTGCTTCGCGCTCGGTCTCGGCGAGGACCTCGTCGCGGTGACGCATGGGTGCGACTACCCGCCGGCGGCGCTGCGCCTGGCGAAGATTACGCGCGACGCGCTCCCGCCGGGGCTCGACGCGAGCGGGATCGACGCGGCGGTTCGCGAGCGCGTCGCCTCCGGTGCTTCGATCTACGAGCTCGACCGCGATCTCTTGAGCTCGCTGCGACCCGACCTGATCGTCACGCAGGCGCTCTGCCCGGTCTGCGCGGTCTCCCACGAGGAGGTCAGCGCGATCGCCAAGGATCTTCCGTCGCGTCCCGAGGTGATCTCGCTCGACCCCCACACGCTCGGCGAGAGCCTCGGGGACGTGCGCACGATCGCCGAGGCGACCGGCAGGCGTGACGAGGGTGTGGCACTTGTTGCGCGGAGCGCCGGGCGAGTCGACACGGTGCGCCTCGCTGTGCGCCGGGCGGAGCGCCCGCGCGTCGTCGCGCTCGAGTGGCTCGACCCGGTGTTCATCGCCGGTCACTGGACACCGCAGCTGATCGAGCTGGCAGGCGGTGAGGACATGTTGGGATTGCCCGCCGAGCCGTCGCAGCAGCTCGACTGGCAGACGGTCGCGGCGGCGGCTCCCGAGATAGCGATCGTGATGCCGTGCGGCTACGACGCGCCGCGCGCACGCGAGGAGGCGTACGCGTGCGCCGATCGGCTTCGCGCGCTCGGCCCGACCCGGGTCGTCGCGGTCGACGGCGCAGCCCACTTCTCGCGTCCCGGTCCGCGATTGGTCGACGGGCTCGAGCTGCTCGCCCACATCCTCCACCCCGATTGCGTCGATCCGGCCGCCGGCCAGGCGCTCGAGGTCGAGCTCTTCTAGATCGAGTAGTGCGGAAAGTACGGCGGGAACGTGTACGTGCTCGAGAAGATGATCGACGCGGCGATCGCGATCGCCACGAGCACCAGGCAGCCGGCGATTCCTAGCAATAGCGGGCGGCGCTGGCGGTCCGCGTACTGCCAGGCGAGCGCCGCCAGTCCGCCGCCGATCAACCCGCCGATGTGACCGCCGATCGAGATTCCCGAGATGCTGAAGCTCAGGATGAGGTTGATCACGATCAACCCGCCGATGCCGGCCTCCCACGGGTTGACTCCGCGCGCGCGGAGCTCGACGAACGCGGCCCCCATGATGGCGAAGATCGCGCCAGACGCGCCGACAGTCGGATCGTTCGGGCTCAGTAACAACGCCCCGAGCGATCCGGCAAACAGGCCGACAAAATAGATCGATACGAAGCGCAGGCGCCCGATCGCGGGCTCGAGCATCCTGCCGACGAAATAGAGCACGAGCATGTTGGAGCCGATGTGCAGGAGGTCGATGTGTATGAAACCCGCAGTGAGCAGCCTGTAGTACTGGTGCAGCGAGCCGACGTAGGTCGCCATGAGGAACCCGTGGTCGAACACGTACGAGGGGCCGGTGGGACTGCTCGCGAAGGTGAACACGGAGGTCCCTTCAGCGAGGAACACCGCGACGTTGATCGCGATCAGCGCCTGCGTGGCGATCCAGCCCTGATGGGTGAGATTGCGCATCGTCTTGACCTTGGTGCGCTGGCGCGCGCATTCCGGACAGCGCATTCCGACCGCGGTGGTCGTCATGCAGTCCGGGCAGATCGGACGACCGCAGTTGGAGCACGAGACGCCGGTCTCACGCGAGGGGTGCCGGTAGCAGGTAGCCATTGGGGCGGCACCACGCTACCAGGGCGCGCGTCGGTGCCCGCGAGGTATCCGCCGTCGGCGGTTTCCGGCCTCAGTCCTGCAGCGAAGCGGCGATCAGCGGCGCCATCGAAGGTACCTTCGAGCCGCCGCGAGGCTCGGCGGTGACGAGCACGGCGCTTGCGCCCGCGACCCCGCCGGGGACATTGGCGTCAGCGCGTCCGGAGCTGGTCGGCTCGAACAGCGCGTCTGTCGGCTCGGGCCTGCCGCTCCGCTCGATCCAGAGCTCGTAGACCTTGCCAGCGCCCGCTTGCGGAAGGTGCTCGACGACGAGCTCGGCACGATCGCCCGACCGCTTCAACCAAGCGACGGGACGCCTCGCCGTATGCCATGCCGAAGCGCTCGCCACGCTCGCCCGGATCACCGATGTGCCCGGGTTGCTCGGGGCGAGCACCAGCGCGCCGATGGCGAGGCCGGCCGCAAGCCCACCGGCGCCGGCCAGCTGGAAGCGCGTGTGGTGACGCAGCGCGCGTCGTGGGGCTCTTACGCGGCCCGCCTGCTCGGCGCGCGCCCCAGCAAGCACGCGGCGGCGGAGCCGCCGCGGCGCCTCGAGTCGCGGTAGAGCAAGCGGCAGTACGGCGGCCGTCGTGCGCAGACGCTCCAGCTCGACCGCGCAGATCGCGCACTCGTCGGCGTGGGCACGGAACTCCGCTGCCTCGGATTCGTCGAGCGCGCCGAGAACGTAGGCGGCGGCGTCGTCGCTGCGTGGCAGATGCTCAGACGGTTGGCTCATGGGATCGCCAGAGCCCCCGACCGCTCGAGCGCCCCTCTCAGCTTCTCGAGACCGAGCCGCATGCGCCCCTTGATGGTGCCGACCGGCGCGCCGAGGAGCTCCGCGATCTCAGTATGGGTGAAGCCGCCGAAGTAGGCGAGCTCGATCACGCGGGCCTGCTCCTCGGGCAAGCTGTCGAGCGCAGCGCGGATCTCGCGCGCCTCGTCGTGCGCGACCACCTGCGTCTCCGTTCGCTCCGCCGCCACGAGGCGCTCGGCCAGGCCGTCATCGCCGGCGCGCCGGCGCTCGTGCACGACGCTCCGTCGCAACGCATCAACCGCTCGGTTGTGAACGATGCCGAGCACCCACGTCCGGACGCTCCCCCTGGCACGGTCGTAACGCTCTCCGTTCCGCCAGAGCGCGAGGAACGCCTCCTGCACCACCTCCTCGGCACCGGAGCGCGTGCCGCAGATCCGGTAGGCGAGGGAGTAGGCGACACTCGCGTGGCGGTCGTAGATCGCTTCGAAGGCGGCCATCTCGCCGTCGCGCACCCGCGCCATCAGGTCCTCGTCGGCAAGCTCTCGCAGACGTGAGCGCGCGAGCGGTCCCCGGTGGGCTTGCAGCAGAGACATTCTCCGTCACTTATACGGACCAGCGGGTGCTGCGGATCACTGCGCGTCGTCGCCCGGGGGCGTCGGATCCGATCCGCCGCCCGCGTGACTGCGGCGGCGCTGGTGCAGGCGGAGAAGCACAAGCCCGGCGCCCGCCGTGCTGCCGCCCAGCAGCGCCAGCGCGGGGCGCAGCCAGTTGCGTGGATCGCGCATGGCTGCGAGCTCCCAGCCTTCGAGCTCGCCAGCAGCGTGATCGCTGATGCTCTGAAGCCGGCTCGTCACGCGACTCGCAAGGTCCGCCGGTGGCTCGACCGGGGAAAGAGCCTCTCGCAGTAGCGATTCGACGTTGCCGGACCCGCTCATCGGCCATCCTCGGCGCGCGCGACCACGCTCTCCAATTGCTTGATCGCGCGGTGGATCAGCACCTTCGTCGCGCCGTCGGTCCGGCCGAGCGCACGCGCGATCTCGCGGTTGTCCATCCCGAGCGCAAAGCGCATGATCAGCGCCTCGCGCCGATCATCGGGCAGCCGCTTGACTCCTTCAAGCACACGGGCCAGCTCGTCGCGGCCGCTGACGAGATCCTCGGTCGAGTGAGGTGCGGCGACCGGCTCGCTCTCCTCGAGCGATGTCTGCGGGCGGCGCGAGCGATAGCGGTAGTGATTGGCCGCGAGGTTGTGGGCGATGCGCAGCAGCCACGGGCGCAGCGGCCGTCCATGCGACTCGCGCTGGGCGCGCTCGAAGTGGCGGTAGGCCTGGAGGAAAGTCTGCTCGACGAGGTCCTCGGCGTCGTGATGGTTGCCGATGCGGTAGTAGGCATAGCTGTACAGATCGCGCATGTGCGTCCGGTAGAGCTCGGCGAACTCGCCGTCGAGCTGCGCCTTCGTCTTTGCCGGCTCGCTCACGCACTGAGCCTACCCCCAGCAGTTCAGGCGGCGTGAGCGCCGACGCGATCATCTGCATTCACAAACACCGGGCACTGCGGCATCGCCCCGCCAAGCCAGTCCCATTGCAGCACGACACGGGCCCATATCCGTTCCGTGACGGCAGCAGCGAGCGCCGGCGAGGGATTGTCCTCGCGCGGAAAGCTGAGCGGACGCCCGCAGCGGAGCCGTACGCGATGCGGGCGCACGCGCCAGCCACGCCGAACGGCCTCCGTCCCCAACACGGCAACGGGTACGACGGGCGCGCCCGTCTGCAGCGCGAGCCGCCCGACGCCGCGGTGCGGGCTGCCGAGCGGCCCGGGGCGCGTGCGCGTACCCTCGGGAAAGATCACGACGCAGTCGCCGCGCTCGAGGATCCGACGCGCGGTTTCCATCGCCTGCACGTCGCCGCCGCCACGGTCGATCGGAAACCCGCCGAGTCGGCTCATCAGCCAGCCCGCGACCGGGTGCAGGAACAGCTCCTTCTTTGCGAGGTAGTAAACCGGCCGCCGTGTCAGCGTGCCGATCACGAACGGATCGACAAAGCTCCGGTGGTTCGCTGCGAAGATCACCGGCCCGCTTTTCGGCACGTGCTCCATGCCGCTTCGCCGCATGCGGAAGTAGACGTGGAAGAAGGGCTGCAGGATCGCCCGTGCAGCCCAGTAGAACGGCCTGTTAACGCCCCGCTCGAGCGCCCGCGTGTGGTACTCGTGCGGGTTGTAACCCGGCGGCGCGGGCCGATTGGTCGGATAAGCGCTCACTGGTGGTGATACCCGCGTAGCGGCCGCACGTTACTGGCGTGCAACGCACACGGACGAACGGCCCAGGCGCCGTCGATCCCCGTTGCGGAGCGACGACCGGCTTTCTCACGGGCGTCCGCTATCGGCTAGCGTCCAGCAGCACCTCCGCCGGAGTAGCTCAGCTGGTAGAGCAATCGCCTTGTAAGCGATAGGTCAGGGGTTCGAGTCCCCTCTCCGGCTCTAAAATAGCCTGCAAAATCGCAGTTTTTGGTGCGAGGATGGTCCGGTGAACCGGGGTCCGTCGTCGGCCGTTGGCCTATTCGTTGGCCTTAACGAGGACCTCCCTACCTCACAACTCGGCCGACTAGCAGGGCAAACCTGCTAGCTCAATGCGGGGATATATCGCTTCGATCAGTGTTTCCCTGAGCACGTCCGAAGCATCGCGGGCATCAGCCTGCCAGCGCTCACTGCCATCCCGCCGACACAGATAGACGGACACCCTCACGTGCGGTCGAGGCCTGCCTCTAGCCTCGTGAGTAGGCGATCCCGCTCGTCGCCGGCGATCACTTCGGTGCGGCCGTTTGGTGGCTTGACGGCGTTGGCTGGCGTTGTGAGCGTCGGCTGCTCGTTTGAACTCGTGACCGGTCAGACTTGGGTGCCTTGAATGGTGGCTGTCCGGGAAGGTCAAGTAATCCTGGAAGTCAAATCAATGAACGATTCCCGTCGACTCATCGCCCGCCTCGCGCCGCTGCTGCCACAGCTGGTGTTCGCGTTCAGGCGCCGCCGCGGCGAGATCCCGGATGTGCTCAAGCAGGCTGGTAGCCATGGCGAGCGTCACATTGGTGTGCTGATCTCACTCGCGATCATGGGTCCCGCGACTGTCTCCGAACTCGCGCGGCGCACCGAGTTGAGCACCGCGCATGCCAGTCTTGTGGTCGGAGAGCTCGCGCGTGCGGGCCTCGTCGACCGCGACCACGACGAACGTGACCGGCGACGGATCGTCGTGTCGCTCTCCGGTGCCGCCACGCCCGCCGTCGCTGAGATGCGCAAGCGCAACTCAGCCCCGCTGCTGCAATTCCTTTCAGAGCTCGACGACAGCGAGGCCGAGCGCTTCATCGACCACCTCGAGCGCCTCGTTGCGCTTCTACGCGCCGAGAACTCCAGCGCGAACAGCCCTGAGCCGACAGTCACATCGCCGTGACCAACCGCCCACGCACTCGAATGCAGCCCGTCTTGCATCGCCAGCTGCTCACGCTCTGGGTTTGTGCCGCGCCCAGTTCATCCGGCGTTGCGGGCGGGTGGCCGCGACGCGAAGCCTCGCCGGCCGCCTCCCCAGTGTCCGCGCCACCAGAAAGTCCGCAGGAGGATGAACGCGAGTAGCCAGATGGGCCATACGCCGTGCAGCCAGCCAACGCCGAGCCCGCCGGCCCAGGCGATCACTACAAACACGAGGAGCGCCGCCGCCGGCCACGGCAGCCTGCGCTGCGACCGGGCTCCGCTGGTAAGGCCCGCAGAGCGGTTACGCTGCGGCAGGTCCGCGACCAAGGCACTGAGTTCGCGATTGTGCTGAGCCGCGTATGCCGCAGCGAGCCGGTGCTCCGTCGCCTCGACGTTCAGCGAGCCGTCCACGAGCGCTTGGCGCAGTGTGGTGGCTGTGCGCTCGCGCGCCTCGTCAGTCGCCCGTAGATCCTCCCAGTCGCCAGGCACGGCGCCCCGCCCCTCTGCGACCTCGCCGTCGGCGCTTCGCTGCGGCGCCGCCGTTTGAAGGCGACCGTGTGCGCGCCATCCCTGGGAACTGCATCTGTCGTACAAGATCACTCCCGGCGTTCGATTTTGGCTGACGGCGACCCGCTAGCTGCCTGGGTGCATGTGCACCCGAGCTACAATCTAGCAAAGAGACTTGACTATCTAAGTTCCTTAGGTAATCTCCTCGGTCATGGCTCAAGCCAATCCAACGGTCGCGTGAGTCATTTGATTTCCCGGCAACGAACGCGGCGAGTGCGACCAGCGTCGCAGTCAACGACTCGATCCGATCCGGCTTTCGGATCATCCGCTGGCAGCGCAACCCAAACGAGTTGCCCAACCCGCGTCGACCGGCACTCCGGTAATGGCGGTGATCGGTGAGCGCCGAGATGACAGGGAAGGTCGCGGTCGTTACTGGTGCCAGCCGCGGGATCGGAGCCGCCGTCGCGCGCGCGTTCCGCTCGGCCGGCGCGCGGGTCGCGATCGCAGCCCGAGATGCTGAGGCGTTGGACCGGCTTGCTGACGAACTCGGGCGCAGCGACGGTCACGCACTCGCCATCCCCACAGACGTGAGCGACCCGGTCGCCGTCGCCCAGATGGTCGAGCGTGTGATCGCGCAGTTCGGCCGCCTCGACTTCGCCTGTAACAACGCCGCCGGTAAGGGCCATCCCCCGACCCCACTTGCCGAGGTGCCGATCGAGGCGTTCGACTCGGGGCTCGCCGTGAGCCTGCGCGGCGTCTTTCTCTCGATGCGGGAGGAGATCCCCGCGATCGTGCGCTCAGGTGGCGGGGCGATCGTCAACATCTCGTCGACCGCCGGACTGCAGGGTGTCGGCGGGCTCGCGGGCTACGTGACGGCAAAACACGGCGTCGAAGGACTGACGAAGGTCGCAGCGCTCGACTACGCCGGGCTCGGGGTGCGCGTGAACGCGGTCGCGCCCGGACCGATCCTGACCGACAACCTCAAACGCGCCGGCGCCGCCGCCCAACAGGCAGCCGCGGCCGCGATGCCACTGCAGCGCGTCCGCCAGCCCGAGGAGGTCGCGGCCGCCGTCGTCTGGCTCTGCTCGAACGCAGCCGGCTTCATTACAGGCACCACCCTGACGATCGACGGCGGCAAGCTCGCAGGGACCCCACCATTCCGAGTGACCGTCGGCCCACAATGAACGCCCTCGCGTCCCCGAACGCAACACCGCGAACCAGAGGACTACGCGCCAACGCACTCGCAGCAGTCGTGATGCTGCTCATTGAGTACTGCCTTGGCATCTCGGTCAACCTCTACTCGACCCTGCCCGCAACCGATCATGGCAAACCCCTGTTCGCGGGCTTCACATCGGCAGTCGGGAACGGTCCGCTACTCCTGAGCGTCCACGCACTCCTCGGAACGCTCCTCCTCATCACCGCCTCGGGAGCTCTCATACGCTCCCTGCGCCTCGGCGCAACACCACCGATCGCGCTCACCGCCGTCGCCCTCCTAGCGATCATCGCCGCGTGGCTGGCCGGCGCCGAATTCGTCGGCCAGATGAAGAACACCGCATCACTCACGATGGCGCTCGCCACGGCGATCGCGATCCTCTGCTACACGCTCGTGATTTTCGTCTCCGGCAGCTCGCCACGATCACCGGCGAGTTGAGGCGAGCATTGCGCAGCGCTCGGCTTCGGATCGATCAAAGAAGCGTGGCTGATGGCAACTTCGATCACTAGCTGGAGCGTCAGTGTCGGAGGCTGGCGTGCGGGCTGCCCCGTTTCGTCCAGGCAGCGCCGAAGGTCGCCCTGGAGCCGGCGCCGGTTGCCGGCGGGAATGAGACTTCGATCGTGAGTCCGCCCTGCGGTCGCGCGCGTGCGCTGAGCTGGGCGCCGTGCGCGTTGGCGATCGCGTGAACGATGGAGAGTCCCAGTCCGTGTCCGTTGTCGTGCCGGGTGCGGGCGCCGCCGAGTCGTTGGAAGGGTTGGAACAGACGCTGGATCTCTTCGGGCGGGACGAACGGTCCGGTGTTCGTGATCGTCACGAAGGCGTGGCGATCACGGGTCCCGGTCGTGACCTCGATTTCTCCGTGGGGAGTGTTGTGACGGATCGCGTTGTCGATCAGGTTCGCGATCAGGCGCTCGATCAGTCGCGGATCACCCGACGTCGCCGCTGGCGCCAGCGTGGCGCGAATGTCGAGCTCTGGGCCTCCGAGTTCTGATTTGCGCGCGACCAGGGCATCTGAGGCGATAGACGCGAGGTCGAGCTGCTCACGTCGCTCCGGCTCGGCTTGGCTGCGCGTGAGTGTCAGCAGCGCTTCGATCATCTGTTCCAGCCGCTGCTCGGATGCGAGCACGCGCTCGTGGGCTGAGCGCAGCGAGGAGAAGCTGGCTTGCGGGTCGGCGAGCGCAACCTGGATCAGCGCTCGCTGGCGCGCCAGCGGCGTACGCAGCTCGTGCGAGGCGTTGGCAGCGAACTGACGTTGCGCCTCGAACGCAGCGTCGAGCCGCCCAAACAGGTCATCGAGGGTGTCCCCGAGTTCCTTGAACTCGTCCTGCGGGCCGTCGAGATCCAGGCGCTCGTGCAGGCTGGTAGAGGAGATCCTTCGGGCCGCGCGGGTGATCGTCCGGATGGGTCGTAGCATCCTGCCGGCGACGAGCCAGCCGGCCAGAAGGGCGAGAACAGCCACGATGGCTAGGGCGATTCCCGCGTTGACCAGAAGCTGGTGCGAGTCAGCAGCGCGCTGTGCAGCCTGGACAGACCCTGCCCGTGCCAGCTGATGCACGGCCGCTGCTAGCTGATGCACGGCCGCTGCTAGCTGATGCTGATCCTGTGCCAGCTGATGCTGTTTCTGTGCCAGCGGACCCACAGAGAATGACAGCTGATGCTGGTCGTGTGCCAGCTGCTGTTGGACGTTGTAAAGCTGAGGAAGGGCCGCTGCCGTTGGAAGCGAAGGCAGGAGATCGTGGATGGCGGCGGGAGTGTGAGGGATTTTCGGTAGGTGTGGCGTCCTGTATTCGGTCGCTCGTTCAAAGAGGACGTAGGTGATCGCGACCAACGCGACGCCCGAGAGCAGGAAGAGGCCGCCACAGAGAGCGGTCAGCCGGAGACGTGCCGTACGGCGAGGCAAGCGCAGCCAGGGAGGTCGTGCGAGCCGCGTGAAGCGCTTGTTGAGCCGCGTGCTGACGCTCATATTCGGTAGCCGGCCTTGGCTAAGGTTTCTATTACGGGCGGCTCGCCGAGCTTGCCACGCAGGCGGTGGATCGTGATCTTGACCGCGCCTGTGAAGGGGTCGGCGGCCTCGTCCCATACGCGCGCGAGCAGCTCCTCGGCGGAGACGACCCGGCCCTGGGCGGCGAGCAGCTGCTCCAGCACCCCGAACTCCTTCGGCGTCAGCTCGAGCTGCCGGTCGGCGCGGCGGGCGCAGCGTCTGGCTGTGTCGAGCACGACATCGCCGCACGCCAGCACGGGCGGGATGCTCGGCTGCGCACGGCGCGCCAGCGCACCGATCCGCGCGACCAGCACCGGGAAGTCGAACGGCTTGGGCAGGTAGTCGTCGGCTCCGAGCCCGAGTCCGTCGACGAGATCGTCATTTGTTGCCGCGGCGGTCAGCATCAACAGCCTGGCGCGCCCGCCGCCGTCGACGAGCCGGGCGCACACCTGATCGCCGTGAAGGCCGGGCAGGTCGCGGTCGAGCACGATCACGTCGTAGTCGTTGACGAGCGCGCGTGCTAAGCCGGCTTCGCCGTCGAGTGCTACATCGACCGCCATTCGCGCGTGGCGAAGACCGGCCGCGACGGTCTCGGCCAACTCCTCATCGTCTTCGATCACGAGCACGCGCACCGATTCTCCTTACGGTAGCCACAGCGAGGTTTCGACACGGTTTCGAACGCCTTCCCCTGTGCAGGCACGGCTGGTGGCCTCGAGAAGCGAAACCTTCCCGAAACCTGGCGCCGGGTAGAACCGGTGCGCAGACTCGAAGGAGACCATAAGGAGATCAGATGCAAGAGCGCATCCGCCCTAAGCGGCTGACCCGCTCGCCGCGAACGCGCCTCCTCGCCGCCACAGCACTCGCGAGTGGGGCCCTGGTCACAGGATGCGGCGGAGGATCAGGCAGCCCGGGTGTGGCGACTCTGGGGGGCGCGACCCACGCGGGGTCGAGCGGCGTAGCCGGCGGCGGCGCGGCGAGTTCTGGCTCGAGCGCGCCGAGTCGGGCGCAGTTTGAGAAGGACGAGATCAAGTTCGCGCAGTGCATGCGCGCCAACGGCGTGCCCAACTTCCCAGACCCGAAAGCCGGCGGGGGCTTCCGGGTCGCGTTCCCCATAAACGGACCTGCATCGAGCATGTTCAATGCGGCGCAGGCGAAGTGCGGGAAGCTCCTGCCCGGCTTTGGCGCCGGTCCTGGCTCGGGCCCGCCGCCCTCCGCACAGACGCTGGCGCACTGGGTGAAGGTGGCGCAGTGCATGCGTCAGCACGGCATCCCCAACTTCCCCGATCCTGCGACCACGGTCCCCTCCCACCCACCCGGCGGCGGCGTGATCAGCGATCGCGACGGTGTCATCCTCGTGTTCCCGTCTACGATCGACATGCAGTCGCCGTCGTTCACGCGCGCGGCGACCGCCTGCGGGTTCCGCCTGACCAACCACTGATGGGAACCGGCGTCGACGTGGGTCACGCCGTGCCTGTGCGTGCTCGTTGAGCGCGGCCACTGAGGTCAGGCTCGGTTGGGAGGCGGAGCGTGAAACTGGCTCCGTTCGATGTGGGGTCGCAGGTGAGTTCTCCCTGGTGTTGGTGGGCGATGCGCCGGGCGATGGCGAGGCCGAGTCCGTGGCCGGGTTTGTTCTGGTCGAGTCGGACGAAGCGTTCGAAGATCTGTTCCCGTTGCTGTTCGGGCACACCGGGTCCGTCGTCCGTGACATGCGCCTGCACGTACCCGTTGAGCTGTCGAAGTTGAACGTCGATCCGGCCGGCAGGTCCGATGGCGGCGACGGCATTGTCGAGGAGGTTGCGCAGCACCCGTTCGAGCGCGTCGGGGTCGCCGCGCACGGTGGTGTCGCCACTTGCGCTGAGCGTGATGGTCGCCTGTCGCGCGCGGGCCTGCGCCTCGTCGACGAGCGGGCGTGCGATCGAGGCGAGATCGACCGGTGTTCGAGTCGGGCGTGCTTCGAGGCGAGCGAGTCCGAGGAGGTCGTCGATGAGGCGGCCGAGTCGTTCGCTGTCGCGGGCGACGGCCGCTTCGAGGCGGTCGCGCTCGGGCCGCTCGGGTTGTTCGCGCAGGAGGGTCTCGACGCTTGCCTGGAGGGCGGCGATGGGCGTGCGGAGCTCGTGGGAGGCGTCGGCGAGGAAGTGGCGGGTTGCCGTGTCGCTGGCGCGTGCTTCCTCGATGGCTGCTTCGAGGGCGTCGAGCATCTTGTCGAACGCGGCCGCCAGGCTGCCGAGCTCGGTGTCGGTGCGGCTCGGCCTGAGGCGCAACTTGGAGTCGCCATGGGCGATGCGTGTTGCGGTCTCGATGACGGCGGAGAGGGGGCGCAGGGCGGTGCGCGTGCCCTGCAGGACGAGGAGGGTAGCGAGTACCAGGGCGGCGGCCGCGACCACAAGCTCGACGAAAAGCAGGTTAGTCACCGCGCGGTCGATGCTCGCGCGGCTGGCGCTGATGGAGAGTCGCGTTCCGTCGGGGAGGGCCTCGTCGAGGATGAGCAACGATCCGTGTGCCTGGATCGTCGCGCCGAGCTTGGCCGGCGAACCGACCTTGGCCGGCGCGGCCGCGGAAGCCCCATTGCCGGTGGGAGGGTGCGCCGCGGCGGGCTCAGCGCGCACGGCGATCCCCTCGAGTGCGAGGCCCGGCAAGAGTAGCTTCAGCGCGCGGCCCGAGCCGAGGCGTTCGACAGCTGCGCCGGCGTTGGCCAGGCGGCTGCGAAGGTCGCCGTCGAGTTTGGCGCGGTAGGCGAGGGTGACAGCGGTCACGACGACGACAAGGACGATCGCGAGCAGGGCGAGCGCGGTGAGAATGACGCGGGCTCGGAGCGAGCCGGTCTTCATCGCGGATCGAGCCGGTAGCCGAGGCCGCGGACGGTCTCAAGGATGCGTGGGCCGTGTGCCTCGAGCTTGCGCCGCAACGCGCTGACGTGCACCTCCACGACGTTCGGGTCGTAGGCGTCGTAGCCCCAGACCTGAGTGAGCAGCTGGTGCTTGGAGAGAACCAGACCACGCTGGCGCACGAGATAGGCGAGCAGCCGCAGCTCGGTCGCGGTCAGCTCGAGCGGCGAGCCGGCCCGAGTAGCCAGGCCGATCTGCTCGTCGACGACGACATCGCCGGCCTCGATCGCCGCGCCAAGACGGCCCACTCGTCGGAGCACGGCGCGAATGCGGGCGAGCAGCTCTTCGAGTGCAAACGGCTTGACCAGGTAGTCGTCGGCGCCGAGCTCGAAGCCGCCCAACCGATCCTCGACCGTGTCGCGGGCGGTCAAGAAGACGATCGGCAGGTCGCGCGCGGCGCGTAACTCTCGCGCCAGCTCGAACCCGTCGCCGCTGGGAAGCAGCACATCGAGCACGGCCAGATCGGGGGCGGCAGCGAGCACCAGGTCAGGGCCTGGGTAGTCGGCGAAGGCGGTGACGGTGACCCCTTCGCGCCGCAGCGCGCGCTCGACCGCTTGGCGGACGGGCTCCTCGTCCTCGACGAGCACCACTCGTGGTGAATCCGAGCGCACGCAGGCAGTATCACCGTCCGATCCTGAGCGCTAGCTGAAGACCGCCCGGCCTTCAGGTCCAGCACAGCAACGGTTGCGACCCTGGGCGAACTGGCACAACCCAGAGGAGGGCATGATGAACCACAGTAGCCGCGTCATACGCCGACCACGGCGGGCATGGCCGCCCACAGCGCGAATCGCGGCCGCGATCATCGCCACGGCCAGCCTCGCCCTGCCAATGGCGGCATTCGGCGCCAGCCAGTCAACGAACACCCAGAAGGCGATCGCTTACTCCCATTGCATGCGCTCCCACGGCGTGCCGCAGTTCCCCGACCCCAACAGCAGCGGAGCGATCCCGAAGGAAAGCCTGCAGCAACTCGGCGTCAGCAGCACAGTGCTCCAAGCGGCCGAGAAAGCCTGCCAGCACTTGCTCCCGAACAGCAGTCAGTCGTCCCAGGCCTGGGATCAGATGGCGTTGAGCGACATGTTGAACTTCGCCCGGTGCGTGCGTGCCCACGGGGTGCCGAACTGGCCCGACCCCCTCGCCGAGTCCGACCCGGGGCAGCCGGGGACCCCTGGTTTCCCCCGCAATCTGCCTCCAGGCATTAACACGAATTCGCCGGTAGTAAAGAACGCCCTGCGCAAATGCCAGCACTACCTGGCGGGCATCGGCTATGGGTCCGGGGGTTACCCGTGAGCGGTATGAGGTGACATGACGTCGACCTCAGCGAGGTTTGGGTGGTGGGCCTCATAGCTCCAGACCTCGGTGAGCAGCTGGTGCTTGGAGAGCACCAGGCAGCGCTGGCGGACGAGACAGGCGAGCAGTCGCAGCTCAGTCGCGGTCAGCTCGAGCGGCGAAACCGTCCCGAGTGGCCAGGCCCGCCTGCTCGTCGACGACAGCCTCGCCAGCCTCGATCGCCGCGCCGAGGCGGCCTGTTCCCGAAGCACCGCGCGAACGCGAGCAGTACCGCCGCCCGATCCTGAGGGCTAGCTGAAGACCGCCACGTCTTCAGGTCCAGCACAGCAACGGTTGCGACGCTGAACCCCGGCACGATCTCTAGTCCTGAGGAGGGCATGATGAACCACAGCACCGGCGTCATACGCCGACCACGGCGGACATGGCCGCCCACAGCGCGAATCGCGGCCGCCATCATCGCCACGGCCACCCTGGCCCTGCCGGTGGCGGCATTCGGCGCCAGCCAGTCAACGAACGCCCAGAAGGCGATCGCTTACTCCCATTGCATGCGCTCCCACGGGGTGCTGAACTTTCCCGACCCCAGCAGCAACGGTGCGTTCCCCAAAGTCAGCGCGCAGCAACTCGGGGTCAGCAGCACCGTGTTCCAGGCGGCCCGGAACGACTGCCGCCACCTGCTCCCGAACGGCGGCGGCAGCCCGTCACAAACGCAGACGCAGCAGATCCTGAACGGAATGCTGAAATTCGCCCACTGCATGCGCTCCCACGGGGTGACTAACTGGCCCGACCCCGTCATCGATGCCGGAGGGAACCCCGAGTTCTACCTGGACGGCAAAATTGATCAGGATTCGCCGCAGATCAAAAGCAAGATCCACGACTGCACACACTGGATACCCTCCGTGGCCATATCGCCGGGGAATCCGATCGCGTGTCCTGGCAGCAATCCTGGCGGCGGGCCCGACTGTGGTGGATGCTCGTGCACGAGGCGATCGTGACGACGGCCGCAGCGAGCCATGTCGGACGGAGCGGGTACGGGCGTGTGCGGCCCGAACCCGTCGACCTCGCTACGACTGCAGCCGTAGTCCTAATGCGCCGGCCGACATGACATCCGTGCAACATCGCCCGTTGCACTGATGTCACCCGCCCGGGCGTAGAACTTGCACGGACCCGCATCGCACGGGCGGCCGCCGCGGCCGCGTGCCGCTTCCCGCCGTACAACCACTGATGGAAACCAACAGGGGCAACCCGAAGCGCAAGCTACCCGCCGCCGTCGCGGCCTTTTTCACGCCCGGCCGATGGGCTGGAGGACTGTAACCGCCCTGTAACCGCCCGTCGCGTATACCGGTGCGCGGGCCCGAGCAGACCACAAGGAGACCAGGTGCCGCAAGACAAAGACTGCAACAACCCCGGCGGCGTCGTCCCTGCCTCGCCAATCTTCCAACATGCCCAGAGTGCCTGCGAGGGCCTCTTACCGGGAGTCCCGCCGCCGTGAGCGCCCCAAGCAGCACTCTGGCCGAAACTTCGGTCGCTCTCGACGAGCGGCCGCCTTCGCGTTTCTCGCGTCCCCGGCTCGCCGCCGTCGGGGCGTTGGTCGTCGCGGTCGTCGCGGTGATCGTCGTCGTCACCGATCCGTTTGGCGGTGGTGGCGCGCCGGGCGGTGGCGCGGTCAACGATGCTGGCACGAGCCTTCAGCCGGTTGTGCGCGAGTCGTTGACTGAGCAGTCGGACCAGTCGGGCACGCTCGGCTTCGCCGGTTCGGCGACGATTCTGTTGCCGGGCGGCACGCCGTCGTCGAGTGTCGCACGGTCGCAGCAGTCGGTTGCTCACGATGACAGCACGCTGAGTTCGGCGCGGGCGTCGCTCGTGGCGGACGAGGCGAAGCTCGCTGACGCTCGCGCGACGCTGTCAGCCGACCGGGCGAAGGAGGAGGTCGATTGCGCGGGCGACGGCAGCGGCTCGTCGGGGAGTGGCGGCGGGTCGGGTATGTGTGCGAGCGACGAGCAGCTCGTCAGCTCCGATCAGCAGGGCGTGGCGAGCGCAGCGGCGAGGGTTTCGGGCGACCGGTCGATGGTCTCTGCGAGCGAGGGCGCGGTCGTCAGTGCGCAGGCGAGCCTATCGTCGTCGGGCTCGGCCGAGGTTTTCTACGGCCAGGGTGCGACGTACACGGAGCTGCCGCACGCTGGTGAGGACATTTCGCGCGGCCAGACCCTTTACGTGGTCGGCGACCAGCCGGTGGTGCTGCTGTATGGGTCGGTGCTCGCCTCACGCGCGTTCGTGGCGGGGATGTCACCGGGGAGCGATGTCGGGGAGCTGAATGCCAATCTTGCGGTGCTCGGCTACGCGCCGGGGCTGAGCGGTGACGCGTTCACCGCCGGGACCGCGGCTGGGATCCGCGCGTTCCAGTCTGCGCGCGGGTTGAGCGCGACGGGCGAGCTGCTGCTGGGGTCGGTGGTGTTCCGGCCGGGGGCGGTGCGCGTCACGAGCGTGATGGCGACGCTTGGCGCGAGCGCCGTGAGCGGTCCCGTGCTGTCGGTCAGCTCGACCGGCCGGCAGGTTGTGATTGCGCTTGACGCCGCCCAGCAGGGAAGCGTCGCGGTCGGCGACCAGGTGACGATCACGCTGCCGAGCAATGCGACAACGCCGGGCGTCGTGTCTTTCGTCGGCGGCGTCGCGAGCACGCCGCAGGGCGGCGGGTCACCGACGATCAACGTCGACGTAACGCCAACCGATCCGACTGCGACCGGCAATCTCGTCGCGGCGCCGGTGACGGTGTCGATCACGACCGCGAGCGTGAAGGACGCGCTGGTCGTGCCTGTCGACGCGCTGCTGGCACTCTCAGGCGGGGGCTACGCAATCGAGGTCGTCGGCAACGACCGCATCCACCATCTCGTTGCCGTGGGCCTCGGCCTGTTCGACGACGCCTCCGGCCTCGTCCAGATCAGCGGCAGCGGTGTTTCCGTCGGCGAGCGCGTCGTAGTCCCGAGCCTGTGAGCGGCTCGACTCGCTTCACTCGTCTTGCCGGCTCTTGGCGCGGGCGGATCGCGTGCGCGTGCGCTATCACCGCGGTTGGCCTGCTCGCGACAGGTGGCGGCGCGGGCGTCGCCGACACGAGCGCCTGCCCGTCGTCGAACCCACCGGACACCCTGACACTCGCGTCGGGGACGCCGCAGACAGCACAGCTCAACTCGGCGTTCGCGGCCCCGCTTGTCGTAGTGCTCGCCAACAGCAACGGGTGTCCGGTGACGACCGGCGCAAGCGGCGAAGCGGTCGCGTTCAGCGCGCCAACCAGCGGCGCGAGCGGGCTCTTCTCCACCACTGCCGCGGCCATGGCGACGGTCGGCACTGACGCGACTGGCAGCGCTTCGGCACCGTCGTTCACCGCGAACGACACGGCCGGGAGTTACACCGTGACCGCCAGTTCGCAGTACGGGTCCGTGTCGTTCTCGCTCACGAACACCGCCGCCGGGGTCCCGGCGAGCATCGTCGAGCTGTCGCCGGCGAGCGAGTCGGCGGCTGTCGCGACGAGCTACGCGCAGCCGCTACAGGTCAAGGTGGTGGACGCGAACGGCAACCCAGTCGCCGATGCCAGCGTCGCGTTCACGCTCAGCTCAGCGGATCAGACCATGTGCGGCACGACATCGACCGCGAGCGCGACGTTCGCCGGCAGCGGCGCGCAGGCGACAGCGACGACGAACGCGGGCGGCGTCGCGACATCACCGGCGTTCAGCGCAAACAGCGGCAGCGGCTCGTTCACGGCGACCGCCGCGATCTCGAGTGGCGGCGGGGGCGCGAGCGGTGGTGGCGGCGGCGCACCGAGCCACGCGAGCCCGGTGAACTTCCAGCTCGACAATCTCGCCGGCGCGCCGGCGTCGCTCAGCCCCGGCGTCGCCGCTACGGAGTCGGCCGTAGCGGGCACCCGTCTTGCCATCCCGCTCGCGGTCAGCGTCACTGACGCCGAGCACAATCCGGTCGCCGGCGCACCGGTCACGTTCACGGCGCCGGCGCGCGGCGCGAGCGGACGCTTTGCCGTCCACACCGGCCACAACCGCTGGGCGCATCGGCGTCAAGCCACGGCTAAGACCGACGCCTGCGGTGTGGCCGTCGCTCCGTCGTTCCGCGCGAACGACCACGTGGGCGGCTACATCGTCAAGGCGACCGTCGACGCCGCAAAACCGGCCGCGTTCGCACTCGTCAACCAGCGACAGCGATGAGCGTGGCGCCGGAGCTGGCGCGCCGTCGTCGCGATGCGAACGCGTCGCCAGACGACGCGCGCGTGCCGGTACTCGAGCTGGAGAACGTGACCAAGACCTACCCGACCGAGCCGCCGGTGACGGCGCTCGCGGGCGTCTCGTTCAGCGTCGCGCGCGGCGAGCTGGTCGCGATCGTCGGCCCGTCCGGGTCTGGCAAGTCGACGCTGCTGCATCTGATCGGGACACTCGACCGGCCGACCAGCGGCGTCGTGCACGTGACCGGCCTTGACGTCGCCGAGCTATCCGATCGCGAGCTGGCGGCGCTGCGCGCGACTCGCATCGGTTTCGTCTTCCAGCAGTTCTTCCTCGCCGAGCACGAGACCGCGCTCGAGAACGTCGCCAACGGCCTACTCTACGCCGGCGTCGAGCGCGCTCGCCGCCGCGCTGCAGCGTCGAGCGCGCTCGCCCGCGTCGGCCTCGCCGCTCGCGCGGGCTTTCGCCCGACGCAGCTGTCAGGCGGTGAGCGCCAGCGCGTCGCGATCGCCCGCGCGCTCGTCGGCTCACCGGCGATCGTCCTCGCCGACGAGCCGACCGGAAACCTCGACAGCGTCTCCGGCGCAGGCGTCGTTGAGCTGCTCGAGGCGCTCAATCAGGAGGGCGCGACGATCGTCGTGATCACGCACGACCGCGATCTCGCAGCGCGTTTGCCGCGGCGGATCGAGATGCTCGACGGCCGTGTTGTCGCCGACACCACGCGGGGTGCCTTGTGAGCGCCGACAGGCCGCTCGCAAGCAGTCATCCGACGCTCACCGGGTCGAGCCTGAGGCTCGGCGACCTCGCGCGGCTCGCGAGCCTCGGCCTGCGCACGCGCCGCATGCGCGCGACGCTCTCGGCGCTCGGGATCGCGATCGGCGTCGCCGCGATCGTCGCCGTGCTCGGCCTGTCGTCGAGCTCGCAGGCCGGCCTCTTGTCGGAGATCGACAGGCTCGGCACCAACCTGCTTGACGTCACCAACGGGCAGACGCTGTTCGGGCAGACCGCCGAGCTGCCAGACGCGGCGCCGGCGATGATCGCGCGGATCGGCCCGGTGACCCAGGTTCAGTACACGGGAGCAGTCAACGGCAACGTCTACCGCAGCCCGCTGATCCCGTCGATCGACACGAACGCGCTCGGGATCAGCGCGTCGAGCCTTGGCCTGCCGCGGGCCGTCGGCACGAGCCTGCGCAAGGGCCGCTACCTCAATGCTGCGACCGCCCGCGAGCCGGTCTGTGTGCTCGGCGCCGCCGCTGCGCAGCTACTCGGGATCGACCGCATCTTCAGCGGCGAGCGGATCTGGGCCGCTGGCATGTGGTTCTATGTCGCCGGGATCCTGCGCCCGGCGGTCCTCGCGCCCGAGATCGACAGCAGCATCCTGATTGGATTCTCCGCCGCACAGCGCTACCTCGACTTCGACGGACATCCTTCCGAGATCTATGTGCGAGCACAAACCAGCCAAGTCGACGCCGTCGACAACATTCTCGCCGCGACCGCCGACCCCGAAACACCAAGCAACGTCGACGTCAGCCAGCCGTCGGCAGCACTCGTCGCACGCGCCGACGCCCAAGGTGCCTTCAACGACCTGTTCCTCGGCCTCGCCGCCGTCGCCCTACTTGTCGGCGCCGTCGGCGTCGCAAACATCATGATCATCGGCGTGCTCGAGCGCCGCTCGGAGATCGGCTTGCGCCGCGCACTCGGCGCGACCAAGGGCAACATCCGCACCCAGTTCCTCAGCGAAGCGATCCTGCTCGCGCTGCTCGGCGGCGTCGTCGGCGTGCTCGCCGGGATCGCCGCGACCGCGATCTACGCCTCGACCAAGGGTTGGATGGTCGTCATCCCGCCGCTTGCCTGGGGCGGCGGGCTCGCGGCCGCGATCGCGATCGGCGCGATCGCCGGCCTGCTCCCCGCGATCCGCGCCGCCCGCATGTCGCCGACCGAAGCGCTCCGCACTGTCTAAACGCGCACCCCAGGCCTCCAGCGCAGCGCCTGCCGGCGTCTATCTGGCGGCCTTAGGCATCGGCAGACATGTGCTCAGTGCGTCGTAGTCGTCGTTGGTCAACGGCGACGGTACTTGTGACCAGATTGTGTTGTCGTAGAAGCTGTTCGGTGACCCGCGCGCGTACGAGGCGCGGATCGCCGCCTCTGCGTTTGGGAAGAACGTCAGCTTCATGAAGCCAGGCTGACCCTTGAATCGGACGAGGAGGTCCGCGCCCGCGGAGCGCACCGCGCTGACCGCCGGGGATGCCTTGAAGCAGGTCGTCGCGGCGCTCTGGTTCACCGGAGGGGCCTGACTCCCGCCGAGATCCTCGGAGAGGCCCGGCGGCGAGCTGGAGCCGTGCAGAAGCGAGACGGCGAGGGCCACGACCGCTACGAGCAGTAGCACGTCGAGCGCCGACCAGATCGAGCGACGTCCGAGGCGCGCGACCGCGATGGACTTGTGCATGAGCGAGTCACCGGCGTGCCAGAGCGGATCGAGTAGCGCGCTCCTCGAATCTCATTGGTTTCTCGTTTTGTGCTTTGGCCGGCTCCGAGTCAGCTCGGGCTTGCGGAGACCGTGACCGATACTTCGAGTCCGCCGCCGGGTCGCGAGTCGGCGGTGATCGTGGCGTTGTGGGCGGCGGCGATCGTGCTGGCGATCGAGAGACCGAGCCCGACGCCGTCTCCGGGGTTGAGACGCTGCTTGGCGCGGGCGAAGGGCTCGAACAGCGTTCGGATCTGCTCGCCAGGGACGGTGGGCCCTGTGTTGGCGATCTCGAAGGTCGCGCTGTCGGCTTGCTGGATGGTGCGGATCCCGATCCAGCCGCCCTGGTTGTTGTGGCACGCGGCGTTCTCGACGAGGTTGGCGATCATGCGCTCGAGCAGCACCCGATCGCCACGGGCGAGCGCGGGCGCGAGCGCGGCTTCGACCCTGATCTGGCGCTGCTCGATCATCTGGTGCGAGGCGTCGAGCGCGTCCTCGGCGGCTGTGGCGAGATCAACAGGTTCCTGAGCTGTCGGGCCGAGCTCGCTGGTGGCGAGCGTCAGCAGCGCCTCGACGGTGGCTTCGGCCTGCTCGACCGACCGCGCGACGCGGACCGCCATCGCCTCCAGTTGTTCGGGTGTCTTCGTCGGCTTGGAGAGCGTGACCTCGATCGCGGTTCGCATCGCTGTGAGCGGCGTGCGCAGCTCGTGCGCCGCGTTGGCCACGAACCGCTTCTGACTGGTAAATGCTGCATCGAGCCGCTCGAGCATCACGTCAAAGGTGTCGGCCAGCTGCTTGAACTCGTCATCGGGCCCGGTGAGCGCGATGCGTTCACCAAGGCGCAGCTCGGAAGCCCGCCGCGCGGCGTCGGTGATCGATCGCACAGGTCTGAGCGCTCGTCCAGAGGCCAGCCAGCCCAGAGCCGCCGAGGCGATTGCCAGGACGCCGAGACCGATCAGCGAAGCGTCGCGCAGCGCGCTCAACGTGCCCTGGTTGGATCCGCCGCCGAGCTTGGCGAGCGTCCGTTTGCAGCTCTCCCGCAGCGGCGCAGACGTGGGGGTCGGCTTGCACAGCGCCAGCGCATGCGCTTGTTGAGCCGTAATCTGCTTGATCGGGATGGCCGGGGCCGGGACGAGAATGGTGACTACCAACGTGTACGTCAGCGCCAATAGCGCCGCCCCAGCGATCAGGAAGAGGACGGAGTAGAAGACGGCGAGCCTGGTTCGCACTCGCCGCGGCCAAAGCCGCCGCACGACGACGAGCAGGGCGCCAGGCGTCATCGCATGCGGTAGCCGGCGCCGACCACTGTCTCGATCACCTCCGGCTCGCCCAGCTTGCGCCGCAGACGCGCGAGCGTCGTCGCAACCGTGCGCGTGAACGGGTCGGCGTTCTCATCCCAGACCCGCTCCAGCAGCTCCTCGGCGCTGACCACCGCGCCGTCGGCCGCCAGCAGCACCTCGAGCACACCCAGCTCCTTGCGCGTCAAAGAAAGCTCCCGCCCCGCCCGCGCAGCGCGCCGTGCCGCCCGATCGACAGTCAGATCGCCCCGTGCCAGTAGGGATGGCGCAGAGGGCGCTCGGCGCGCGAGCGCATGCACCCGCGCGAGCAGTTCTTCGAGCGCGAACGGTTTCGGAAGATAGTCATCCGCGCCCAGGTTAAGACCCTCGACGCGATCGCCGATCGCCGCGGCAGCGGTCAACATCAGGATCCGTGCGTCCGAGCCGCGATCGCGCAGCGCCACGCAAACGGCGTCGCCGTGCACGCCAGGCAGGTCGCGATCGAGCACGATCACGTCGTAGGGGTAGAGCAAACCCTTTTGCAGCGCGGCCGCCCCGTCATACGCGAGGTCGATCGCGATCCCGCGATCGCGCAACCCCTCAGCGATATCGCCGGCGAGCTCCACGTGATCCTCGACCACCAATACGCGCACCCGGGCATCGTGCACCACTGCACGTCACAACGCCGTGACACGCCGAGACCACGTTCGGCCCGCCCTCATCAGCGCCGGCGCGTTGCACTGGTGTAACCGCCGCCCGGATACCACTTGCTCCATGTACACACTGACCTCAAGACTCCCACTCATCGCAGCCACGATCGCCGCCGCGACGCTGATCGCCGCCTGCGGATCAAGCTCGCCCAGCGCGTCCAGTTCGGGCGGCGGTGCGCCCACCCAGGCTCAACTACAGCACGATCAGCAGGTCGCGGTCAGGTTCGCCGGCTGCATGCGCTCACACGGGGTGCCCAATGTCCCCGACCCGACGCTCTCCCCCACCGCATTCAAGTCGGCGGTCGGCGAAGACCTGAAATCGCCCGCGGGCCAGGCCGCATACACGGCCTGCCAGCACCTGCTGCCGCCCCGCCAACCCAACCAGAGCGCGCCCAACAGTCCCGCGCGGACCACAGCATTTCTGGAGTTCGCCCGCTGCCTACGCAGCCACGGCTTGCCCAACTTCCCCGACCCGAACGGCAGCGGCCAGATAACCCACGAGATGCTCGCCGCCGATGGGATAAACCTGCAACAGCCAGGGTTCCTGACGGCGGGCGACACGTGCGTCAGTGTCACCCACGGGCTCCTCACCAAGGCCGAGGTGGCCCGCTTCGCCGCGGGACAATAGGCTCTCGGCGCCCACGGGACGACGCGTGAGGGTTCGGCGTGTCAGCTGCCGTCGGCCGCGAACGTGAAGCGTCATAAAGACGTCGTCACCATCCTGAAAGGCAACCTGAAACTGCTTGAGCGATTCACGGAACTCTTCCGGATCGACGCTTGACCGCGCTCCGGCACCGTAGCGACCGATTGGAGCGGAGATGGCCAAGCTGATCTATGCGGCGATCGCTCCTTGAGCGGGCGCGGTTGGGACTCTGCCGCGTTGAACTGAGAAGCTCAGACGGGGGTCGCGGCGGCGGCGCTGGCTGCGCGACGAGCGACCTCTGTCCGCACCACGGGAGCGACCTCGGTAGCGAAGAGCTCCATTGAGCGCAGTACGTCGCGGTGGGTGACTGCGCCGACGCTGATCTGCGCGATGTAGCGCTGATGGCCGAACAATGCGTGCTCGGCGAGGATCTTTTCGGCGACCTGATCGGGCGAGCCGACAGCGAGCGCCCCCGCGGGGGAGCGCAGCGACTCATACTCGGGCTGGCCAGAGGGCGGCCAGCCGCGCTCAAGTCCGATCCGGTTCATCATCGCCAGGTACGCCTCAGCGAAGGCGCTGTCGGCCTCGGCTGAGGTGTCGGCGACGAAGGCGTGCGTGTTGATCGCGACCTTCGCTTCGGCCGGATCGTGACCCGCGTCGGCGAAGGCCTCGCGGTAGAGCGCGACGAGCGGGGCGAAGCGCTCGTATGGGCCGCCGATGATCGCGATCGTCAGCGGCAGGCCGAGCTTCCCGGCACGGATCACCGATTGCGGCGAGCCGCCGACCGCGACCCACACGGGCAGCGGGTCCTGCACGGGTCGCGGCCACACCCCGGCGTCGCTCAGCGCAGCGCGATGACGCCCCGACCAGGTGACGTGCTCGCTGTCGCGGATCTTCAGCAACAGGTCGAGCTTCTCGGCATACAGCTCGTCGTAGTCGTCGAGGTCGTAGCCGAAGAGGGGGAACGACTCGATGAACGAGCCACGACCAGCCATGATCTCCGCACGCCCGCCGGAGAGCAGATCGACGTGGGCAAACTGTTCAAAGACGCGTACCGGGTCCTCGGAGCTGAGCACCGTGACAGCGCTCGAGAGGCGGATCCGCTCGGTCCGCACGGCTGCCGCCGCCAGCACCGTGGCTGGCGAGGAGACGAGGAAGTCCGGCCGGTGGTGCTCGCCGATCGCGAACACGTCGAGTCCGAGCTGGTCGGCGAGCTCGACCTCCTCGATCAGCTCGCGCATGCGCTGCTGCGGGCTAACGCCCGTGGCGAGGTCCGCAAAGGTGGCGATTCCAAGTTCCACGCCCACATTCTAGCAAGTCCTTGCGCACGCAAGTAGTTGTAGGTTGCGCCCGTTGGATTGCTCGCGTCGCGGTACATCCAGATCGTGATCCCGCGGGGCCTGCGGCTGGCGGCTATTCTTCAGACTAAGATTAGTCCTGGACCTAACAATGATCGTGAGCGACCTGCGGGCCGGCGGGAGCGCCAGCGCTTGCGGATGCGTGAGCGGCTGATGTCGGCGGCGCTTGAGCTGTTTGCTGCGCAAGGGTTCGCTGACACGACGATCGATCAGATCGCTGAGCGAGCGGATGTCGCGCGCCAGACGGTGCTCAACCACTTTCCTCACAAGACTGACTTCGCCAGAGCGTGGGGCCAGGGACGTCGCGACGAGCTCGCGACGATCGGCGCGAGCGTGGACGGCGATCGGTCGGCGCGGGCGCTGGTCCAGAGATATTTTGCCGCTGCTGCCGAGATGAATGAGCGCGAGCGCGATCTGAGCCGCGCAATGCTTGAAAGCCTTACGCCGACCGAGGTCTTCCGATACATCAGTGCAGTCCCGGCCGCCGCGCTTGATCGAGGCAAAGAGCGGGGCGAGTTCAGCGCGGCCGCCGATTCGGCGGTCGCGGCCGAGGTCCTCACGTCCGTGTACTTCGGGACTGTCAGCCGGTGGCTGATCGGTGGCCCGCCCCCGTTTGACCTTGCGCGGGCCCTCGCTGAGCGACTTGATCTGGTGCTGGCCGGCCTGGAGATCCGTTGACGCTCGCGGTGCTTGACATGAGTCGCCCGCGCTGGTCGGGCCAGTGACCGACGCATCTCGCAGCTGAACGCCTGAGTCAACCGGGGGCCGCATCGTCACCTGATCGCGAGGGTCGGCGATGCAGCGCTGCGAGCCGCGTACGCGGCGGGGCGGGGCGGGGCGGGGCGGGGCGGGGCGGACACAGGCTTGACAGCGGCTGATTAGGCTGTAGACTAAATCTAGGTTCAAACCTAATTAGTCCCAAACAGTACCGGCACGCCCGCACCGCATTTCACGGACAACCACCACCTCAGGAAGGATCACAATGTCACTGCACCCATCCAGTCTCAGCGCTGCCGCCCACGGCCACTCCGCGCCGCTACTGCCGGCTCGGGCGTTCTCGCCACGACGACTGATCCCCGCCACCGGCGCAGCGCTCGCCGCGTCGCTCGTCGGAGTCCTCGCGATCCGCGCCCTCGCCGTCTCGGGCGCGAGTAACACGAGCCGCTTCTCCCCACTGCATCCCGCGAGCGTCATCTCGCTCACGATCGTCGGGGTGCTCCTGGCCAGCGCCACCTGCCTGTGGCTCAACCGAACCAGCCCCCGACCGATCGCGGCGTTCCGATCGGTCGCCCTGGCAGTCCTGCCGCTGTCCTTCATCCCCGACGCAGCGATCTGGCTGACCGCACACTATCCACAGACACGAGCCGCGACCGTCCTGCCACTGATGGCCATGCACATACTCGTCGCGATCGTCTGCATCGTGGCGCTGCCCCGCCTCGGTCAGGCCAACACCACTGCGTGAGTCCCAGCCGTCGGGGGACTGTTCCGCAGGCGCCCGAGGACCGTGACCGGAGACGTCTGCTTTGCGACCAATCGAGCAGCGAGTGCTCTCCCGTGGGGTCGGTCCGGTCTGTGTCAGCGCGCTACGGGCCGGGCGGTCCACCGCCCGCGTTGGGGCGACCGAGGCTTCCGCGTGCGGTCACCTCGGCACGGTCGAGCTCGATGTTGAAGCTGGTCGTGAAGCCATCGGTGAGATTGCCGGCCACAGAGACGAGGTTTGTCGCGATGTCGGCGCCGTGAAGGACAGTGTCGTTCTCGTCGGTCGTCGGATCGTTCTGGGGCGAGCGCGTGTTGTAGGGCGCCGCACCGCTCAGAACAGCGTCGTTGTCACTGTCGGAGAAGAAGATCTGGGTCGTGTAGCCGGCGATTGTGGCGCCGTGCTTGGAGAGTTTGCGTACGCGCACGTGAATGTGGATCGCGCGACCCGTGTACCAGCCGGGCCAGATCGTCTTGAAGCTCGCCTGCCCCGCGACCGGCGCGTCGTTGACACCCCGGTCCTTCCCCGTGATCTGGTAGCCGCGCAGGTAGTTCTGACCGCTCGTATCGCCGCCGCTCGTGCCGCCGCCGGCGGACTGGGAGCTCTCGTCGGAGTAGAGGCCGTGAGCGTTCGCGTGCCAGATGTCGACGGCGACGCCGCTCAGCGGCTCACCACCCTCGAGCACGTTGATCGTCAGCTCGAGCGGAACGCCGTCCTGCGCGACGCCGGGCGCGGTCTTGGCACCCGGAGTGTTCGCCCGAACGTCAGCGCGCCGTAGCATCGTGTCGACCCAGTAGGGGCCTTCGGTCAGCTCGGGGGTCAGCCGAGCGGTGCTCGCGGCGGCGAGCGCGGGCGGCGCTTGCGTGAGACCCACCATCCAATCCGGCAGGACAACGAAGGCGGTGCCAGCCGCCGCCGCGCGGCCGATCAGTTGGCGTCTTGTGGTCGTCCTCGAAGCGTTCATCGGCGGTGCCTCCGGTTCGGTTTCGCGCTGCTCGCAGGACGAGCATCGATCCCCGACGTCAAGACTTGCTGTGGCGCCCCTGGGGAGTTACTGAGTTGCTCGTCGCCGCGACGAAAGCAAGCGCGCGCGTTCGCCTTGCAGCTCGCCGCTACAGTCGATGTAGGCGTACGCTGCGGATCCTGCATGCTGACGCGCTCCACCTCCCGCCACCGAGAGACGACGTCCAATAACACGACTCAACCGATGTCGTACTGCCCTGCCTGCTGCGGCCGCCCGCGACGACGCCTTTGGATCTGCGTTCCCGGAGTTCAGATTGACGCCCGCAAGAGGAGTACAGTCGAGGGGAACTGGCCCTGCGGCCAGGATCCTGAGCCCAAGCTCGAATGCCACCAACGGCGCGATCTGCGCCACGAGGTCGGAGGCGCGGGTTACTGGTTTTGACTGCGGGGCCGGTGCTGTACCTACCGGCCGATACCCCACCGGTCGAGTGGCAGCGTCCCTACCTAAGTGAGCGTTTGGGACGCCGCATGCCGACGAACAAAGGAGCGCGATGCCCCGAGTTCCGGTCCCACACACAGTCCCGGCACGCAGCCGTGAGGCCGTCGTCACCGAGCCCCTGCCGTCCGAGCTCCTCACCAACGAGCATCAATCCGATCAGGTGGTCGAGCGCATGGAGTGGGCGCTCGTCGACGCCGAGCAGCAGATCAAGGAGTTCCACGCCCCCCACAGCGGCTCACCCGCGGCCCCACCTTCTCGCTCGGTACGCCGTTCGACTGCGCGGCGCGCGAGCAATCGGCGGGCAGCTGCACGCATCCGTCAGGGCGATACGAAGGCGAGCATTATCGCCTTCCTCACCCGGCACCAAGGCAGCACCGCTGGCGATCTCGCTAAGGGCCTGAACCTCAGTCCCGAGAGTGCGGCAATTCGCCTGACCCAGCTCGCGAACGCCGGCGAGATTCAGAAGTCTTCACGCGGGTACCACACGACGTAGCACGCAGTGGTGGGAGCGTGGGGAGTTGGCGCGTTTGAGAAAGACACTCCGTTGGACTTCGCCAGTGAGTTGGAGGATGGCGCGGCCGCCCCGGCGTTGGCGTTGGCATCTGCAGGGGTTCGAGTTCGCCCTGAGTCACTGCGGCTGGGGCACGATCCGGATGTATGGTCGCGGCGAGGACCAGCCGTCCGGGTAGAGCTCCTTGGCAGCGTCGTCGGAGACCGAGCCGGCGATGATGACGTCGTCGCCATCCTTCCAGTTGGCGGGCGTGGCGACCTTGTACTTGGCCGTGAGCTGGAGGGAATCAACGACGCGGAGCACCTCGTCGAAGTTGCGGCCGGTGGTCATCGGGTAGACAAGGATCAGCTTGACCTTCTTGTCGGGTCCGATCACGAAGACGTTGCGCACCGTCTGGTTGTCGGCTGGTGTACGAGCGGCCGGATCGCCCTCGGTGCTGGCCGGCAGCATGCCGTAGAGCTTCGAGACGTTGAAGTCCGCGTCGCCGATGATCGGGTAGTTCGGAGCATGGCCCTGCGTCTCCTCAATGTCCTGCGCCCAGCCCGCGTGCTTCTCGACCGGGTCGACCGACAGTCCGATCACCTTGACACCGCGGCGATCGAATTCCGGTTTGATCGAGGCCATGTAGCCGAGCTCGGTCGTGCAGACGGGNNCTTCGGGTGCGAGAACAGCACCGCCCATGAGTCGCCAATCCAGTCGTGAAAGGAGATCGGGCCTTCGGTGGTCTCAGCCTCAAAATCCGGTGCCGTGTCGCCAAGCTGCAATGCCATATCTGCTCCTCTTGTGCGTTAGCTGTGTCGGGGAACGATCTCGAGCGGAGCTCGAGCACGTCGGTGTCGCCTGCGGAAGTATGTGCTGAACGTACCTATGACGGGAGCGCGGTCGCTCGTGGGCCATGCTCTACTGGAAGATCTCATGGTCAGGGTTGCGAGCGGTTCTCGCGCAACAACCCGGCCGCGGCGATCGCACCGACCGCGACGATCACGGCGGCTGCCAGGAGCGCGTCCCCGTAACCGTCGGTCAGCGCTTGAAGTGGCCGAACACCGTGCTTCAACGCATCGTGGGTCTGCGTGTCGGCGATCGTCGTAAGCACGGCCAGCCCGATTGCGCCGCCGAGCAGCCGTGAGGTGTTGAGCAGGCCCGATGCGGCGCCGGCCGCTGCGCGCGGCACGCCCTGTACCGCCACGATCGTGGACGGGACGAGCGCAAGGCCGAGGCCGGCCGCAGCGAGAGTCCCGCCGGGCAACACGGAGGCAAAGCTCGCTCCCGGGTGGATCGAGCTGAGCAGCGCCAGGCCGAGCGCCGCTGTCAGCATGCCAGCGGTGATCGTCCAGCGAGCGCCGATCCTGGAGACGAGCTGCGGAGCACGGGTCGAGGCGATAGCGACGCCAAGGGTCATCGGCAGGAAAGCGAGGCCGGTCTGGATCGCGTCGTAGCCGAGCACGCCCTGGAGGTAGAGCGACACGAAGAACCACATCACGAACACGCCGGCGTAGAGCGCGAGCACAACCAGGTTCGCGGCGCGAACGCGGCGCAGCTTGAAGATCCACAGCGGAACCAGCGGCGCCTTTGCAACGCGGCCCTCGACGGCGACGAAAGCGCCGAGGAGGAACACGCCGGCGGCGATCGGGCCGAGCACGCCGGCTGCCGCCCAGCCGAGCGTGTCAGCTCTCACAATCCCGAACACGAGCGCCACGAAACCACCGGTCACGAGCAGTGCGCCGCCAAGATCAAAGTGACGGTGCCCGAGCTCGGCCCGCCCTTCCGGAACGATTCGCGGGGCGACGGCGAGCACCAACAGTCCGACCGGCACGTTGACGAGAAACACCCACTGCCAACCGAGCCCCTGCGTCAACAGACCGCCGACGAGCGCGCCCGACGCCGCCCCGACGCCGCCGATCGCGGCCCAGATAGCGAGCGCGCGATTACGCTCGCGTCCTTCGGCAAACGAGGTCGTGAGGATCGAGAGGCTGGCCGGTGAGATGATGGCGCCACCGATGCCCTGGATCGCTCGCGCGCCGACCAGGACGTCCTGGGAAGGGCTGAGCGCGCACGCTAGCGAAGAAAGCGTGAACAGGGCGATGCCGAAGAGCAGCACTCGACGGCGTCCGAGCAGGTCGGACGCGCGACCGCCGAGCATCAGAAATCCGGCGAAGGTCAGGGTGTAGGCGTTCACGACCCACTGCAGCCCGACGGTCGAGAAGCCGAGCGAATGTCGGATCGACGGCAGTGCCACGTTGACGACCGCGACATCGAGAATGACCATGAACTGCGCGGCGCAGATCATCGCGAGGAGCAGCGCGGGGCTGCGCCGTGCGCGATCGATGCCCGGTTGCGCGAGGGCGAACGTGTTCATCGGCGGATCTCCTGGAGATAGGCCGCGACGACGATCGCCTCGAGCTGGCTGGGACTGAGGAGGGGACGCTTGTCGGTGGTAGACATCAGCGCTATCCTTTTCTTGTTGGCTTGTACGGCGACCATCGTATCAAATAGTCGGACGACCATCAAACCGTGAGGAAGTGCCCATGTATCTCCACCACCCGACCAGCTCCGAGCTAGACCTACCGACGGTGCTGCACGCTCTCAGCGATCCGCAGCGCCTACGGATCGTGCGTCAGCTCGCAGAGCGCACGGGGCCTTGCCCATGCGGTTCGTTCGGCCTCGACGTGACCAAGTCGACGCTCACACACCACTTCCGCGTATTGCGAGAGGCGGGCGTTGTGAGCCAGGCGGTCGTCGGCACGTCAAAGCTCAACACGCTTCGCCGCGGCGATCTCGACGCGCGCTTCCCCGGTCTCCTCGACGCGGTGCTCGCCGCCGAGCGCGCGCCAGCAGCGGCCATCTAGCAGAGCCTCGTCCTCAGTTTGATCCGCAGGGCGCGCCTCCGCGTAGGAGTGTCATTACCTACCGGAGGAGCGTCCGAATGCCACGCATCCCAAACGTACTCGCGATCGCCGCAATCTCAGCGGCAAGCGGAGCGATCGGTGCGGAAGCGGTCGGCACCGCGGGCGCGGCGCCGACCGCTTCCGCTGCGGGTTCGCACACAGTCGCTGTCATCACCACGAACGCCGGCAAGATCCTTGTCGATCGCAACGGCTTGACGCTCTACCTTTTCACGCGGGACTCCCGCGACAACGACAAATGCAGCGCGATTTCCGGCTGCGCAGCCGTCTGGCCGGCCTACAGGACCACGGGCAAGCCGACGGCGGGTCCCGGGGCAAAGGCCTCTCTGCTCGGCACGATCAGGCAGGGCAGCCACGAGCAGGTCACCTACGACGGTCATCCGCTCTACGAGTACGCGCAGAACAACGATCCGGGCGCGACTGGCTATATCGGTACATCTGAGTTTGGCGGGACCTGGGACGCAGTGAGCCCGACTGGCAAAGCCGTCAACTAGGTCATCCGAGCCGTGCCACGGACGCGGCTCATTGCGTAGCGCCGCTCGGACCGCTGGCGCCGCTCGGACCGGACGCACCCTCGGCGGGCGCCCCGAACAGCAGGTAGATGCGGGTGGACGGCAGCGGCGCGAAGGAGTACACGTTCCAGGTCGCGCCGTCGAAGATGAAGCTGCCGCTGTGCGGGATGTCCGTCGGTCCATCGGCGAACGAACCGGCAATCTGGATCGACCCCCTGCGAACGAAGATGTACCTAGGGCCAAATCCGCCGTCAGTGCCGACGAACAGCCTGTACTCGTCATCGAGCGGCACGGACGACTTGAACGACTTGGGAAGATCGAACAGCTCGGCTATGTCCTTGGCGATCGCGCCAAAGGCTGCAACGCTGACGAGCGCGCAGGTCCGATCCGCGAGCACGGCGCTCGGCTGTGGGATCGCGACCTCAGCACGAGCAGTCCCGCTCGGGAACTGACTGACGGCAAACGAGGCGGTTTGAGAGACAACTCCATTGATGGTGACCGCCGTACCGTCCGTCGGCGGCGAAGTCGGCACCTGCGAAAGTGGCCAGTCTCGCCCCAGCAGTGGCTTTCCGTCGCGGTAGAGCTCGATCGGCAGATGCGTGAAACGCGTCACGAGCTTCGCGTAGCCAACGTCGTCCTGGACGCTCATCACGTAGCTGCCGACGACCTTGCCTTGATAGTTGAGCTTCCCGGTCACCGGAGCAATCACGTATGGCCCGCCGACGTCGGCGAGCAGCTGGCCTGAGCGCGACAGCACGCGCAGCCGAACGATGTGCCAACCCGGAGTGAAAACGATGCGCTTGACCGCCACGAGCGTCACCGCCGCGTCGTCACTGGCGACGGCCGCCGCGAGATCGGCGGCGCCCGTGATGTGCGCCGAATCCGCGCTGACCTCCAGACCGTGTCTCTCCTCGCGATAGATGACCTCCGCCGCCCACCGATCGTCGTTGACCACCGTGCTCGCGGTTGCCGCACCACATGCGACCGTGCCGCTCGACTGCGCGAGCGCAGCGGCAATTCCGCCGCACACAGCCGACGCAGCCAGCCCGGCGATCAAGACTCGCGTGTACCAGGAGTGCCTGATGATGTGCCCACGCTAGCCGAGATTCGTGCCGCTGGCGGAGGCCAGCGCATCGGCGGGCGAGCTTACGCTCTGGTGTGGATGACGGCTCAGTCCCGCGCCTAGACTGCAAGTAGATGCCCACGTTCTGCCGACACGGCACGCTGACCGAGTCCTGCCCGATCTGCCGCGCGAGCGTCGAAGTGGCGCAGCGCGGAGCGGACCGGCAGACGGAACGGAAGCGCCACTCACGCGAGGGCACGAGCGCGAGCCGCCCGCGGGCGCCGTCTGGTGGACGCGGCGCTCGGATGACGATTCGCCACGAGACACGCTCGGCGGACGACGGCTTTCGCACGCCGGCCGCGCCGGGACTGCGCTCGAGCGCCGATGCGCAGCGTCTCGCCGAGGAGCTGGCGCACGCGAGCGCACGGCTCACGGCGCTCGCGGAGGAGCCACCCGGTCTCTACGCGGAGGTGGCGAGCGAGCCCGATCTCGAGGAGGCGAGCTGGCTCGCGTTGCTGATCGCCTACGTCGGCCCACTGGAGTCGCCGGACGATCCCTTTGCAACGCTGAGCGCGGTGCGAACAAGCTGGCGCAGCGGCGAGCTGCCGGATCTCGCGGCGGCAGCGCTCGGCCCCCGCAGCGCCCACAGCCAAGCGCGCGGCGACGCCACTCTCATCGCCTACCGGCGGTGGGCGGAGCGCGCCGGCTCGCAGGCGGCCGCTATCGTCGCCGATCGGTCGTGGAGTGAGACGCAGCGCTTCGAGCGCGCATTTGGGCGGCTCTCGCTGCCGGGCCTCGACCGGCGGGCACGCTACGACCTGCTCGTCACGCTCGGCGCGCTCGGGCGCTATGAGCTCAGAGCCCCAAGTCTGCTGCTCAGCGAGGACGACGCGGTCAGTCGCGCCGCGAAGCGAGTCTTTGGGATCGGCGACCGGCTGGTGCTGCAGCACCGCGTGTCCGAGCTTGCCGAGACATCAGCGGTGCCGGTGGCTGCGTTTGATCTCGCGCTCGAGAACTGGGCTGCGCCGGAGCCGATCACGCTCGGCGTGCCGCGCGTTCAGGATCAGGCCGCGCTCGAGCGCGCACGCGCGGCGCTCGGCGTCTGATCGACCTCAGAGGCTCAGGCTGGAATCGCCCGCTCGCAGAGGTGGGCGCCGACCTTGCGCTTGACGCGCTGTAGCGCGTTGTCGACAGTCTTCGTGTCGCAGCCGAGGCGGCCGCCGATCTCTTCGTAGGAGCGGCCGTCGAGGTAAAACGAGAGGACGCTCGACTCGAGCGGGGAGAGCGCGGTCGAGAGGCAACCAACGAGCGAACGGAGCTCCTCGGTCGAGACCACGCGGCTAGCGGGATCGTTTACGGCGGGCCCCGCGATCTGCTCGTCGAGGGTCGGCGCGTCGTCGTCCCCGGAAGCGCCGACCGGTCCAGTGAAGGACACGTAGTGATTCAGAGGCGTGTGCTTGTTGCGCGTCGCGGTCTTGACCGCGGTGATGATCTGCCGCGTGATGCAGAGCTCGGCGAAGTTGCGGAAGCTCGACTCGCGGTCGCTGCGGAAGTCGCGGATCGCTTTATAGAGGCCGATCAGTCCTTCCTGGATGAGGTCGTCAGAGTCGCCGCCGGCGAGGAAGTACGAGGAGGCCTTGAGCCGCACGAATCCCTGGTAGCGCTTCACGAGCCGGTGGTAGGCGGTTGGATCGCCCTGCTTTGCCAGCGCGATCAAGAACCCATCCTCAACCTTAGGCTGAGATTCAAAGTGACGTGCGGTGAGGGCCACGAGCGGTATCCTTTCTGCCCATTTGCAGGCAGGATTGGGGGCTCAGTGACGCGCTCCTCCCCTGGCGTCAGCTGCAGGTCCATGATGATCAACCTAAACCTCAGGTTAAGGCTGACTAGTGGCGAAGATTAGCCGGAGTTATGGAGCTCTGTCAAGGGGACGCCGACGATGCAACATCTGGTACATCAGCGCGGCCCCGGCGGCATTGACATTCAGCGACCCGACGCGGCCGCGCAGCGGCAGCGCGATCAGCGCGTCGCAGCACGCCGCGACGCGCGGTCGGAGACCGTGGCTCTCGGCGCCGAGCACGAGCACGACGCTGCCGCAGTAGTCGGGCTGATCGTAGGGAACCGCACGCTTGTCGACAGCGGCCCCGTAGCACCAGCAGCCCTCGCGCTTCGCGTCGGCGAGGAAGTCGGCAAGATTTCGCGCGCGCGCAATCCGAAGGTGCTCGACCGCACCGGCTGAGGCACGACAGACGGCGGGGCTGACCGCGGCGGCGCGCCGTTCGCAGATCACGACGCCGCTGACGCCCACGCACTCGGCGGTGCGGCAAAGCGCGCCGAGGTTCTGTGGGTCCTGTACCTCGTCGAGCGCGAGCACGAAGCAATCGGAGTCGAGCAGCTCGCTCGGCTGCGAGTAGGGGAAGTCGTCGACGGTTGCGCAGATCCCCTGGTGCTCGCCGGAGCCGCAGGCGTGCTCGATCTCGGCAGGTGAAGCCCGAAGCACGAAAGCGCCGCTCAGCCAAGGCTCGCGGGCTGCGGACTCGCTTGCGAGGATCTGCGAGACGCTAGCCGAGCGGCGGCCGCGGAGCGCCTCGCGGACCGCGTTTCGCCCGTAGACGATCACGCGCGCGGTGGCTCAGTCATCGCCGGGGATCAGTGAGTAGCCGCCGCCCGCGTCGCGTACCGTCCAGCCCGCCGCGGCGATCTGCGCGCGGAGCTCGTCGGCGCGGGCGAAATCCCCCGAGCCTCGAGCGAGCTGGCGAGCCGCAGCGAGCTCTGCGATCTCCGCCGGCGCCGTCTCGTCGCTCGCTTCCAGCAGGTTGGCGAGGCCGATGACGTCGAGCATCTCCACCAGGTCGGCGCGACCGACTGCCGTCTCGCGACGGTTCGCCTCGCGTACCCACTCCCACATCGCCGCCAGTGCAGCAGCGGTGTTGAAGTCCTCGGCGAGACTCGCGAAGAAACGCTCGCGTAGCGGCGCAAGCTCGGCCGGCGACGGGCCGTCGATGAGGCGGCGCCCGGCCTCGCGCAGACGAGCGACTCCGCGGCGCGCCTGCGCGAGTGGCTCGTCGGCGAAGTCGATCGGTTGGCGGTAGTGGGCGCCGCAGAAGTACAGGACCACGGCGTCGCGGCCGAAGCGATCGAGCACTTCGTGCAGCGGCGCGATGTTGCCGAGCGACTTCGACATCTTCTCGGTGGCGAGTTCGAGCATGCCGTTGTGGACCCAGAATCGTGCGAGCTCGGTACCGCGAGCGCAGCGCGTTTGCGCAGCCTCGTTCTCATGATGAGGGAACAGCAGGTCGAGCCCACCGCCGTGGATGTCGAAACCGGCCCCGAGCAGTGCCTCGGCCATCGCCGAGCACTCGATGTGCCAGCCGGGACGCCCTCCGCCCCACGGCGCCTCCCAGGAGCTGTCCTCCCCGGTCTTCGCCGTCTTCCACAGCGCGAAGTCGAGCGGATCCTCCTTGCGCGCGGCGCCCTCCACGCCCTCGCCCTGATCCATCTGGTCGACCTCGCGCCGCGACAGCGCGCCGTAACGCGCGTCGCTGCGCACGCGGAAGTAGACGTCCCCCGAAGCCTCGTAGGCGTTTCCGCTGGCGATCAGCGCGGCGATGTAGTCGACGATCGCCTCGATCGATTGGCTTGCGAGCGGCTCGTGGTCGGGACGCCCGAGGCCGAGCCGATCGGTGTCGGCGACGTAGAACGACGTCATCTCGGCGGCGAGCTCGATGCTCGACCGCCCGGCCGCGGCTGCGGCTGTATAGATCTTGTCGTTGACGTCGGTGACGTTTACGACGAGCGTCACGTCGAGGCCGCCGTACTCGAAAAAGCGCTTCAACAGGCTGAAGACGACGAACGGCCGGGCGTTGCCGATGTGGATGCGGCCGTAGACGGTTGGCCCGCAGACGTAGATCCCGACGCGTCCGGTCTCGCGGGGCTCGAACCGGCGAACGTCACGCGCGAACGTGTCGTAGAGACGTAGCTCAGCCATTGGCGCGCTGCGCCAGTGTCGCGACCGCGAGCGCGGCGATTCCCTCGCCCCGGCCGACGAACCCGATGCCCTCACCGGTCGTTGCCTTGATGTTCACGTTCGCCGCGGGCACGCCGAGGACCTCGGCGAGGCGATCGCGGATCGCTTCGCGCGCGTCGGCGAGCTTTGGCGCCTCCATCACGACGGTCGCGTCGACGTGCACGAGCTCGAAGCCGGCCGCCCGCACGCTCGCGAGGGCGTCGCTCAGCAGAACGAGCGAGTCGGCGTCGCGGTAACGCTCGTCGCTATCGGGAAAATGCTGGCCGATATCGCCGAGACCGGCGGCCCCTAGCAGGGCGTCGGTGATCGCGTGGCTCAGGACGTCAGCGTCCGAGTGCCCTTCGAGGCCACGCTCCGCGTCGAACTCGACTCCCCCGAGGACCAAACGCCGGCCCTCGACGAGGCGATGCGAGTCATAACCGATGCCGCTGCGCGTGCTCAAGCGAGCGCGCCGATCGGCTCGAGCCGGCGGGTGCGCCGCTCAAAGACCGCAAGCTCGCTGACCCCAAGCGAGTCGAGAAGCTCGATCGCGGCGTCGTAGCGAAAGCCGACGTGCTCCGGGACGTGGGCGTCGCTCGAGAGCGCGATCGGCGCGTCGGCCTCGAGACAGTCCGCGAGGAAGGCCAACGCGGGGTAGATCTCAGAGACCGGCTTGCGCAGGCCGGCCGTTGACACCTCGACGGCGACGCCCGAGCCGGCGATCGCGGCGATCGCCGGCTCGTAGTAGCGGCGCAGGTCGCCCCGCGGCAACGGCCGCGAGCCACCCCACACCTTGACCAGATCAGGGTGGGCGATGATGTCGAACATGCCGCTCGCGGCGGCCTCCGCCAGCGTCTCGAAGTACCGCCGCCAGACCTCCTCGGGCGATCGCCCGCTTTCCCAGACGTCATAGGTGGCGTCGTCGACGGCGAGGCCCCCGAGGAAATGGACCGAGCCGACAACGTAGTCGAGCTCGAGGCGGTCGATCAGGTTCTGCGTGCGATCCTCGCGACCGGGAACGAAGTCGACCTCGAGCCCGAGGCGGAGGTCTGTCCGTTCGCGCACGAACTCGCAGTAGTCGTCGATGTCATCGACTGCGTAACGCCGCCAGAAAGGGTGGTCCCAGATCGCGAGCGCCTGCTGAAAGCGGTGGATGTGCTCGGAGACGCCGAGCTCGCTGATACCCGCGGCATCCGCCGCAGCGCGGTAGCGCGCGGCATTTTCCTCCGTGAAGTACTCCGCGGCAGTGCACGTGATGTCATCGCGGCGCAGATGGACGTGGTAGTCGGTGAGCACGCGCCGATTCAATCAACTCGCCGGCTGAGCAGCAGCTCGGCGAGGTTCAGATCGAGCGGCGTTGTCACCTTGAGGTTCTCGGCCGGCGCCGGGACGACACGGACCGTGCCGCCGGAGCGCTCGACGAGCATGGCTTCATCGGTCGCTTGCGCGATTTCCCCGGGCGGCGAATGACTGAGCGCCTGCCGGAGCGCGGCGCGCGTGAAGACCTGCGGGGTCTGGACTCTCCAGAGGCGGCTGCGGTCGAGGGTTCGCAGGACCAGATGGTCGCCGTCGCACTCCTTCGTGGTGTCCGTGACGGGCGATGCCGCGATCGCACAGTCGACGCCGTCGAGCCCAGCGAGCACCTCCGCGATCAGGGCCGCCGTGACCAGTGGTCGCGCAGCGTCGTGGATGAGCACCGGGTCGAGATCGCTCCGAGCCGCTGCGAGCGCAGCCTGGACCGAGTCGTTGCGTGTCACTCCCCCGGTCACGCCGATGCAGCCGGCCGGTGCGGTCGCCCCTGCCGGCAACGCCAGAACAATCTGCTCGATCAGGGGACTCGAGCGGAGCGCAGCGATGCTCCATTCCACCATCGCTCTGCCGTTCAGCTGGACGAACGCCTTGGGCCCGCGCGACCCCAGGCGTTCGCCCTGGCCGGCAGCCACGACGAGCGCGACCGCCATCTTCAAACCGCTACCGGCTACTCGCCAGAGTCCCGGCGTCGCTCGAGCGCGACAGCAGCTCATCGAGGTAGGCCTCAGCCTCGTCTTCGCTCTTGTCGAGCGCGTACATCAGCTCCGAGGCAAGGATCTTCTTGGCCCGCGTGTACATCTGCTTCTCGCCGCTTGAGAGGCCCTTCTCGTTCTCGCGCAGCGCGAGGTTGCGGACCACTTCGGACAGCTCATAGATGTCGCCTGTCTTGATCTTGTCGCGGTTGTGCTTGAAGCGTCGGTTCCAGTTCTTCGGCATGTCCGAGACATCGTCGCGGAGCACGTCGAGCACCTTCTGGACCGTCTCCTCGTCGATTACGCGGCGCAGTCCCGCGATCGCCGCGTTCTCGGTCGGCACCATCACGGTCATGTCGTTGTGGAGGATCTTGATCGTGAGGTATTCGCGCCTCTCGCCGAAGATCTCCTTCATCTCCTTCGCACAAACCTTGCCGGCTCCGTGGTGCGGGTAGACGACGTTGTCGCCGAGCTCGAACTCGATGTACTCGACCTCGATCTCGACCTCTACCTCAACGTCGATGTCGTCTTCAGCGTCGATCTCGGCCTCAACGTCGAGATCGACTTCGGCCTCCGGATCGAACTCGTCCTCGAGCAGGTCTGGTGCAGCTGTGCCGGGAATGGTGTCCTCCTTGATTGCGCGGCCGCTCACAACGGCGGGCACGTCACGTTTGCAAGTAGCGATCCACGAGGTTGATCTCCTGCAGCCGGCGAAGGCCCTCGCGGATGTCCTTCGCGCGGGTCTCCCCAACGCCCTCCACGCTTTCGAGCTCGGTATCGCTCGCAGCCAACAACTCGTCGAGGCTGCCAAAGGCCTGCACGATGCTCGCAACGACGAGCTTGGGCAGACGCGGGATCCGACCGAGGATCCTGTAGCCCCGCGGCGTCACCGGATAGTCCAGCGTGTTGAGCTTGCGGCCGTAGCCGAGCAGCTCAGCGAGCTGGCCAAAGTCAAGGAGGTCATGGTGACCGAGGCGGCCGATCTGCTCGAGCACCGACGCGAACTGCTCGTCGGTCCCGGAGGCGATGTGGTCGCGTACGAGTGCTGCCTTCTCAGCCGCCGTGCCGACCATCGTGTCCTCGAGGTGCATCTCGATCAGCCGCCCCTCGTTGCCGAGCTCGACGATGTGTCGTTCGATCTCGACCGCCATGCGAGCCACGAGCTCCGCGCGCTGGAGCACCGTCAGCACGTCGTGCAGCGTGCCGCCGCCTTCGAACTCGAGCGCCGTGAGTCGCGTGGAGACCTGGTCGAGGCGGGCGCGGTACTTGTCGAGCGTCGCGAGCGCCTGGTTCGCCTTGGCGAGCACCGCCGGGATGTCCTCGAGCACATACTTGACGCCGTCCAGGTAGAGCGAGATCACCTCGCGTCGCTGCGAAATCGCGATCACGAGCGCGTCGGTCTGCTTGGCGACGCGCTCGGCAGTGCGATGACGCGTGCCGGTTTCGAGCGAGAGGATCGTCGGATCGGGCATCAACTGCACGTTGGCCATCGCGATCTTGGTCGCATTCGCGTTGAGCGTGATCGCTCCGTCCATCTTCGCCAGCTGGTAGAGCATGCCCGGCGTGTAGTCGATGTCAAGCTTGACGCCGCCGGAGTAGAGGAAGGAGAGCTCGTCGAGCTCCCCGATCAGCAGCAGTCCGCCGCTACGGGCATCGACGATGTGATCGATGCCCTCGCGGAGCGCCGTCCCCGGCGCGACCATCTCGAGCGCCTTGACGAGCCTCGGCTCTGTAAGCGGCTCGATGTCGCCTACGTCATCGGATCGAGTCGCTGCCATCGCCACCCATTCTAGCGAGATTTAGCTGCCGCTTACTGGTCGACTTTCAGCCGGCTGGACGCGCGACCGCAGATCAGGCGCGCGCGGGTAAGCGGTTAGACGTCTCGACGAGCTGCGCTCAATCGCCCGGCGACTCGTCGCGGAGCGCCCGATGGTTCAGTGCGCGGCCGCCGTGCGAGGCCTCTCAGGCAGCCACGCGTGCTCGCTGCCGGACTGCCAGTTGCGGCAGCGCCACGGTCAATGCGTCGCGCAGCGTCGCCGCGTCGTGGCCGTCGCTTCCGGCCGGGGCAATCACCGTCTCGAGGCCGAACTTGCGCGCCTCGGCGAGGCGTCGCTCCGGGTGACCGACCCAGCGCAGCTCTCCGGTCAAGCCGAGCTCGCCAAACGCAGCCAAGGGCGTGCTGGCCTCAGGCGGTCCGAGCGGCGCGCCGCGCGCTGCGCTCGCGACCGCCAGCGCAACGGCAAGATCAGCGCCCGGCTCGTCCACGCGAACTCCGCCGACGACGTTCACGAACACGTCCGAGCTCGCCAGCGGAACCCCGCCGTGGCGAGTCAGGACGGCAAGCACGAGCGCCAGACGATTGCGGTCAAAGCCATTGACGACGCGACGCGGCGGGACCAGCTCGGACGGGGTGACGAGCGCCTGCACCTCGACGAGCAGCGGCCGGGTGCCCTCCATCGCTGCGAGCACGACGCTCCCGGGCGCGCGTGTCGCCGCGTCGACGAAGCGGGCCGAAGCGTCGAGTACCTCGACGAGCCCGTCCTGACGCATCTCGAAGACGCCCGCTTCGTTGGTCGAGCCGAAGCGGTTCTTGATCGCCCGCACCGTGCGGTAGGTCCGCTCGCGCTCGCCCTCGAACGCAAGAACGCAGTCGACCAGGTGCTCGAGCACGCGAGGACCCGCGAGAGCGCCCTCCTTAGTCACGTGCCCGACGAGCAGAACGGCGATCCGCTCGCGCTTGGCGACGGCGACTATGCGACCGGCGACCTCTCGGACCTGCCCGACCGAACCGGGCGCGCCGCTCAGCTCTCGCGCGTCGAGCGTCTGCACCGAATCGATCACACAGACGTCCGGACGCTCGCGCTCGAGCGTCGCGATCACCGTCTCGAGGTCGGTCTCGGCGATCGCCGGAACGGTCAGCGCTCCGGCGGGCAGCCGCGCGGCTCGAAGCCGCACCTGGGCCGTCGATTCTTCGCCCGACACGTAGAGCGTGCGGTGACCCGCGCTCGCGAGGTTTCCGAGCGCCATGTTCGTCAGCGTCGACTTGCCGATCCCTGGCGCGCCACCGATCAGCACGACAGATCCCGGCACGATCCCGCCACCCAACACTCGGTCGAGCTCGCCGATCCCGGTCAGCAGTCGCGCCAGCTCGGGCGCGTGCACGTCCGCGAGCGGTATGGGTTTGAGCCCGGCTCCGCCCGCGCGGGCTGGCGAGCGTCCTGAAGATCCGGCGCGTGCCTCCTCGACGAGCGAGTTCCACTCGCCACACCCGGGGCAGCGTCCATGCCAGCGCGGCTCCTCGTGCCCGCAGGCCGAGCAGACGTGAACTGTGCCAGAGCGAGCCATCGCCCAAGCCTACGCGCGCGCGGGGACACAACCCAAACAGCGCGCCGTCTCAGGCGGGCGGCTGGTGCAACCCAAAGCTCGAGCCCTGGTTGTCGCGGCAGAAGGCAAACGTCCCGGCCGGACCGGGCCCCGAATGCTCGGTGAATTCGGCTTCGCCGCCAAGCTCTCGCACGCGCTTCGCGGCCGCCTCGATGTCGTCGACCTTGAAGAACAGATAGGGGCCCGAGCCATCGTCCCCGCCGTGCAAGCCACCCGGAATGTTCCCGCTGTCGATGTGGAAGCCGTGTCCCGATGGAGCGAGCTCCATCTTCCAGCCGAACAGCTCGCCGTAGAACTCGCGCGCCGGGGCCGGATCCTTCACTCCCAGCTCGAAGAACGAAACCTCGCCGGTCATCGGTCCTCCCGATCGTCGAAGCCTACGCAGCGCGTAAGCAAAGTGAGCACGCGGCTACGTCGTCGCGGCGGAGATGATAAATCCTCGGTCGCCGGGGAAACCGGACAGGACCGTCACCGCGAACAAACGGGAGAGCCATGAACGAGTTCGAGATCGTCACGACGATTAACCGACCGCCCGCAGAGGTCTTCGCGGCGCTGCAGAACCTCGAGAAGACCCCGCTGTGGAACTCGACGCTCAGCGAGGTGCGCAAGACGAGCGACGGCTCGCTCGGCGCCGGCAGCACGCTCGTGTATGTCGGCAGGTTCCTCGGGCGGAGCTACGAGTCGCCGTCGGAGTACAGCGAGTTCGAGCAGGACAAGAGCTTCGTCAGCAAGACCACTTCGGGGCCTTTCGACCTCGAGGTAGCGACATCGCTCGAAGCCGTCGACGGCGCAACCAAGCTCACGCTCAAAGCGCGCGGCGAGAGTCGCGGGTTCTTCAAGGTCGCCGAGCCGATCGTCGTGCGGCTCACAAGGCGGGCGTTCGAACACGCCTACGAAAACCTCAAAACCCTGCTCGAAGAGGACGCGCTCTAACGCCGGCGACTACTTCTCGTCGCCCGCGGACTCCTCTGAGGCCTCGCCCAGCTCGGCCTCGGCTGTCTCTTCCTCGCTGCCACCGCCGCCGACGGCGACCGGCTGCTTGACCTTCTTCGGCTTGACGATCGTCAAGCGGACCTCTGGGTCGTCACCCGCAGGCGCGGGATCGACAACGACCGTCGATCCGGCAGGGAGCTCGGAGCGCAACACGAAGTCGGCGAGCGGGTCCTCGATGTAGCGCTGGATCGCGCGGCGCAGTGGGCGCGCGCCCATCGCCGGATCCCAGCCCTTCTCGACGAGCATGTCCTTGGCCTCTTCGGTCAGGTCGAGCTGGAGCTCGCGCTCGGCCATCGAGTGGCGGATCCGCAGCAGAAGCAGCTCGATGATCTGCTTGATCTCCTCGCGCTGAAGCTTGTGGAAGACGATGACGTCGTCGATCCGGTTGAGGAACTCAGGCCGGAAGACCTTCTTCAGCTCACCCATGATGCGGTTCTTCATGTCGTCGTAGCTGATACCCGTCTCGTCGTCGGAAACCGCGAAGCCGAGCGGCGTGTTGCGCGCGATCTCCTGCGCCCCGATGTTCGACGTCATGATCACGATCGCGTGGCGGAAGTCGACCGTCCGTCCCTGCGAGTCGGTCAGGCGGCCATCCTCGAGGATCTGCAGCAGGATGTTGAAGACGTCGGGGTGGGCCTTCTCGATCTCATCGAGCAGGAGCACGCAGTAAGGCTTGCGCCGCACAGCCTCGGTGAGCTGACCACCCTCGTCGTAGCCGATGTAGCCCGGAGGCGAGCCGACGAGACGCGACACCGCGTGCTTCTCCATGTACTCGGACATGTCGATGCGCGTCATCGCGTCCTCGTCACCGAACAGGAACTCGGCGAGCGTACGGGCGAGCTCGGTCTTGCCGACGCCGGACGGTCCAAGGAAGACGAACGAGCCGGTCGGCCGCTTCGGGTCCTTGAGCCCCGCTCGGGAACGGCGGATCGCCTTCGAGATGACCTCGACCGCCGGGTGCTGGCCGATGACCCGCTTGTGGAGCTCCTCCTCCATGCGCATCAGCTTTGCCGTCTCGGCCTCGGTCAGCTTGAAGACAGGGATGCCGGTCCACATCGAGACGATGTCGGCGATCTCCTCCTCGCCGATCGACGGACGCTCCGCGCCGGTCTCACCGGCCTCCCACTGCTCTTCGAGCTCGCGCTTCTTGTTCGTCAGGCGCCGTTCCTTGTCGCGGAGGTTGGCGGCCTTCTCGAACTCCTGCGCCTCGATCGCCGACTCCTTCTCGCGGCGCGTCGTCTCGATCTCGAGCTCGAGCTCGCGATTTGCGGGCGGCGAGGTCATCGATTTGATGCGCATCCGTGAGGCTGCCTCGTCGATCAGATCGATCGCCTTGTCGGGCAGGAAGCGGTCGGAGATGTAGCGGTCGGCAAGCTCGCCGGCTGCTGCCAGCGCCTCGTCAGTGATCGTCACCTTGTGGTGCTGCTCGTAGCGGTCGCGCAGGCCCTTGAGGATCTCGACGGTCTGCTCGACCGACGGCTCGTCGACGCGGATCTGCTGGAAGCGCCGCTCGAGCGCGGCGTCGCGCTCGAGGTACTTGCGGTACTCGTCGAGGGTCGTGGCTCCGATCGTCTGCAGCTCTCCGCGCGCGAGTGCCGGCTTCAGGATCGACGCGGCGTCGATCGCGCCCTCGGCGGCGCCGGCGCCAACGAGGTTGTGCAGCTCGTCGATGAACAGGATGATGTCGCCGCGCTGGGTGATCTCCTTCATCACCTTCTTGAGGCGCTCCTCGAATTCACCGCGGTACTTCGAGCCCGCGACAAGCGCCGCGAGATCGAGCGTGTAGATCTGCTTGTTCTTCAGCAGCTCGGGAACCTCGGAGTTCGTGATCCGCTGGGCGAGACCCTCGACGACAGCGGTCTTGCCGACGCCCGGCTCACCGATCAGCACCGGGTTGTTCTTGGTCCGGCGCGAGAGGATCTGCATGATCCGCTCGATCTCCGTCTCGCGGCCGACCACCGGGTCGAGCTTGCCGTCGGCGGCAAGCTTTGTGAGGTTTCTGCCGAACTGGTCGAGCAGCTTCGAGGACTTCTTGCCCTCGGCCCCAGCGGGACCGCCAGTGGTCGCAGCACCGCCGCCGCGGCCGCGGCTCGGCCCGGACAGCATCCGGATCACCTCGTTGCGAATCTTCTCGGAGTCGGCATCGAAGTCGAGCAGGATGCGCGCGGCGACACCCTCGTTCTCGCGGACCAGCCCGAGCAGGATGTGCTCCGTGCCGATGTAGTTGTGGCCGAGGCTCAGCGCCTCGCGCAGCGCGAGCTCAAGCACCTTCTTGGCGCGCGGCGTGAACGGGATCTGGCCGGAGGTGACCTCTTCGCCGGAGCCGACAATGCGCACGACCTGGCCGCGTACACGCTCAACGGTGATGTCGAGGCTCTCGAGAACGCGCGCGGCAAGCCCCTCCTCCTCGCGCAGCAAACCGAGCAGGATGTGCTCCGTGCCGATGTAGTTGTGCTTGAGCGTGCGCGCTTCTTCTTGGGCAAGAACGACAACCTGCCTGGCCCGCTCAGTAAATCGCTCAAACATGTCTCGCAGCTTCCTTCCCGGCTACTGGCGTGGTGCGGTCCGTACGATGCTCGTTGTTGACAGGGACGCCGACGCGACAGGACTGCTCTCGTATTCGGCGGCCCGCCAAAACTGTTGAGCACTCCTACTTGATCAGCGCCTTGCTCAGTCTACCAATGCCGGCGGGCTGCCCCGCGCAGTGCCTGGCCGCGAGACGGCCGGGTAGCTCTCAACGGTCGCGCAGTGCGGGAAACAGGACGACCTCGCGGATCGAGCGCGCGCCGGAGAGCGCCATCACGAGCCGATCGATGCCCAGGCCCACCCCGCCGGTCGGCGGCATGCCTTGCTCGAGCGCCTCGAGGAACGCCTCGTCGAAGGGCTGCGCTTCCTCGTCGCCCGCAGCTGCCTGGTCGCGCTGGGCGACGAACCGCGCGCGCTGCTCATCAGGATCGTTGAGCTCGCTGAAGGCGTTGGCGATCTCCATTCCGCCGGCGAAGGCTTCCCAGCGCTCGACGTAGCCCGCCTCGGTGCGGTGCGCCTTGGCAAAAGGCGACAGCTCGACCGGATAGTCGAAGACGAACGTCGGCGACTGCAAGTTCGGCTCGACACAGGTCGAAAGCAGGTCGTCGATGAGCATCGCCCAGGTCTTGCCGTCAGCGCCGATCTCGATCCCGGCCGTCGCGATCGCTGCCGCGAGCGCTTCACGCTCGCGCAGCTCGCTGATGTCGATATTGGACTGCTCGCGGATCGCCTCGCGCAGCGTGACGCGCCTCCAAGGCGCGCTGAAATCGATCGGCGGGGTGGCGACCGTCTGCGCCGCGGCGCCGACGACCGCCTCCAGCCGCCGCGCCTCGTCCTCGTAGTCGGAGTAGGCGGCGTACCACTCGACCATCGTGAACTCGGGGTTGTGCTTCGGCGAGAGGCCCTCGTTGCGAAAGTCCTTGCCGAGCTCGTAGACGCGCTCGAGGCCTCCGACGATGCAGCGCTTGAGGTAGAGCTCGGTTGCGATCCGCAGGTAGAGAGTTCGGTCGAGCGCGTTGTGGTGGGTCGTGAATGGGCGCGCGAGCGCGCCACCGTAGATCGGCTGCAGTACGGGCGTCTCGACCTCGATGAAGCCGTCGGCGTCGAGGGTCGCGCGCACCGCGGCGATGATCTTCGCGCGCAAGATGAACAGCTCGCGCGTGTCCACGTTCGCGATCAGGTCCAGCTCGCGACGGCGAAACCGCGTCTCGACGTCGCTGAGACCGTGGTGCTTGTCGGGCGGCGGGCGCAGCGACTTGGCGAGCAGCGTGAAGTCGGTCACACGAAGCGAGAGCTCGCCCCGCCTGGTGCGAACCGCGACGCCGTCGACGCCGATCAGGTCACCGAGGTCGAGTGAGACGAGCTGGTCGAAGCGCGCGTCGCCGAGCTCGTCCACGCGGGCGTGCAGCTGCAGGCGAGAAGAGCGGTCGACGAGGTCAATGAACGCGGCGCGGCCGGCTTCGCGGCGCGCAGCTATCCGACCCGCCACGCGATGGGCTACGGCCGTCTCCTCGCCGGGCCCAAGAGCTTCGTGCGCACGCGCGACGCTCGCTAGCGACTCGACGCCGGCGAACGCGTAGGGGAACGGCTCGACGCCTTCGGCGCGCAGACGCTCGAGCTTTGCTCGCCGCGCGGCGAGCAGCTCCGCAAGCCCGTGGTCTTCCCCGCTCACCGCGGGGAGGCTACTTGAGACCGACGTCGATCTTGGTGATCTTGAGCTTGCGCGCCGGTCCTCGCGGAACCTGTACGGAGACCGTCTCGTTGCGCTTGTGCCCGAGCAGCGCGCGACCGACTGGAGATTCGTTCGAGAGCTTGTTTTCGGCCGGCTTGGCCTCGGCCGAGCCGACGATCGTGTACTTCAGCGACTTCCCCGTCTTCTCGTCCTTCACGTGGACGACCGATCCGACCTGCACCACATCGGTCGAGATGTCATCGGCCTCGATCACGGTCGCCATGCGCAGCTTCTCCTGGACCGAGGCGATGCGAGCCTCGAGCATCGCCTGCTCGTTCTTGGCGTCGTCGTATTCCGAGTTCTCGGCGATGTCTCCGAACTCGCGTGCCTCCTTGATGCGCTCGGCAACCTCGCGGCGCTTCTCCGTGGACAGGAAGTCGAGCTCCGACTGGAGCTTTTCGAGTCCTTCCTGGGTGAGGATCACGTCCTTCGGCATGGCTCTCTGGTTCGATGCGGATACGCCGCCCGTAGCGGGAGTCAGCGCCTGCACTCCATCCACACCCGGGCGGCCGCGCAGTATAGCGGGCGCGTGTCGCGGCCCTACGCGAGCACGCGAGCCATCGGTGCGCCGTGCTCCACCGCGTCGGCCAGCAGTTCACGAACCCCGGCAAATGACTCAGCCTGCTGAACCGCGGCGGAAAGACGCCGCGCCGGCGCACGTTCGAGCGCAAGGCGTTCCAGGTACCAGGGGTAGAAGCGGCGCAGGTAGCGCGTCGCGCGGGGCGTTCCGAGATGTTCGCTTGCGCGGGCGATCACCCAGTCGAGCTCGCGCAGTACCTCCTTGTCGCTGGGCGGGGCCGAGCGCCGTCCGAGCAACTCCTCGAACAGCCAGGGGTTGCCGAGCACGCCGCGCGCCAGCATCACCGCGCTCGCGCCGGTTGCGTCAAATGCTTCGCGGGTCGCCTGGGCGGTGTGAAGGCCGCCGCTCAGGATCACCGGCGCATCGAGCGTGCGGACGAGCTCGGCGGCGAGCTCGTAGTCGGGCGCGCCGCGGTGTCCGGCGAGCGCGATGCGGGGGTGGAAGCCGATCGCGCTGACGCCTGCCTCCGCGACGAGCCGGCGGGCCAGGAGAACGCCGGATGTCTCGCCGGCGCGCCGGCCGGAGCGCAGCTTGACCGTGACCGGGAGCCCGCTCCCCTCGCGGGCCGCTCGAGCAACGGCGACCGCGCGATCGCCATCGTCCAGCAGCGCCGCCCCGGCGCCGGTCTTGCAGACCTTTGGCACCGGACAGCCCATGTTGAGGTCGATCAGATCCGCTCCGAGGGCGGCGACGTGCGCCGCGGCCGAGCGGGTCATCTCGGGGTCCGAGCCAAACAGTTGGATCGCCACCGGGCCGCCCGCCCGCTCGCGCTCGTCGATCCGCAGCAGCTCGCGCCAGGTGCGCTCGTTGCGGTAGTGCACGGCGCAGCTCGACACCATCTCGGAGACGACGAGCCCGGCGCCGTAGCGACGCGCCTGCAGCCGCACGAACCAGTTGCCGATCCCGGCAAGCGGCGCGAGGGCAACACGGTTGGGCAGCTCGAGGCCACCGAGCGTCCAGCTGTCGGTCAGTGCAGGCAGGACACCAGGGTAGTGCCCGCCGTCGCGTCAGCGTTAAGTTTGCGCAATGGAAAACACTTGGCGGCTTGTGATCGCGGGCGCGCTCGGGATGCTCGTGATCATCGGAGCGGCCGCGTCGGACTTCGTGTTCGGCTCGTTCTGGAGCTCACACGCGATGCTCACCTCGCTGCTTGCGAGCCTGCTCGTGCTTGCCGTCACCGTGGCGATCGTCGGTGAGTTGATCGAACGGCGTGCGCGCCGGCGCTGGTCCGTCCTTGGTCAGTACGTGTTGTTCGCGTTGGTGCAAACCGTTCGCGCCACCTGGATCGGTGTCGTGGAGCTGAGCGGCGTCGGCTCCGTCGACGCTGCCTCGAGCGAAGGTCTACAGGCCGGCGCGCGGCACGTGCTCGACACCGAGCGGCTGTCGAACGCCGTGGCGACGATGGTCGCCTCGCCGCAGCGACGCGGCGAGCTGAGCGATCTGATCGTCGCCGTTGGCGCGCAATCGCGATCGCTGATCACAAACTGGGCGCCGCTGATGGTCGATGCGGGCCCCTACGGTCCACTGTTCGACCGCCATGTCGAGCTGCACAGCCTCGTCTCGTGGATCGCCGAAACGATCGAGCCGGGCGCGACGGGGGAGTGGCTCCCGTCGCGACATGAGGTCCTCGCGCGATCGTCGGTGGCAGCCGAATACACCGCGGTACGCGATGACGGCTGGCTGGTCGCGCAGCTCGCAAACGCTGCGCAGTTCGCGCTCGAACTCGACTTCGAATCGACCACCCTCGGCTTCAAGCTCGTCTCGCTGGCGTCGTGGACGGCGCGGCTCAGCCGCGTCCATCGGGTCGGGGTCGCGCTGGCCGAGCCTTCAGCGGTTGCGTTCCCAGACGAGCTGTAGGCCGGTCAGCGTCAGGACATCGTCGACCTCGCTGATCGATTCGGTGAAGCTCGGGACGATGTGGTGCGCAAGACCGCCCGTCGCGATCGCCGGCGCCTCGCCGCCAAGCTCGGCGCGGAGGCGACCGACGATCCCATCCACCTGAGCCGCGAAGCCGTAGACGATCCCGGACCGCACGGCGTCCGCGGTGGTCTTGCCGATCAACGATCGCGGCTCGCCGAGCTCGACCTCGGGAAGCTTCGCGGCGCGCGCCCAAAGAGCTTCGAGTGAGATCTCCATCCCCGGCGAGATGATCCCGCCGAGGTACTCGCCCTCGGCGGACACGACGTCGTAGGTGATCGCGGTGCCGAAGTCGACGACGATGCAGGCGCCGCCGTAGCGCGCGTAGGCGGCGACAGCGTTGACGAGGCGGTCGGCGCCGACCTCGCGTGGATTGTCGGTGCGAATAGCGATTCCCGTCTTGACGCCAGGGCCGACGACGATCATCTCGTGGCCGAGATAGCGCCGCGCCATCTGCGACCACTCGGGGCCGAGCTCGGGCACCGTCGAAGAGACGATCGACGCGTCGATCTGTGACAGGTCGAGTCCACGAAGCGCGAGCAGGTTGCGCAGCGCCGCGCCGAGCTCGTCCGACGTCGAGCCGCGCACGGTCGCAAAGCGCCAGCGCTCGAGCAGCTCGCCGTCAACAACCGTCCCGAAATGGGTCTGCGTGTTTCCGACGTCGACGACGAGCAGCACGGGCGGATTATCGGGCTCGCGCGAGCGGGGGGCCAGCGAGCCGAACCCCCTCCTCGAACCCGAGCGCGAGAAGTGCATCTGAAAGGCGCTCACCGGCCGGCGTGGCGAGCTCGAAGTCGAGCTCGAGCAGCGGGATCAGCACGAATCGTCGGACGAGCACCTGCTCGTGGGGCAGGCGCAGGCGCTCGGAGCGATGTTCGATGTCGCCGAGTAGCAGCACGTCGATGTCGATTGAGCGCGGCCCGTGCCGCTGCTCGCTTCGGCTGCGGCCAAGCTCTTGCTCGAGGCGCTTGCAGACGTCGAGTAGCGACTCCGGGTCCAGTGCGGTCTGCACGCGGAGGCAGGCGTTGAGGAACTCGGGCTGGTCGAGCACCTCGCCGACCGGGTCGGTGTCGTAGGTCGAGGATGACGCCAGCACGTGGACGCTGTCGGACTCGAGCCCCTCCACCGCGCGTTGGAGGTTCGCTCGCCGATCACCCACGTTGCTCCCGAGGCCGAGGTAGGCGGTCCGCTGCGGGCTCACCGCGATGTCAGACCCCTCGCCGCGCTCACCAGCATTTCGGGTCACTGAGGTCGGGGAAGTCCATCGAGGCCGCGACGTTGATCAGCATCCCGCGCGCGAAGAAGTCGTAGAGCTCGGCGCCGGTCGAACCGGAGAGGCGCTCGACCTCTGTGCGGAGCATCTGGAAGCCGCGGCGCGCCACGTCGCGGATGTCAGGGTCGGCGCAGGCCGCGTAGAGCTGCATCTGCGCGAGCAGCAACTCGCGGTTGGCGAGCATCTCGGTATAGGCCTGCCCCATCGACTCGAGCCGTTCCATCGGTGTCGCGCCGTTTGCTGCAGCGGTGAACGTCTCGAGCGTCCGTTCAAAACAGCGCTCGCAACACGCTACGAACAGCTGCTTCTTCGTCCCGTAAAGGCGAAACAGATAGGCGTGAGAGATACCGGCGCGGTGCGCGATCGCCTCTGTTGAGGTGCCGTGGAGCCCTGCGACGGCGAATTCAGTGATCGCCGCCGCGAGGAGTTCGGTGCGGCGCTTTGCGGCGGTGCTGCGAGCGGCGGGCGCGGTCATCCACCAATTGTAAGTGATGACTCACAATGGTCAAATCCGTGCCTGCTCATTCAGGCAGCTCGCGCCAGACCTCGACAGAGACCTCCTCGACCGGCAGCGGGATCGGCGGCTCCGGCTTTGCCGCCTTGACCCAGACAGCCTCGGCACCGAAGTCCTCGATCACCCTGTCGGCCACGACGGTGCAGAGACGCTCCAGCGTTTTGTAGTTGCGCTGCTGCGCGACAAGCGCCACGAGCTGGCAGACCTCGCCGTAGTCGATCGTGTCCTCGATCCGATCGGTCTCCGTGGCGTCCGACTCGCCGACGTCGATGCGGATGTCGAACAGCAGGCGCTGGCCGACCTCACGCTCGGCGGCGCTGACGCCTATATGGGTGAACAGCGAGAGGCCCGAGATCTCGATCGTCACGACCGTCTGCATGCCGGCGTGGGAGTCGAGCTCGTCGTCTCCGTCAGCGTCGGTGTCTAGCTCCTCGGCCTCATCGAGCTCGTCGGCGTCTTCATCCATTGCCCGCTGACCGTAGCAGCCGCGACAGCAAGCGCGTCTGCGACCGGACCGACGTCGTGAACTCGGAACATGCTTGCGCCGCGCTCGAACGCCATCACGCATGTCGCGATCGTTCCGGGCAGCCGGTCATCGCTCGGCTTCCCGGTCACGACGCCGAGGAACGACTTGCGCGAGGTTCCGATCAGCACCGGGAGTCCAAGTGCGGTGATCTCCTCGAGCCGCGAGAGGAGTTCCAGGTTATGCCCGACGCTCTTGCCGAAACCGATCCCGGGATCGATCGTGATTCGCTCGCGGGCGATCCCCGCGGCGAGCGCGTACCCGACCCGCTGCTCGAGGAACTCCAGCACCTCCGCGACGACATCGTCGTAGTGCACCTCGCGCTGCATCGTCCGTGGATCGCCGCGCATGTGCATCAGGCAGCAATCGACCTCCAGCTCGGCGACGAGCGACGCGAGTTCGGGTTCGGCGCGAAAGGCGGTCACGTCGTTGACGAGGCTGGCGCCGGCCGCGATCGCAGCGCGAGCCACCGCCACCTTCGAGGTGTCGATCGATATAGCCGCGCGCAGGCCGCTGGCGCGCAAGCCCTCAATCACCGGCATCACGCGGCGGAGTTCCTCGGCCGCGGACACAGGCTCGGCGCCCGGACGCGTCGACTCGCCACCGACATCTATATACGCGGCTCCCTCTCGCTCGAGCTCAAGCGCCCGAGCGACCGCGGCATTGGGCTCCATATAGCGACCGCCGTCCGAGAACGAGTCGGGAGTTACATTCACGATCCCGACGACGCGGTAGGGCTTGTTCACTCCCCGATCGTGGCAGGAAGTCGCGAGGAGAGGCTTTCGCGCGGCGAAAGCCTTACGAGCCTCAGAGGCTGGGCTTGTCGGGCGTGCTGCCGCGTAGCTCGGCGGTTCCGCCGGCGAGGCCAGGGCGGCGGATCGGGCGCTTGGCCTCGGGCCTGGGGCGCTGCGGCTCAGTGACAGCGTCCGCGGGCACGCTCGGAGCTCGCTCCTCCTCGTTCCCGAATGCCTCCTCCTCGGTGGCACCAGCCACCAGCGCCTCGAACTGCTCCTTCTCGATCGTCTCGCGGCGCAGCAGGATGTCCGAGATCGTGTCGAGGCGCTTGCGATGGTCGGTGAGGAGCTTCGTCGCACGCGTGTGCGCGCCCTCGATGATGCGTCGCACCTCGTCGTCGATCTGGAGCGCGATCTCATCGGAGTAGTCCGGCTCGGTCGAGAACTCGCGGCCGAGGAACGGCTGGCCGTGGTCGTGACCAAAGACGCGTGGGCCGAGCTTCTCGCTCATGCCAAAGCGCATCACCATCTGCTTCGCGGTCGCGGTGACCTTCTCAAGGTCGTTCGAGGCGCCAGTCGTGATCTCGCCGAAGACGATCTCCTCCGCTGCACGGCCGCCGAGCGTCATCGCCATCGTGTCCAGCAGCTCGGCGCGCGTTGTGAGGAAGCGATCCTCGCTCGGCATCGAGATCGTGTAGCCGAGGGCACGTCCACGGGAGACCACCGAGATCTTGTGCACCGGGTCGGCGAACTCGAGGAAATGACCGACGATCGCGTGGCCCATCTCGTGATAGGCGGTGATCGCCCGCTCCCGCTCGCTCATCACGCGCGTCTTCTTCTCGGGGCCGGCGACGACGCGGAGGATGCCCTCCTCGAGCTCGACCTGCGTGATCTCGCGCTTGCCGCCCCGCGCCGCGAACAGCGCCGCCTCGTTGATCAGATTCGAGAGGTCGGCGCCGGTGAAGCCCGGCGTCTGGCCCGCGAGCGCGTCGATGTCGATCGACTTGGCGAGCGGCTTGCCACGCGTGTGGACTTCGAGGATCTTCGCGCGACCCTTACGGTCGGGGCGATCGACGGCGATCTGGCGGTCGAAGCGGCCGGGCCGCAGCAGCGCCGGATCGAGGATGTCGGGCCGGTTNNCCGCCGAGGCCGGCGCCGCGGTGGCGGCCGACGGCGTCGATCTCGTCCATGAAGATGATGCACGGGCTGTTCTGCTTCGCCTGCTCGAACAGGTCGCGGACCCGCGATGCGCCGACCCCGACGAACATCTCGACGAAGTCCGAGCCGGAGATCGAGAAGAACGGCACGCCTGCCTCGCCGGCGACCGCGCGCGCGAGCAGCGTCTTGCCGGTGCCTGGCGGCCCGTAGAGCAGCACCCCGGTGGGTATTCGGGCGCCCAGCGCCTGGAACTTCTTCGGGTTCTCGAGGAAGTCCTTGATCTCGTAGAGCTCCTCGACGGCCTCGTCGACCCCGGCGACGTCGCGGAAGGTGATCTTTGGCGAGTCCGCCGACAGGCGCTTAGCGCGCGACTTGCCGAACGACATGACCTTCGTGCCGCCGCCCTGGAGGTTGTTCATCACGAGGAACCAGAGCCCGAAGAAGATGATGAACGGGAGGATCGAGATCAGCAGCGATGGCCACTCGCTGGTGCTCGTAGCGTCGATGTTGTACTTGGTGGCGAGGCCGTCCTTGTTGATCGTCTCGATGATCGAGTTGACCTGGTTCGCGCCGACGAAGCCGACCGAGTAACTCTTGCCGTTGGTGAGCGTGAAGTCGATGTCGTTGGACGAGGGCTTGACCGTGATCGTCTTGACCTGCCCGTCGGGGAGGTAGTTCGTCGTCAGCGACTGGTAGGTCGGCGGCGCCGTGCCCGAACCGGACCCGGGGATCAGTCGTGAGACGAAGAACGCCAGCACGATGACGATCACGATCGGGAAGAACGCGCCTTTGAAAACCCGGTTCATTGTGGCTCGCGTGCTGTTGGCAAAACGATTAGAGGCATAGTTGGCAAGGCCCTCAAGGGTACCAGGCACCCCTCGCGCGCCGGGCGCTTGGCGCGCCCACAGGGTCAGCTATCGGCCAGGGCGGCCACGAAAGCGAGGTTTCGGTACCGCTCGGCGTGATCTAGGCCATAGCCGACGGCAAAGCGGTTCGCGATCTCAAAGCCGACGTAGCGCGTCGGCAGGTCGACCTTGCGCCGACCGGGCTTGGTCAATAAGGCGCAAACCTCGAGGCTCGCGGGGTCGCGCGCCCCAAGGCTCCGAAGCAGGTAGTGCAGGGTCAGCCCGGAGTCGACGATGTCCTCGACGATCAGGACCTCACGCCCGGCGATCGGCGCGTCGAGGTCCTTGAGGATCCGCACGACGCCGGAGGAGTCGGTCGCCGAGCCGTAGGACGCGACGGCCATGAAGTCGACCTGGCAGGGGACGTCGATCGCGCGCATGAGGTCGCTGAGGAACAGCACGGCGCCTTTGAGGACGCAGATCAGCAGCAGGTCGCGACCCGCGTAGTCGCGTGAAATCTCGGCTCCCAGCTCGCGCACCCGCCGTTGAACGTCGTCGGCGCTGACGAGAATCTCGCCGAGCCGGCTGCCATCAGCGTTTGGCGCATCCATCGGGACACCTGAGGGCACAGGCGCGCAGTGTATTGAGGGCCAGGCGCGGCGAGCCGTCAGCAGCGCCACGCGGCTGGTTTCCGGGCCTACGCGGGCGCGCGACGCGGTCGCGACGCCCGGAACCCACACGACTTCACCGGCGCAGGCGATCACCGGCATGCTGGAGCGCTCAGCTCGCGGCAGGCGCCGGTCGGTGAACAGGTCCGAGAGCGTCTTCGAGCCGTCGAGGCCCACCGGGCGCATGCGATCACCGGGCCGCCATGCCCGAACACTCAGGGCGACCAGGTCGATCTGATCGGCGTCGAGCACACCGACGCTGCCGTCCCCGAGGCGGCAGGCGAGCGCCTGCTCTCCAGGGAGCGCTCGCAGCTCGGACTCGAGCGTCCAGTCACCGAAGCGAACCGTCCCCGGCACGGCGAGCGCGACGTCGCGTTCGCTCGTCGCGGACACACGATGGCCGCCGCGAGCAGCCGGCTCGAAGCGCAGCACCCCGTACTCGACGATCGCGCGCACGCCGCCGCCGACATCCAGCTGACCGCTGCCGCCATGCGGTGCGAGCGCGAGAAGCTCCTCGACGCGAGCGCCGACGGCGGGAACCAGAGCTTCACCGGCATCCTCGGCGAGGCGAACTACGACGAGGCGCGCGAGCGCCGGCTCGAGCTCGGCCAGCTCAGTCAGTGGGATCTGCGAGCGGCCGGCGAGCGCCCCGGCGACGACGCGATCGAGAACCGCTGCCTCCTCGCGCAGCAGCTCGACAGTCCGGATCAGGTTCGCCTCGGCCGCAGGATGCACGCGACGCAGCTCCTCGAGCAGGCCGTGGCGCACGCGACCGCGCGCGAAGCGGTCATCAGCGTTGGTCGCGTCATCCCGCCAGTCGAGTCCGCGAGCACGGCAGTAGGACGCCGTCTCCTCGCGCGTCAAGCCGAGGAGTGGCCGAATCAGCAGGCCATCGCGCGGCGCCATCGCCAGCAGCGCCCGACGCCCAGGCGAGGCGGCAAGCCGGTAAAGCACCGTCTCGGCCTGGTCCGATGCGGTGTGGCCGCTTGCGACATGCGCGCCGAGTGCGAGCGCGAGCGCGCTCGCCTCGCCGTAGCGAACGTCGCGTGCCCAGGCCTGCAGGTTTCCGCTCCGCGGCGTCGGCGGCGCACGGTGAACATGCAGCTCGACCTTGACCCGCGCACAGAGCATCGCCACGTGGCGCTCGTCCGCGTCGGAGTCCCCCCCACGCAAGCCGTAGTTGACGTGCAGCACGCTCAAAGCGCCGCTCCCGCAGATCTGCCCCAGGACGTCAAGCAGGCACACGGAGTCGCGCCCGCCCGACACGAGGACGAGATAATGCGCGTTCGGACGGAGGAGCCCAGTGGCGCGGACCCGCTCGAGGATGCTTGCGACAAGCTCGCTCACCGCTCCTCTCTACTGTGCGCGCGCGACGCTGTCAAACCGCCGGGTGCGCTCTAATGCCGCCGTGAGCGACGACCCGCGAGCGATTCACATCCACCCGACGGCACCGCTGGCCGAGCGAGTGCTGCTGCCCGGCGACCCGGGGCGCGCGCTCGCGCTCGCCCAGGAGCTACTCGAGCGGCCGCTGATGTTCAATCACAACCGCGGCCTCTGGGGCTATACCGGCACGGCGACGGACGGCGAGGCGCTGACGATCCAGTCGACCGGGATGGGTGGGCCCTCGGCCGCGATCGTGCTCGAGGAGCTGATCGCCCTCGGCGCAACCCGCGCGGTGCGCGTCGGAACTGCCGGCGCCCTCGAGGCCTCGCTGAGGCTCGGCGAGCTGCTCCTCGCCAGCGAAGCGATCGCGGCTGACGGAACGAGCCGGGCACTGGGAGCAGGCGAGCGGGTACCGGCGGACCCAGCGCTTCTGGCGGCGCTCCAACGCGCAGCGCCCGACGTTCGATGTGGCTTGATCGTCTCGAGCGACCTCTTCTACGAAGTCGGCGAGCCACGCTTCGCGAAGTGGCAGGAGGCCGGCGCCTTGGCCGTGGAGATGGAGGCAGCCACGCTCTTCGCGGTTGGACGGCTCCGCGGCATCCAGGTCGCCTGTGCCCTGGCGATAACCGACGTCCTGACCAACGAGCGAGAGCGAATCAGCCCGGCGGCCCTGACCCAGGCCGGCCTCGACGTCGGGCGGCTCGGCCTAAGCGCCCTGCTTTAGCTCCACGGCACGCGAGCAACGCCTGCGAACACGCCCCACGGCGGCGTCAGCCGACTTGGGTCGCGCGCAGCAGCACTTCCTGGTCGCGCGAGACCGCAATCGGCCCCTCGAGGCGCGACGATTCGAGGTCCGCGAGCTCGCGGCGGGCCGCGGCGAGCTCCTTTTCGACCCCGTCGAGGCGTCCTGCGAGCTGGTCGGAGTGGCGGCGCAGCATGCCCTCCACGCGCGCCAGCGCGTCCTCGATACCGCCGAGCCGGTCCCCAATCGAGCGGACGCGGCGTGTCAGCCGCTCGATGTCGCCGGCGGTCGGAACGTTCAACAAGCCCATTGCCGCCTCCTGCGCCTGCGCGGCCTTCGAGCGAGCCCCCAGCGCGCGGCCGATCGCGGTCCCCAGGCTGGGACTGTCGAGGAGATCACGAGCAACGCGTCCGAGCAGCTGCTCGGCACGGGCGCCCGCAAGCTCGCGGAATCCTCCAGCGCGAGCGTCGTCACCCATTCGCAGAGGGTACGCCATAGTGGTCTTGGACGCGAATCAATGTTGAGAGCGGATTAGGCGCCGGCAGCTCGCACGGTTATCGGCAACTTCACCCGGGTAGAGCGTGTTCGAGCTGTAGAGACAGCCGCCGCGCGATGGCGGGGGCAATGGCGGCGACAGGAGGAAGCATGAGGAGAATCATCAAACTGACAGCTGCAGCATTTTCGCTGCTAGCAGTGGGTGGCGCAGCCGCATTCGCGGCCAGCCCGCCGCCAGCCCCGACCGCGACGACCGGCGCGGCGACCCAGATCACCTACCAGTCGGCGGTGCTCGAGGGCGGCTCGAACCCGGAAGGCGCGGCAACCGAGGTCTACTTCGTGTACGGAACGACGACCGCCTACGGCTCGACATCGACCCCGATCCAGCTCAGCGCGGGCAAGGTCACGACGAACGTGAGCGCGACGGTGACCGGGCTCGCTGCCTACACGACGTATGACTATCGCCTCGTGGCGGTGAGCGCCAACGGTACGACGAAGGGCACGAACAAGACTTTCAAGACGGCGAAGATCCCGCTCTCGCTGCAAATCGTCGCGAGCCCGAACCCGGTCGTCTACGGGGGTCTCGTGACGGTGGCAGGCACGCTCGCGGGGACCGGCAATGCAAACCGGGCGGTCGCGCTACAGCAGAATCCGTTTCCCTACACCGCCGGGTTCACCCAGGTTGGCAACAGCGAGCTGACGTCGTCGACTGGTGCCTACACGTTTACGATCTCATCGCTCGAGATCAGCACCGAGTATCGCGTGATCAACGTCAGCAAGCCGACCGTCGTCTCGCCGATCGTCGCTGAGACCGACGCCCTCGCAGTGAGCATCCATACCCGCGGCATCGGTACACGAGCGCACCCGGCAACGCGCTTCACGGGGACCGTCGCGCCCGGCACCGAGACCGATGCCAAGTATGCAATCCAGGAGCTGATCGGAAAGACCTGGAAGCTCATCGCCGGCGGCATCACCGCGAACGCGCCGCGCAACGGCGTCGTGCCGTTCAAGATCGTCGTGCGTTTCCGTCACGGCGGTTTCTTCCGCGTGTTCGTGGGCACCGTCGAGGGCGCGAACGCGGAGAGCTTCAGCGCCCCCGTATCGGTGCGTGGCTATCCTTGAGCCGTAGCCGCAGTCGCACGGAAGGGGCGTCGTGAGCACCAAGGCGGGGACTGCTCCCAACGTTCAGCTGGGAGCCGGCGTCGAGATGCCGCAACTCGGTCTCGGCGTGTTTCAGGTACCACCGGAAAGGACGAGCGCGCTCGTCGGTGATGGCATCAACGCGGGCTATCGCAGCATCGACACAGCGGCGGCGTATCGCAACGAAGCCGGCGTCGGCGACGCGATCGCACGCAGCGAGGTCGCCCGTGCGGATCTGTTCATCACGACGAAGCTGCCCAACACGGAGCATGGGCACGCCAAGGCACTGGCAGCGTTCGAGAGGAGCCTCGACCAGCTAGGACTCGATTACGTCGACCTCTACCTGATCCACTGGCCGATCCCGTCGCTCGACCTCTATGTCGAGACCTGGCAGGCGCTGATCGAGATAGCCGGAACTGAACGGGCACGAGCGATCGGCGTATCCAACTTCAACGCCGACCATCTGGAGCGGATCATCGCCGCGACGGGAGTGGCCCCAGCCGTCAACCAGGTCGAGCTGCACCCGGGCTTCGCACAGGCCGAGCTACGCGAAGTGCACGCGCGACACGGGATCGTCACCGAGTCGTGGAGTCCGCTGGCGCAGGCGGATCGCCGGGTCCTCGAGCACTCCGCGATCACCGATGCAGCCGCAGCGCGCGGTAAGACCGCGGCACAGGTGATCCTGCGCTGGCATATCCAGCTCGGTTGCGTCGTCATTCCCAAGGCGTCGTCGCCGCAGCGACAGGCCGAGAACATCGACGTGTTCGACTTCGAGCTGACTGGCGAGGAGGTGATCGCGATCGCGGCGATCGACGTCGTCGGACGGATCGGCGGCGACCCGGCAACCTTCGTCACGCAGCCCGAGAACGCAGACGACTAGTCGCGTGGCGCGAAGATTTCGCGCGCGATCACGATCCGTTGGATTTGGGCGGTGCCTTCGTAGAGCTGCATGATCTTTGCGTCGCGCATCAGCTTCTCGACCGGGTAGTCCTTGATGAAGCCGTAGCCGCCGTATACCTGCACGGCATCGGTCGCGACGCGCATCGCGACGTCGGCAGCGAAGCGCTTGGCGTGAGAGGAGAGCAGCGTGTTGCGCTGGCCCTCGTCCAGCAGCACGGCCGACTTCCAGGCGAGCAGCCGGGCGGCCTCGATGTCCGTTGCCATGTCGGCGATCATGAACTGGATCGCCTGGTGCATCGCTATCGGCACGCCGAACTGCGTGCGCTCCTTCGCATAGGAGACAGCGAACTCGAACGCGGCTCGGGCGATGCCCACCGCCATGGCCGCCACGCCGGGACGTGTACGGTCAAGCGTCATCATCGCGATCTTGAAGCCGGCGTTCTCCTCGCCAATCAGATGGTCAGCCGGAACCTCGACATCCGGAAAGGTGACCGTCGCCGTATTCGAAGCGCGCTGCCCCATCTTGTCCTCGTGCTTGTCAACGAGCACACCAGCGTCACGCGGCACGATGAAACACGAGATCCCACGGTGCCCGGCCTGCGGATCGGTCTTGGCATAAACCGTGTAGAAGTCGGCGTAGCCGCCATTGGTGATGAAGCACTTCGAGCCGCTGATCACGTACTTGTCGTGCCTGCGAACCGCTCGTGTCTTCATCGCCGAGACGTCGGAGCCGGCATCTGGCTCGGTGAGGCAGAACGAGGCGAGCAACGGCGCCGCCGTCAGGCGCTCGAGGTAGCGCCGCTTGAGCTCCTCAGAACCCGCCAGCAGCAGCGGCGTCGTCGCCAGGCCGTTGCAGCCGACCGAGGTCTGAATTCCCGAGCAACCCCAGGCAAGCTCCTCCTCGATCAGCACACCAGCAAACGAGCTGAGTCCCACACCCCCAAAACGCTCGGGGATATAGACATTCATCAGCCCGAGCTCCCACGCCTGCTCGATGATGTGCTGCGGGAACGTGCTGTCGCGGTCGTAATCCCAGGCGACAGGGCGGATCTCCTTCGCAGCGAAGTCATGCGCCAGCTCTCGCAGCGCCAGCTGCTCGTCGCTCAAAGTGAAATCGACCATGGCTGTACGCGCCCCGTCGCCGCTACAACGACGGTACGCCGCCGCTTCCGCCGAGCAGGTCGCGGAACGGCTCGGAGCTCGACGGCGGCGCGATCGTCTCCTGTGCATTCAGGTTGGCGATCGTCGCATCGAGGTCGAACGAGCCACCGGTGAGCCCGCCGAGAGAGCGCTGCGCCGCGGTCGGGATCGTGAACGTGACGGCGGCCGAGAACTCACGCAGGATGTGATCGCTTGCGCCGCTGTAGACGCCGACCCGTGCCGAGTTGACGGTCGAAGCGATCTGGTCCAGATTCGCTGGGGTGAGCGCTTTCGCAACCGACGACGAGCCTGCGATCGCGCTGCTGCGGGACATCAGCTTCGCGACCTCCCCGAGCAGCTGGGCGACATCGAGCCGAGCCGTAAGGTGATCTGTCTCATCCCCGCTCACCATCGTCGTGCCGACGAGCTTGGGCCTGATCAGCCAGGCGAGCGGATTGATGCCGAGCTTCGTCAGCAGGCTCGAGGAGCCGCTTGTTGCACTCGAGGACTGCACGGCCTTGGCCAGCGAGGACTCGACGCTCGATGGCAACGCGTAATAGGTGCCTCCGAACTCGACGTAGACGGCCATTCCGGTGGACAGAACTGCGACCGGCAGCGTCGATCCGGCCTCGGTCACGGTCGCGCTGAAATCGAAAGCCGTCGCAGACCCCGTGTGCTCGGTGAATGGACCAGAGAGCTGCAGCGAAACCGGCTTCCCACCGAGGCTCTTGACTCCGTCGAGATCGGCGCGGACCGTCAGCGCCAGCTCGCCCGAGTGGATCTTGCTGAGATTGGCAGTAAACGTCTGCGACAGCAGGTGCGTCGCGCTGACGGCGGTGCCCGACGAGCCGCCGCAGGCTGAAATCGCGGCGCCTGCGAGCACCGTCCCGAAGGCAAGCGCGACCCGCCGCAAGTGGTGTTGCACCAAGGTTCTACCAGCGCTCACGGGCGCGTTCGACAGTACCATGCTCCCCGTGCGGCCGCTGCTGATGGCGGGCTGCGCTGTGGTGCTGCTAGGCCTTTGCGGCGTTGCTGGCGCGTCTGCCACGAACCGCCCGGAGCAGCATGCCCGGGTACCGTACAGCTCGCGAGAGCTCGTGCTCGACCACGGTCGCCTGCGCGCCGAGCGGCTTGGCACGAACCTCGGCGCCCGCACTGCGGCGGCCACCACGACGCCACCCACCTTGCCGGCCACGCCCGCACCCGGAGCGGCGGCTTCGCGCGGGCTCAGCTTCGTCCGCGCACTCGCACAACTCGCGCAGCGTGGTGAGCTCACCGCCGCCAGCGCCGCCAGCTATACAACCGCCTGGACGAGTGCGCAGCAGTCCGAGCGGCACCTCTCGGGGACGCGGCACAAGGAACTTGGAGCCGTCCTCGCCACGCTCCGGGCGATCGCCCGCTCGGGAGCGCTCACGCCTGGGCGCCTGCCGGCGCTGATGCTGACCGTGCAGCGCAACCAGCAGTGGTGGACCGGCGCGCCGATCGTCGCCGCTGATCAGCGCGTCGGCTTCCCGGGCAGCAGCCTGGTGTGGGAGTTCTACCCGGGCCAGGGCCTCGAGATCCAGTGGCTCGGCACATTCGGCGCCGCGGACGGGTTCTACGACGACCACGAGGCGACAAATCTCGCTGATCTCATCGACGAGGCGCTCAGCCTCTCGGTCGCGCGCGCGGGCGGGATCGCGTGGGAGTACGACTTCAGCTTCGATGGTGGCAGCCCACCGTGGGTCAGCGCGATCACGGAGGGCACCGCCGTCGAGGCACTGACAGGCGCCGCGACGATGCTCCACGACAGCGTCTACCTCACGGACGCCCACGACGCACTCGGAATCTTCCAAGCAAAACCGCCGCTGGGAATCGAATCGCCGACGTCGGCCGGGGCCTGGTATCTGATCTACAGCTTCGCGCCGCACGAGCGCGTGATCAACGCCTTCATCCAGTCGCTAATCGGGCTGTACGACCTTGCCTACCAGGGCGACAGCCTTGCGCAGCAGCTCTTCACCCGCGGCAACGATGAGGCGCGGCTCGCGCTGCCGGGTTACAACACCGGCCACTGGTCGCTGTACGACCAATTCGGCGAGTCGGACCTCAGCTACCACGAGCTGCTGACGGGCTTCCTGCAGACCCTCTGCTCGCAGACCCGCGAGACGACGACGCAGGCGCTGTGGGTTCTCGGACCCGGCACCACGACGACGCCGAGCAGCGGGGCGATCGGCACCGGCGGGACGCTCGCCGGTGGCAGCACCGGGAGCTCCGGTGTCAGCGGCTCGACCGGCACGAGCGGCGCCACCGGCACCAGCGGCAGCACAGGCACCAGCGGCGCCACCGGCACCAGCGGCAGCACAGGCACCAGCGGCAGCACAGGCACGACGACCAACCCCAACCAGGTCTACTGCGCCACCGCCGCGGCGTTCCAGGCCGACCTCAAGCAGCCGCCGCAGATCGTGATGCGACCGGTGCTCGGCGCCCGCGCACGGCGCGTGAGCGACATCCGTTTCACGCTGTCGAAGATCTCTAACGTCAGCCTCAGCGCCGCCTACGACGGCAAGACCTCGTACTACGGCACGCTGCAGCTCGGGCACGGAGCGCACACCTTCACCTGGCGCCCCTCGCGGCCGGGGGGCTGGACACTCGCGGTCACGGCCGTGGACCTTGCGGGCAACCGCGGCGTGCAAAGCGAGACCGTGAGCGTCGCACCGGCGGCGTAACAGGCCAGCTCTCTGGCAAGCTCCACCTGGCGACGCTCCTATCATTCGCGGGAAGTGGACGCGTTGCCCGAATCGGTCGCGGAGCTCGCCGACGGCCTGCGCGCCGCCGGCTACCTGCCGGGCAACTCGACGGCCCTCGTCGCCTTTCTCGCGGTGCGCCTGAACAAGCCTGTGCTGGTGGAGGGGCCGGCGGGAGTCGGCAAGACCGAGCTCGCGAAGGCGCTGGCGAGCCACCTCCGGCGGGAGCTGATTCGGCTGCAGTGCTACGAAGGCCTCGATGAGGCGAAGGCGCTCTACGAGTGGAACTACCGCAAGCAGCTGCTGCGAATCCAGGCCGAGGCCGAGGGGGCGGCGTGGAGCGAGGTACAGGACGACATCTTCGGCGAGGAGTTCCTGCTGGCTCGCCCACTGTTGAGCGCGATCTCCGCCGCCGAGCCGGTGGTCCTCTTGATCGACGAGATCGACAAGACGGACCAGGAGTTCGAGGCGATGCTGCTGGAGCTGCTGTCGGACTTCCAGATCACTATCCCCGAGCTCGGGCGGATCGCCGCAAGCTCGCAGCCGGTGGTCGTGCTGACGTCGAACAACTCGCGCGAGCTGACCGAGGCGCTGAAGCGACGCTGCCTGTACCTGTGGCTCGACTATCCGGCGCTCGAACATGAGCTCGCGATCGTTCGGCTGCACGCGCCGGAGCTACCGGAGACGGTCGCGCGCAAGCTTGTCGAGGTGGTCGGGATGGTTCGCGAGCTGGACCTGAAGAAGCCGCCGTCGATCGCCGAGTCGATCGATTGGGCGCGCGCGCTGCTGCTGCTCGGGGCGCGCGACATCGATGAGGCGACCTTCGCGCAGACGATGTCCGTGATCGTCAAGCATCGCACCGACCTCGAGATCGTCGCGGCGCGCGTCGGCGTCGCGCTCTCAGCAGCCGCCACGTGAGCGCCGCCTCGCCGCCTGCGGGCATCGATGCGCGACTGCTCGAGCTGGCTGAGGAGCTCCGCGCCGAGGGCGTGAGGATCGGGACATCCGAGCTGCTCGACGCATTTGCCGCGCTCGCCGAGGTTGGCTGGCCGGAGCGCGAGGCGTTCCACGGAGCGCTGGCGGCAACCCTCGCAAAGTCGCCGGAGGATCGCCGCGTGTTCGACCTCGTCTTCGAGCGGTTCTTCTTCCGTGCGGTCGAGGCAGCTGCTTTACGCGAGGGCGTGCGGGAGTGGGGGACCGCCGGCGACGGGCCCGACGCCCGCCGGCTCGACCTCGACGAACTGCGTGCACAGATCGCCGAGGCCCTGGCGGATTTCGACGAGGCGCGGATGCGCGACCTTGCACGACTCGCCGTGGCGGCACTCGTTCGCGACGACGCGTCGGGGTCGGGAGTCGTCGGCATCGACGTGCAGCGCATACGGCGCGCACTCGGCCTGCGTAGCGAGGGCCAGCTCGCGCTCGGCGAGGGCCTCGGGCTCCCGCGCGAGGCCCTGCGCCAGTTCGGCGCAATGCTGCGACGGGAGCTCGAGCGGGCGCAGATCGAGCGTACCGCGACGCTCGCGCCGTCGCGACCACTCGGCGAGCTCGAGCGTGCGCTGCCAAGCGGGCCGGCTGCCGACCTTGCCGCAGTCCACCGCGTAGTCGCCCAACTCCGACGCCGCCTCGCGACACACGGTGGCGAGCTCCGCGGCCGCCAACGCCACGATCACATCGACTTCCGACGCACGGTGCGCAGCTCGCTGCAGACAGGGGGTGTTCCGATCGTGATCAAGACACGCCGGCGGCGCCCGAGGCGGCCCGAGCTGTACGTCCTCTGCGACGTCTCCACCAGCGTCACGTCGGCATCGGTCTTCTTCCTTTCGGTCTTGCACGCGCTCCACGACTCGTTCCGGCGTATGCGCTCGTTCGTCTTCATCGAGCGCGTCTCCGAGGTCACCGACGTCTTTGCTCGCGAGCGCGCGTTCAGTGCCATCAGCGAGGCGATCGCCCGCGACGCGGGCGTCGCCGACGTCTCCGGCTACACCGACTACGGCCGCGTCTGGTCGGAGTTCCGCGTGCTCGTCGAAGACGACCTCGATCCTCGCGCCAACGTGATCGTGCTCGGCGACGCACGAAGCAACGGACGCGATCCGCGCGCCGACGAGTTCGCCGCGCTGGCCGCTCGCGCGCGGCGCACTTTCTGGCTGAACCCGGAGCCACGTCTCTACTGGAACTACGGTGACTCGGTCATTGCCGCCTACGCGCCCTACTGCGAGGTCTTCGAGTGCTGGACAACGCGTCAGCTCGAGGACTTCGTCAAGGCGTTGACGACAACGCCACCCTCGTAGTCCTCTACGATCCGGCCGGTCCGATGCAGACGCGATTCCTTCGCGGTCACGGTGCTCTGCTTGCAGCAGGCGTGATCAGCCTTGCCGTGTGCGCCGGATGCGGGGTCGTCCAGACACGCACGACACTCGGCACGCCGCGCCAGCTGGTCGTCGCCATCAGCGGCGCGCCGAGCGCCCTCTACGCACCGATCTACGAGGGCATCGCAGACGGCGACTTCGCCCGCGGCGCACTATCGGTCAGCACGACTGCGCCGGCGAGCGGCGAGACGGCTCTGGAGGCGTTGAGCGCGGGGCAGGCGTCGGTCGCGATCAGCTCGGAGCCGGCGCTGCTTGCGGCGCGCGCATCGGGGTCGCGCCTGGTGGCGATAGGCGCCCTTGTCCAGGTGCCACTCGAGTCGATCATCTCGCTCGAGAGCCATCCGGTAACCACGCCGCGCCAGCTTCTCGGCAAGACCGTCGCGACCACCGGCACTCCCCTGGCCGCCGCCGCCCTCGCGACCTTCCTTGCGCCCGCGGGCATTTCGGCGTCGCGCGTGCACACGCTCGACGCCGGTGGCGACGTCGACGCCCCACTCACCGGCCGCAAGGCGGTGGCAAGCATCGGCGGGCTGTGGAACTACGACGCTGTCGCGCTTGAGCTCGCCCACCATCAAGCGAGCGTAATCCGGCTTCCATCCGCCGGCGTGCCGAGCTTCAGCGAGCTGGTCGTCGTCGTACGCGTCGGTGAGGCGCACTACGACGGTGGGCTACTGCGCGCTTTCCTGCAGTCGCTGACGCGCGGCGAGCAAGCCGTCCGGGCAAACCCAGGCGCCGTCGCCAGTCTGCTGGAAAGACTCGACCCGACTCTCAGCCGGCGCTTCGAGCTCGCGGTTCTGCTCGCTAGCGCGCCCGCGACCGAGCCGTCAGCGGGTGAGCCGTTCGGCTACCAGAGTCCGAACGCGTGGTTGACGTTCGGCAACTGGATGAGCGCCCATGGCCTGCTGAAGGGCTCGCCGCAGAGCGGTCTCGCGGTCACTGACGAGTTCCTCCCAGGGCAGGGTGAGTGATCGCGGCGCGCACCGCATAGGCGGCGGCGAGGCCTCCCCAAGGCGAGTAGCGCGCAAAGTAGCTACGGACCTGCTGCTCGTCGGCACGGGCGCGCGGGTCGCCGGAGAGCAGGCGCCCGACCAGCTTGCGCAGGTTGAGATCACCGGCCGGGACCTGGTCGAGGCGGCCCTGACCGTGGAGCGCCAGCGACTCGATCGTCCAGGAGCCGATTTCGGGAATCGCACGCAGCCGCTGCCAGCCGCGCTCCTGGTCGGCGCTCCCAAGGTTCACCCGACCGCAGGCAACTTCACGCGCGGCCCGGCGCAACGCGATTGCCCGCCGGCCGGCGAGGTCGAAAGACTCGAGCAGCGCCGGCGCGGCACCGGCGAGCGTCGCCGCGGTCGGGAGATCGCGCAGCGGCGTGCCCGGAACGCCCCGCCCGAGCCGGGCGACAATCCGGCGCTCGATTGCCGTGGCGCGTGTGAACTCGATGAGCTGCTCGCAGATCGCCCAGGCGAGGGCTTCGAACGGCTCGGGGCGTCGCGCCGGCCGGAGCCCGGGTGCAGCCCTGACGGCCCTGCCGATCAGCGGATCCTCGCGAAATCGGCGGTGGAACTCGCTGACGTCGTCGTCGATCCCAAGCGCGAAGCGCATCCTCGCGATAGCCATCGAGCACAACCCGCGCGATGGTCCCCACGCTCCGAGCAGAACCGTCGCGCGCTCGGCGCCGTGCGCGGCGCGAACGATCACCGGCCGCCCGTCAACGTGCAGGAGGCGCTCAAGCACGCCGGCGCGTCGGCGCATCACACCGTCCGGAGCACCCCCTGGAAGCGCGAGCGGCGAACGCGGTTTCAGCTCGACGCGGGCCTCGCAGGTTGCGGCGCTGATCACGGCGAGCGATTCTCGCGCGCGGGACGGACGACCGCAGGCCTAAGGCCGGCGAAAAGTGTGAACGTGCACGAGGAAGGTCTGCGAGCTGACGAGCGGCTGGGCCGGCAGCGAGCGCCGGCTGCGAGGCACGCCAACCGTTTGCCTCGTGCGGCGGCGCCCAAGGACCGCTGCGGTCGCCGCGCCGGCGACGAAGCCCGTAGCCGCAACCGCCGCGGCCTGAACGATCGCCGGCGGACCGCTGCGGATCGGCTCGATCACGCGTACGCTTTCGATCAGCGCGATCGCCTCGCCCGGCTCGACCTCGAGTGGCATGCCGTCGACCGGCTCACCCTCGGGCTCGCCCACTCGCTGCTGGAGATCGTCGTAGTCCATGGGCCTTGCCAAGATCGAAGTGTAGACGCCGCTACCAGACACGCTCGTAGACCCTGAACCGACGCACGATCTCGCCGCCCATGCCCTCCATCGCGCGGTTCATCGGGCGGTTCGTCTCGAGGATGTAGCCCATCTCGCCGCCCTTCTGCGGCGTGCGCTCCGCGGCTTCAAAATGCAGCTGGTAGAAGCGCGCTGCGATGCCCGTGTGCTGGTAGGCCGGCTTGACGCCGAGCGCGAACACACGGACCGCATCGATCTTGCCCCGCCAGTAGAGCGCCTTGACCCAGCCGAACGGCAGTAGGCGACCGTTCAGGTGCGCGAGGACCTGGTTGTAATCGGGCAGCGTCAGAGCAGCACCCACGACCTCGCCGGTATCGGTTCGCTCGGCGATGAAGGCCCAGTTCTCGTCGAGGATTGGCTTCAGCTGCTTGGCGTAGTGGCGTACCTCCTTCTCAGACAGCGGCACCGCGCCCCAGTTGCGCTCCCAGGCGGCGTTGTAGACCTCGAGAAAGCGCGTGATCTCCGCGTCGAGGTCGCGCTTGCGCATCGGGCGGCAGACGATCCCGTGTTCGGACTCGACCTGATCGGCCATCCGCCAGATCGCGTCGCGAACTCGCGAGCGTCCGCTGATGTGGAGGCTCCACATCAGCCAGTCCACCGCCTTCTCGAATCCGTAGCTCTCGATCAGCTCCCGGTAGTAGGGGTGGTGCCAGCTGGAGAGGATGATCGGCCGGCGCTCGAAGCCCTCGATCATCAGGCCGACCTCGTCGTTGGTCGTGTAGTCCATCGGGCCGACCATACGGTCGCGACCGCGCTCGCGCAGCCAACCCTCGGCAGCCGCGAGCAGCGCGTGCGCAGTCTCCGGCGAGTCCTCGCATTCGAAGAAGCCGAACATGCCCCAGCGGTTGTCCTGGAACGCGTTGAAGCGGTGGTCGATGTGGGCGCTGATCCGCCCAGCCGGCTCGCCGTCGCGGAAAGCGAGCAGGAACTCGGCTTCCGCATGCTCGAAGAACGGGTTCCGCTCACGATCCAGCCGCGAGCGCATGTCCGAAACAAGCGGTGGGATCCAGCGAGGCTCGTTACGATAGAGCGCGAAGGGCAGGTGGATGAAGCGCCCAAGGTCGTGCGACGAGGCCACCGGCCGGATCTCCACGCTCATCGCGGGCCCACCCTATATGGCGACTTCCATCGACGTCTTCGCGAAGATCCACGACAACGAGCGGGTGGCTCAGGCCGCCGCGGCGCGCTCCGCCGGGCTGCTTCCGTTCTTCCGCGAGGTCCAATCCCCGGCACGTCCGGTGGTCGAGATGGACGGCGCACCGCGAATCATGCTCGGCTCGAACAACTACCTCGGGCTGACCGCGGACGAGCGTGTGATGCAGGGCGCGCGCGACGCGCTCGAACGGTATGGCACCGGCCTGACCGGCTCGCGCTTCCTCAACGGAACGACGGCGCTCCACCTCGAGCTCGAGGACGAGCTCGCTGACTGGATGGGCACCGAGGCAGCGATCGTCTTTACGACCGGCCACCAAGCGAACCTCGCGACGATCGGGACGCTGCTCGGCCCGGGCGACACTGTCGTCGTCGACACCGGCGACCACGCCTCGTTAATGGACGGGGCGATCCAGTCGCGGGCAAAGCTGCGCGCGTTTCGCCACAACCGCCCGGAAAAGCTCGAGCAGACGCTCGCAAAGGCCTCGCGCGACGGCGGCGGCGTCCTCGTCGTGGTCGACGGCGTCTTCTCGATGGAGGGCGACATTGCGCCGCTGCCGGAGATCGTCGAGCTCTGCCAACGCTACGGGGCACGGCTGATGGTCGACGAGGCGCATGCAGTAGGCGTGCTCGGTGCACGCGGCGCCGGAACCTGCGAGCTGCTCGGCGTCGAGGACCAGGTCGACCTGCGGATGGGGACATTCTCGAAGTCGCTCGCCTCGTGCGGTGGCTTCATCGCCGGCAATGCCGAGGTGATCGAGTTCCTGCGCCTGCAGTCCCGGGCCTTCCTCTTCACCGCGTCCGGCGTGCCGGCAGCGGTCGGCGCAGCGCTGGCGGCGCTGCGGGTGATTCGATCACCCGAGGGCCCGGAGCTGATGGCGCGTGTGCTCGCCAATGGAGAGCGGCTCAACCGCGGCCTGCACGAGCTCGGCTTCAGCGTCGTCGATCCGCTCCCGATCAGGGTCCCCGGTGGCGCGATGGAGACGATCACGACGCCGATCGTGCCGATAAGGGTCGGCGAAGACTGGAAGTGCGTGCTGCTCTGGCGCGCTCTCTACGACGCCGGCATCTTCACGAACGTGGCGCTACACCCCGCCGTGCCGATCGACGGTGCGCTGCTGCGCACGAGCGTGATGGCCACGCACGACGTGGCGATCCTTGACCGGGCACTCGACACGTTCGCCACGGTCAAGCGCGAGTTCGAAGCCGAGCACGGACCGCTTCCCGGGCCCGAGGCCTGACGCGACACGCCCACGGGCGGGCTCGCTTCGGCTTACCCCGATTGTCCATTTCGGCACAAGTGGCCGGCGTTAAGAAAAGTTCGCTCCGAGCGGCCGACGCTTTGTCGCGCGCGTTGACCGCCGCGGGCCCTGGCGTCTAGCTTCTTAGAGCGCACGCGGAGGCGCACGGGAGACTCACAGCGGTTTGTTCTCTCGACGCCGATTCGGGTGAGTCGTGGCGTGGTCAGCCGCGCGGCCGCCCGCGCTGGTCTGCGCGCACAGCACAACTTTTTGTAGTCAACCACGAGAGCAAAACCCGCCGCTGGCGGGTCCGGGGAGTCCAGATGAACGCGACAGCACTAATGACCCGCGGGCCGGAGCACGCAACGGCCCTACAGCTTCCGGAAGGCATAACCGCCGTATGCGAGGATGAGCAACAGCTGCACGACCGGGACGGACCGCAGCACATGCAGGCGCTCCAACGCGCCAATCTGGTGCGCCTCGCGCGCGCCGAGGTCAAGCGCCGGATCGCGGTCGGCGAGTTGAGCGCTGCGGAGGTGGTTCGCTCCAACTCGTGGGAGATTCAGACGATGGCCGTCGCCGAGCTGTTGATGAGCCAGCGCCGCTGGGGACACACCCGCGCGCGCCGCTTCCTCGCCGCCATCCCGATGGCCGAAACGAAGACGATCGGCTCGATGACCATGCGCCAGCGTGACACCCTCGCGGCGCTGCTCAGCGCAGCGGCCGCCCCCGGAAGGCCGGTCGCGCGTCCCGCTGGCGAACAGGCGGCCCAGGCGGCCTGAGAGTCGCCGTACCTGCCGCGCGCTGTTCCCATCCAAGCGGCCAATCGCCGACGCCCGAGTTTGGCCGACTGGATAGGAACAGCGCTGAAGGCGACTGGATAGGCTGTGCTCGGCCACCGCCGCGCCGCTCGGCGCCGCGCGCCCTGAGCGCGTCGTTGACTGGCTGACCAAGCAAAACCACCCCGCGAGGAGGACCCGACCGCATGCCGAGGACCCGCATTCACAACGTCTCCGCGGCCCAATGGAGCGCCAACGGCGACGCCCTGGGGACGCGCGATCTGACGGAGGCCAGCAACCAGCAGTTCGGTGAGAACGTCTTCAGCTTGCGCGAGCAGCGTAAGCGCCTGCCCAAGCACGTCTACGCACAGCTGCGGGCAACGCTCGCTCGTGGGGACGAGTTGGATACGTCGCTCGCGGACATGGTCGCCCAAGCGATGAAGGAGTGGGCGCTCGAGAAGGGCGCCACGCACTACACCCACTGGTTCCAGCCGCTCACAGGGCTGACCGCGGAGAAGCACGACTCGTTCTACAACCCGTCCGGCGACGGCACGGCGATTGCCGACTTCTCGGGTAAGGAGCTGATCCAGGGCGAGCCGGATGCCTCGAGCTTCCCGACCGGCGGGATTCGCGCCACGTTCGAGGCGCGCGGCTACACCGCCTGGGACCCGACGTCTCCGGCCTTCATCCTCGAGAACCCAAATGGGGCGCTGCTCTGCATCCCGACCGCGTTCGCGTCGTGGACGGGTGAGGCGCTCGACCACAAGATCCCGCTGCTGCGCTCGATGGACGCGCTGTCGTCGGCGGCGATCAAAGCGCTGCGCCTGCTCGGCCAGGAAGAGGCGGGGCGTGTCTTCACGACAGTGGGGCCCGAGCAGGAGTACTTCCTGATCGACGAGCAGTACTACTTCGAGCGCCCCGACCTAGTGACGACCGGGCGCACGCTGTTCGGCGCCAAGCCGCCGAAAGGCCACGAGCTGGACGATCACTACTTCGGCTCGATCCCCGAGCGGATCCTCGCGTGCATGCTCGAGACTGAGCGCGAGCTCAGCAAGCTCGGCGTGCCGGTCAAGACACGTCACAACGAGGTCGCGCCCAACCAGTACGAGCTGGCGCCGATGTTTGAGGGCACCAACGTCGGCTGCGACCATCAGATGCTGACGATGCAGATCATGCAGAACGTCGCGCGCAACTACGGTCTCATCTGCTTGCTGCACGAGAAGCCGTTCGCCGGCGTCAACGGCTCCGGCAAGCACAACAACTGGTCGATGGGCACCGACACCGGCGAGAACCTGCTCGAGCCGGGTGATACGCCGCACGAGAACCTGTCGTTCCTGTTCTTCGCCGCCGCAGTGATCGAGGCAGTCGACGTTTACCAGGAGCTGCTGCGCGCGTCGATTGCGAGCCCGGGACAGGACTTCCGGCTCGGCGCGAACGAGGCACCGCCCGCGATCATCTCGATCTTCCTCGGCTCAGAGCTCGAGGAGATCTTCGGTGCGATTGCGGCCGGCAAGGCCGGCGCATCACGACCGGGGTCGTTCCTCGGCCTCGGGACGCCCGTGCTGCCGCCACTTCCGCTGCACTCCGGCGACCGCAACCGCACGAGCCCGTTCGCCTTCACCGGCAACAAGTTCGAGTTCCGCGCGCTCGGCTCGAGCATGTCGCCGGCCTGGCCGAACACCGTGCTCAACACGATCGCCGCCGAGGCGATCGACCGGCTCGCCGGCGAGGTGGACGCCCAGATCAAGAGCGGCGCGACGCTCGAGAAGGCGATCCTCAAGGTCGTCGGGGATTCCTACAGCGCGCACAGTCGCATCGTCTTCAACGGCGACAACTATTCCGAGAGCTGGCACAAGGAGGCCGAGAAGCGCGGTCTCGCAAACCTGCGCTCGACGCCGGACGCACTGCCGTGGCTGGTCGAGAAGTCGACGGTCGACCTCTTCAAGAAGCACAAGGTCCTGTCGAAGCGAGAGCTCGAGTCGCGCTACGAGGTCTGTGTCGAGCAGTACTCGACTAAGGTCAACATCGAAGCCGAGACCGCGGCGTCGATGGCCCGGACGCTGCTGCTGCCGGCGGCGCTGCGTCACCTGACGGAGCTCAAGGAGGCAGGCATCGACAGCCTGATCACCGAGACGCACGATCTCGTGGCTGAGCTCATCGCGGCGATCGGAGTGCTCGAGCACGCCAACGCCGAGCACCCGGATGTCGAAGGGCTCGAGCACGCGATCTACATGCACGAGACGGTCCTGCCGGCGATGGACGAGGTGCGCGCCGCCTCGGACAAGCTCGAGCGGATCGTCGCCGACGACCTCTGGCCGCTGCCGAAGTACGCGGAGATGCTCTTCATCAAGTAGTCGTGCCGCGGCGACACGCGACGAGTGTCGTCGCGTGTCGCCGGCCGCGAAATGTGGAGCGCACGGTCACCAGGCGCGAGCCGCCGCAGGTCCACGGCCATCGAACGCCGGGGCGCCTGTTCCGTCGGCGCAAACCTTGCCAGGAGTTTGTCAAGGTTGGTCGGCGGCGCTGGTAGGATTGCTCGACGATGCGCGACTTCCTCCAGGCGCTCCGCACCCGTGTCGTCATCTACGACGGCGGCATGGGAGCGACGCTCGAGCAGCTCGACCTGACGAGCGCCGACTACGGCGGCCTTGCCGGACGCTGCCACGAGGCCCTCGTCCTGAACCGGCCCGACGTGATCGAGGGCGTCCACAGCTCGATGCTCGACGCTGGCGCCGAGGTCGTGGAAACGTGCACGTTCCAGGGTTCCCGAATCAAGCTCGATGAGTGGGGCCTCGGTAGCGAGACGCTCGAGATCAACACACGCGCCGCGCAGATCGCGCGCGAGGCCGCGGGCTCCGAGCGTTTCGTTGCCGGCTCGATCGGCCCGACCGGCTACCTTCCAGCCTCCGAAGACCCGACACTCGGGCAGATCAGCTTCCGTGAGCTCGTCGAGGTGTTCACCGAGCAGGCGCAAGGGCTCGTCGCCGGTGGTGCCGACCTGCTGATCATCGAGACGGCGCAGGACATCCTCGAGGTGAAGGCCGCGGTGTTCGGCGCCCGCGCGGCCTTCAAGTTGACCGGTAGCACGCTGCCGATCCACACCTCGGTGTCGCTGCTGCCAAACGGCGGCAAGATGCTGCTCGGCACCGACATCTCCTCGGTGCTCGCGACGCTCGAAGCGCTCAAAGTCGACATCATCGGCCTGAACTGCTCGACCGGCCCCGAGGACATGCGCGACGCGCTCCGTTTCCTCGGCGAGTTCTCGCCGCTGCCGGTCGCGTGCATCCCAAACGCCGGCCTGCCGATCCAGGGACCGAACGGCGAGACGATATTTCCGATGACGCCCGAGCCGCTCGCGGAGCTGCTCGGCGAGTTCGTGGAGCGCTACGGCGTCGGCGTGGTCGGCGGCTGCTGCGGCACGACGCCGGTACACATCGCGGCGCTTGCTGAACGGGTCGGTCGGCCGGCGGTGGCACCGCGACCGGCCCCGCGACCTGCACACGTGTCGTCGATGATCGCCGCGACGCCGCTCGCGCAGCTGCCCGCGCCGACGATCGTCGGGGAACGCGTCAACTCGCAGGGGTCGCGGCGCGCCAAGGAGTTGCTGCTCGCAGACGGCTACGACGGGCTCGTGCAGATCGCAGAGAACCAGGTCGAGGGCGGCGCACACATCCTCGATCTGTGCGTTGCACTCACCGAGCGGCAGGACGAGGCCGAGCAGATGCGGCTACTCGCCAAGAAGATCTCGCTGGCACTGCCCGCGCCGCTGCAGATCGACTCGACGGAGCCGGACGTGATGCGCGCGGCGCTCGAGCAGATCCCGGGCCGGGCGATCGTCAACTCCGTCAATCTCGAAGCCGGCCGGGCAAAGCTCGACACGGTGGTTCCGCTGTGCCTCGAGCACGGCGCCGCGCTGATCGCCCTGACGATCGACGAGGAGTCGATGGCGAAGACCGCGGGCCGCAAGGTGGAGGTTGCGAAGCGTATCTACGGCTACGTCGTCGACGAGCACGGAATGAGCCCGGAGGTACTGATCTTCGACGCGCTCACGTTCACGCTGGCGACCGGCTCTGACGAGTTCAAGACGTCGGCGATCGAGACGATCGCCGGCATCCGCGATATCAAGGCGGCACTGCCCGGCGTCAAGACATCGCTCGGCGTCTCGAACGTGTCGTTCGGCTTCGGCAAGACCTCGCGCGCCGTGCTCAACTCGGTGTTCCTGCACCACTGCGTCGCCGCCGGGCTCGACCTCGCGATGGTCCATCCGGCCGACATCACTCCGTATTCTGAGATCAGTGAGCTCGAGCGCGAGCTCGCCGACGATCTCGTCTTCAACCGGCGCGAGGACGCGACACAGCGGTTTATCGAGCATTTCGAAGAGCGCGGCGAGAGCGACGCTGTCGAGGTCGCCGACCCGACCGCCGGGATGGAGCCGGAGGAGGCATTGCACTTCCACATCCTGCGCCGGCGCAAGGACGGTGTCGAGGAGTGGATCGATCGCAGCGTCGAGAAGATCGGAGCTGTACCGACGCTCAACGAGGTGCTGCTGCCGGCGATGAAGGAGGTCGGCGACAAGTTCGGCGCCGGCGAGTTGATCCTCCCGTTCGTGTTGCAGTCGGCGGAGGTGATGAAGCGCGCGGTGAGCCGCCTCGAGCTCTACCTCGACCGGATCGAGGGCTACACGAAGGGCACCGTCGTCGTCGCGACGGTCTTCGGCGACGTACACGACATCGGCAAGTCGCTCGTCAACACGATCCTCACCAACAATGGCTACACCGTGGTCGACCTCGGTAAGCAAGTACCGATCAGCGCGATCCTCGACGCTGCGCAGGAGCACAACGCGACCGCGATCGGACTCTCGGCACTGCTCGTCTCGACGTCGAAGCAGATGCCGCTATGCATCGCCGAGTTGCACGAGCGGGGTCTCGAGTACCCGGTGCTAGTGGGTGGCGCCGCGATCAACCGCGACTTCGGCCTGCGGATTCTCTACCCGAAGGGCGGGGACTCGGACGAGATCTATGGGCCCGGCGTCTTCTACTGCAAGGACGCGTTCGAGGGACTCGCGCGGATGGACGAGCTCACCGACGCCGAGGCACGCGCCGAGCTTGTCGCGCGGACGCGCGCAGCCGCCCTCGCGCTGCGCTCGCGCAAGCCCGCGGCGCCCGAACTACCGACCGACGACGCGAGCGTCCGCTCGGCCGCCGCGGTCGACGTCCGCGTGCCGAAGCCGCCGTTCTGGGGTGCCCGCGAGGTGAACATCGATCTCGCCGACGTCTTCCCCCACCTCGACACGCACGTCCTGTTCAAGCTTCACTGGGGTGGGCGCGGCGTCAAGGGCGAGGCCTGGCGCGAGCTGGTCGAGGAGAACTTCCAGCCGCGCCTCGAGCGGATGTGGCGCGAGCAGGACTATTTGCATCCGCGCGCGCTGCTCGGCTACTTCCCGTGTTACGCCGAGGGCAACGAGCTTGTCGTGCTCGATCCTGACGACCGTGAGACGGTGCGCGAGCGCCTCGTCTTCCCCCGCCAGCCAGGACACGACCGTATCTGCCTCGCCGACTACTTCCGCCCGCGCGACTCCGGCGAGCTCGATGTCGTGGCACTGCAGGCTGTGACCGTCGGTGATGCCGTGACCGAGCTGATCACACAGCTCGAGCAGGAGGGTGAGTTCGCCGAGCAGCTCTTCACGCATGGGCTTGGAGTCCAGGCTGCGGAGGGGACCGCCGAATGGCTCCACGCTCACGTGCGTCACGACCTCGGACTGACGCCGACGCAAGGGCGCCGCTACTCCTGGGGCTACCCGGCTTGCCCTGACCAGTCTGAGCACGAGAAGGTCTTCCGTCTGCTCGATGCCCCGCGGATCGGCCTGCGACTCTCGAGCGGCTGGGCGCTCGAGCCGGAACAGTCGACGCTCGCGATCGTCGCCCACCATCCGCAGGCCGTCTACTTCGGAATGAAGTCGGGCTTCCTGCCGAAGGGAACCGCGCCGCCGGACGAGGTGATCGCGGGCTCCGCGCGCGACCCGACGAGCAAGGCTCCCGCAGATGCGCTGGAGTCAGATGATCCGGACGTCCCGGTGGCCGCCACGCCGGTCTCCGGCGCGAATCAGGGCCCAGACTGAGCCGCGAGCAGCGCCAGCTTTGCCGCGCGTGGCAGCTGCTTGATCCGCGCCTCCTCGCGCCGCGCGCTCGAGTTGTCCTGCATCGGCATCGCGGACAGCAGCTCGATCGGGAGTCGGGAGCGCGTGTAGCGGCCGCCGCGACCCGCCGCGTGAGCTGCAACCCGCCGCTCGATGTCGACGGTCCAACCCGTGTAGAGCGAGCCGTCGGCGCAGCGCAGCACGTAAACCCAGGCCGCAGCGCCCGCGGCAGCCTCAGGCTTCGGCGGCACCGCGTTGCACGAGCTGCTGCGAGTCGGACACGACCAGGCGGACCGGGGCGGTGTGCATGGTGCGCAGGCGAACGTCGCGCCATGACATTCCCTCACGTAGCAGCGCCGGTAACCCCATCACGACCGCGGTGGTGATCTCGACGGCCTGCAGGATGATGCCGTAGGCGATCGCGTCGGCGGCCGATACATGGAAGCCGCCGGAGAGGACGGCGACACAGGCGGCCTGGAAGACACCGATGTTCGACGGTGCCGCCGGGAGAACCGCGGTGACGTTCACGGCAAAGAGCACGCCGGCCGCAGCAGCGAGACCGGCGCGGCCACTGAGCCCGAGCGCCAGCAGCAGGACGTAGCATGAGGCGCACTGCAGCGCCCACGCCCCGAGCTGAGCGCCGACAGCGACGCCAGCAAGACGCGGCTCGCGGAACACACGCATCCCGGCGCGAACCCGCAATGCCGTCGCGTGCACGCGCGCCAGCAGCGCCGCGCGACGGTCCGAGTCGGATCGCGCTCCCGGCCGTCGGATGAGCAGCGGCACAATCACGATCGCGGCCACGAGCGCCGCCGGCGCGATCGCGACGGCTATCAACGCGCTGTGATGACCGTTGAAGATGTCGACGCTCGAGAACATCACCGTGCCGAGGATCGCGAGGGCTAGGAGGTTGAGAAGCGTCTGCGAGACGATCGTGCCGAGGACCACGGGCAGCGTCTCGACCGGGCGTCCGAGGCGCCGCGCGACGATCAGCGAGCGCGAGGGCTCCCCGAGGCGCGCCGGCAGGGTGGCACTCATCAGCACACCGATGAAAGTGCCCTGCATCGCATCCGAGCGTTTGACCCGCGAATGCGGTAGCGCGGCGCGAAGAATCGCGTGCCAGGCGATCGCGCGCGCAGCCATCGCGGCGCACATCAGGGCGAGGCCGAGGATCACCCACGACGGCTGCGAAGTGACGAGGCTGCTGACGATCTTTCCAGGCCCGATCTGGCGCACGGCGAAGAAGGCGGCAAGCATGCCGGCCAAGGCAGCTGCGACGATCACGGCGCGGCGCCCGACCGTTTGCAGGGGCGCTCGCGACGTAGTGCGCGCCGGCTCGATGGACGCAAGCCGACGGCCGACGAGCGTCGCGTGCTGGGCCGGATCGGCCGCACGCAGGCCGATCCGCGCCTGCGTGCGCTGGACCGCGCCCTCTGGCAGCGGCATCGCGACCGCGTCATCGTAGGCCGCGAGTATCTGCTCGGTGACGAGCGGCCATGCGAAGCGGGCCGCAGCCGCGGCTGCGGCCGACGACATCGCAGCACGACGTGGCACGTCGTAGGCGAGGTCCAGCAGCGTCGTCGCGAGTGCGGCAGCATCGCCGGGCGCGACGAGGACGCCGTCGACGCCGTCGCTCACGACGCCCGCGTAACCGGGGATGTTCGAAGCGACGACCGGCGTCCCGGCGGCGAACGCCTCCGTCAGCACCATGCCAAAGCTCTCGCCACCAAGCGACGGCGCGAGCAGCAGGTCGGCGCCACGCAGCACCTCCTCCTTTGCCGCGTCAGAGAGCTTTCCGTGCGCGGTGACTCCAGCCGGGTCGAGCAGCCGGTGAGCCAGCTCGCCGCGCTCGACGCCAATGATGTCGAGCGTCACCGGAACGTGCTCGCGGAGCGCCTCGAAGGCAGACAGCGCGAACGGCAGGCCCTTGCGCTCGACCGCTTGGCCAACGAACACGAGACGCAGCGGCCGTTCGCCACTCGGAGCCACGGCACAAGGGCGCTCGAGCGACTCGGATATCTCAACGCCATTGGGGATCACGCGATATTCGCCGCCGAAGAAGCGTCGGCCCGTCCAGGCGGCAGCCTCGGAGACGGCAATCCGCACCGCGAGCCGGTTCATCAGCCGACTCGCGCCCGCGAGGTTGCCGAAGCCATTCGTCAGGCGGTTCGTCGAATAGCAGTGGAAGGTGCCGACGAGCGGCTGACGGCAGGAGGAGAGGACGTCCCAGCTGATCACCGGGGCGATCGGCTCGTGAACGTGGACGACGTCGTAGCCGCCGCGCGCCAGCTCTCCGCGAACCGCCCAGATGGCGGACGGCGCGATCGCGAGGTTCGACACTGCGCCGTTGGCGGGGAAGCCGACCGTCCGCCCGATGGCGATCACGTTTTCGTCGAGTTGACGCGCCTGGGGAAGGGCGCCACGGTGCAAACGCGCGCTGAGCGAGTCTTGCGGGTCGAACGGCGTGATGATGCTCGCAGTGTGCCCGGAGGCGCGCAGGTGAACGGCGAGCGCCTCGATGTGGCGCGTCACACCACCGGGATAGCTCCACGAGTATGGCGAGACCAGCGCGATGCGCACCCGGCGAATCCTACCGACGGAGCTGGTCGAGCGGGGTTGGCCCGAGGCGCCGGGGCGGCACCGGGGCCCGCGTATAATCGGCCTCCAACGAGAACCTCGTCAGGATCCGCCATGCCGGCTCGCCACTTCGTCAAGTACACGTTCCTCAAGCTCGACCCCCAGTGGCGCCGACTCGACGCCGATTTTCGGGCTGAGCACAAGCGGGAGTTCATCGCCGCCTGCGAGGACTTCGCCAGCGACCACCTACTGCGCTCCTTCTCGACCGTAGGCACCCGCGGCGACACCGACCTGCTGCTGCTCTCGCAGTCGATCAACCTCGATCGCATCCACGAGTTTCACGTCGTGCTCGCCCAGACCGGGCTGATGAAGTGGGCGAGCATCCCGTATTCATATCTCGCGATGACGAAGCCCTCGGAATACTCAGAGGAATCCCGCCTCGAGGTGCGGCCGGGCCACTCGAAATACCTCTTCGTCTATCCGTTCGTCAAGACACGGGATTGGTACTTGCTCGCGCCCGACGAGCGCTACAGGGTCATGCAGGAGCACATCAGGATCGGCCGTGAGTACCCGCAGATCGACCTCAACACCTCCTACTCGTTTGGGCTCGACGATCAGGAGTTCGTCGTGGCGTTCGAGACCGACGAGCCCGGCGACTTCCTCGACCTCGTCCAGCGCCTGCGCACCACGGAGTCGTCGTTGTACACGAAGCGCGACACCCCGACCTTCAGCTGCATCGCGATGTCGGTACCGCGCACGCTTGCCGCACTCGACGGCGAGGCTGTCGGCGCCGAGGCGCTCACTTCACTGACATGACCGAGGTGGACACGGGCGACGCCCGGGTCCGTGTCGCGATCATCGGCTCCGGTCCCGCCGGCAGCTACGCGGCGGGGCAGCTGCTGAGCCACAGCGCGACCGAGCTGCACGTCGACCTGTTCGAGCGGCTCCCGACACCGTGGGGCCTCGTCCGGGCCGGGGTCGCACCGGACCACCCGAAGATCAAGTCTGTGACGCGCATCTATGAGCGGACCGCCGAGCATGCGCGGCTGCGCTACTACGGCAACGTCGAGTTCGGCAGCGACCTGACGCTCGCCGACCTACGCGCGCACTACAACGCGATCATCTACGCCGTCGGGACGCCGGTTGACCGCGAGCTCGGCATTCCGGGCGAGGACCTCGCGCGAAGCTACGCCGCGACGGACTTCGTCGGCTGGTACAACGGCCACCCCGACTTCAGCGATCACGAGTTCGACCTGCGCGGCGAACGAGCTGTCGTGATCGGCGCCGGGAACGTCGCGCTCGACGTGGCTCGGATGCTCGTGCTCACGCACCAAGAGCTCGCCAGGACGGACGTCGCTGACCACGCGCTCGAGGCGCTGGCGCGGAGCAAGATCTCGGAGGTGCTCGTGATTGCGCGGCGCGGGCCGGCGCAGGCCGCGTTCACCAACCCGGAGCTGCTCGAGCTGAGCGAGCTGAGCGCGGCCGATGTGATCGTCGATCCGGATGAGCTCGCAATGGCAGGCGGCACCGGCGACGCGGAAGCCGATACGAAGGCGAGGCGGAACGTTGAGATCCTGCGGGAGTACGCCATACGTCCGCAGGAAGGCAAGCCGCGGCGGGTCACGCTGCGCTTCATGCTCTCGCCACTCGCGATCGAAGGTCACGGTGGCGTCGATCGCGTCGTGCTCGCGCGCAACGAACTGGTGCGCGAGCAGGACGGGAGTTTGCGCGCGCAGACGACCGAAGAGCGGATCGTGGTGGCGACGCACGCCGTCTTCCGCGCCATCGGTTACCGCGGCACCCCACTGACCGACGTGCCATTCGACGAGCGCCGAGGCGTGATCGCGAACACCGGCGGACGCGTGGTCGCTCCGGAAGGCGTGCGCCACGGGGAATACGTCGTCGGCTGGGCCAAGCGCGGGCCGAGCGGAGTCATTGGCACCAACAAGAAGGACGCCAACGACACCGTCGCGCGCTTGCTCGAGGACTTCGGCGGCGGTCGCCTGCTCGCACCGGCACCGATCAGCGACGCGGCGCTCGACCGGTTCATTCGCGAGCGGGCGCCGAACGTGGTCGACTACGCCGGTTGGGCGCGGATCGACCGCCACGAACGCGAGCGCGGCGCCTCGCAAGGACGCCCGCGGATCAAGCTGACGCGCGTGCAGGAGATGCTCGCGGCGGCGAAGCGCCGGTGAGCGTGGACGCTGCGACGTCGCACCTGCGCAGCGCCGACCCGGTGCTCGCGCGGCTGATCGAGCGCCTCGCCGCGGATGTTGCGTCACTTGACGAGCGGCGCAGCCGCAGGCCGCGCGACCACTACGCCGGCCTCGTGCGGACGATCGTCGGCCAGCAGCTCTCGACGCGCGTTGCCCAGGCCATCTGGCTGCGACTGCTCGAGTACTTCGACGGTGAGCTGCCAACGCCGCAGGCGATCCTCGCTGCCGATCCCGAGGAGCTACGCGCGGCTGCAGGACTGTCGCGGGCGAAGGTCGTCTACCTGCGTTCATTGGCGGAGCACGTCACCTCGGGATCGCTCGAGCTGGAGCGGCTCGAGACGCTCGACGACGAGACGGTGATGGCAGAGCTCGTCGCGGTGAAAGGGCTCGGCGAGTGGAGCGCTCAGATGTTCCTGATGTTCCAGCTCGGCCGGGGCGACGTGCTCGCGCCGGGCGACCTGGGGATCCGCAAGGGCGTTCAGATCGTGTACGGCCTCGGGGAGCTGCCCAAACCGACCGCTGTAACGGCGCTCGCCGAGCGCTGGCGTCCCTACCGCACGACGGCCTGCCTCTTCCTCTGGGCGGCGATCGACGCACCGCCGCAGTAATCCGTCCAGGCCGGCTAGACCGGCGAGCAGGACTCCTGGTCGGCAACGCGGAACGAGGAGCCGCAGCCGCAGGCCGCGACGACGTTCGGGTTCTCCACCTGGAAGCCGGCGCCGGTGAGGGCATCAACGTAGTCGATCTGCGAGCCGTCGACGTATTCGAGCGCCTGCGAGTCGACCAGCAGCTTCAGGCCGTGATCCTCGAAGATCGAGTCGTCCTGGCGGGGCTCGTCAAAGGCCAGTTGATACTGGAAGCCCGAGCAGCCACCGCCGCGAACGCCGACGCGCAGGCCAGCGGCCGCAACGTCGGTGCCCTGAGCCTCGAGGAATTCCCGCACCTTCTCGGCGCCCTTGTCGGTGATCGTAACCATCGCTTTCCAAAGTATAGCGAGCAGGCAGAAAGGTTTAGTCGTCTAATCTCTGCGTATACGAATGCCTGACGCGGCGGACATAAAGCTACGCATCGAGGCTGCGATCCCTGGGGCTCGAGCCGAGGTCGAGGACTGGACGGGCGGCGGTGATCACTTCCGCGCCACGGTTACGGCTCCAGCCTTCGCCGGGCTGTCGCGGATCGAGCAGCACCGCCTCGTCTACGGGGTATTCGGAGGGGAGATCGGCGGGCCGATCCACGCCCTGTCACTGACGACGATCAGCGAGTGAGGAACCGATGAGTCAACAGCAGGAGAACCCAGTCCGCGAGGCGATCTCGAGCGCGATCGCCAACAACGAAGTGATCCTCTTCATGAAAGGGACGCCCGAAGCGCCGGCCTGCGGCTTCTCGGCGCGGACAGTCGGCGCTTTGCAGTCGCTCGGCGTCCCGTTCGCCGCAGTCGACGTCCTGCCAGACCCGCGGATCCGTCAGGAGCTGACGGCGCTGTCGAGGTGGCCGACGATCCCGCAGTTGTTCGCCCGGGGCGAGCTGATCGGTGGTTGCGACATCGTCACCGAGATGTGCGAGACCGGCGAGCTCGCTGAGGTGCTGGGCGCCGGCGCGAGCGCCGAGTCGCCGGCAAGCCCGGCGGCGGCCGCGGGAGCGCCCCTGCAGATCGAGAATCGGCTCTAACCGCTAATCCACTCCTGGAGGGGATCGCACGTGGTGCTAGAGACAGCAGTCGTTGGCGGCGACACGCAGCGGCGGACGGGTGTCGTGCACATCTATGAGGAGGAGGAGGCGTCGTTTGACGCGGCCCGCCAAAGACCCGACGGCTCCTACCTGTGCGCAACCTTCGCGGGACGTTGGACGCGCCGGCCGCGCGACAGCGACGGACCGTCGTTCGGCGCCCTCACGCTCGAGCAGGCACTGATCTGGGCCCGGGCCCGGGCGCCGGAGGTGCAGATTCGCTACGGACGCGGCGGCTACCACAGCGCCGGCGAGATCAACCCGAGCGGGCTACCGGAATGGCCACCGCGCGACATGCCGGCGCGGCTGCTCCGGCGCCGTCCCCCGGAGCAGGGCTGGCGCGAGCGCTCCGAAGGCGACCGGCCGATCGAGTGGCGCATCGAGCTGCTGCTGATACCGCCCAACCCGGACCACATGCGAACGACCAAGCGCTGGGAGGCTGAGCGTCAGGTCGAGGCGGCTGCAGAGGCTGCCGGTGCGACCCACTGGGACCCTGAGCCGCTCGATTCCTTCCTCGACTCGGACGGCCACGCCGAGGCACCCAACATCGGGCTCGCCGGCCTCTACCCGCCCGCCTTCCGCCTGCATCTCGATATCTTCGCCTCGACATCACCACAGGCGGAGGAGCGCGCCCGCGGCCGCCTGCCAAAGCTGCCGAGCGGCTGGCGCGTGCGTGCGACAGCCTTCCCCCTGGCCTAGACCGGCCACCCCCCGGCCGGGAACCGTCGGCCACGCAATCAACGATCCAGCCTGCCCATCTACACCGCGGTAGTGTCCGCCGCCGATGCGTCCGGTGGCGATCGTCAGCGATTCGACCCACTACCTCCCCCCTGATCTGGTTCGTGCGGCCGGGGTCAGCGAGGTCAGCCTGTACGTGCGCAGCGGTGAGCGCCAACAGCGCGAGTGCGACATCACCGACTACGCGGCGTTCTACGGCGCGCTGGCGGGCCCGGGCGAGCTTCCGAGCACGTCCCAGCCGTCGATCGGTGACTTCGCCGCAGTCTACGAGCCGCTGCTCGAATCGGGCCACGACATCGTCTCGATCCACCTCTCGGCGGGCGTGTCAGGAACTCACGGCGCCGCGCTGCAGGCCAAGTCGATGCTCGAGGAGCGCCACCCACTTGGCCGGATCGAGGTCGTCGACTCGCACAGCGCGGGCGGCGGGCTGGGCTGCGTTGTACTCGCTGCGGCGGCGATCGCAAACGCGGGCCTGGGCAGCGATGAGGTGCTGATCCGGGCCGAGGCAGCAGCTGACGCAATGCGCCTGTGGTTCTGCGTCGACACGCTCGAGTACCTGCAGCGTGGCGGGCGAATCGGGCGCGCACAGGCGTGGCTCGGCGGCGCGCTGCAGATCAAGCCGATTCTGTCGATCGAGTCCGAGATAACCCCGGTCGAGCGGGTGCGCACAGCCGGGCGTGCGTTCGAGCGAATGGTCGACTACTTGCGGACGCTCCGGGACGACGGCGCCGACGCCTGGGTCGTACAGCACATCCAGGCGCCTGAAAGAGCCGATGCGCTGGTCGCCCGCGGCCGCGAACTGTTCGGCAGCGATCCGATCTGGGTCTCCGAGGTCGGGCCTGTCATCGGTACCTACACCGGTCCGGGACTCGTCGGCGTCGGCGGACTCCCGTCTCACCTTCTCGCTTGAGCGGACAGGCGCTGTGTCAGCGGCGCTTGCGGCGCCGGCCGAGCAGCCCGCCGCCGGCGAGGAAGCCGGCGACAACGGCGGTGAGCATCGCCGGGCGCCGGTGCTGAGAGAGCTGCTTGCGCCAGTCGGTGAGCTCGGCGACTTCTCCGCGGAGCCGCTCGATCGAGACCGCCAGCGCCTCGCGGTTCGCCTCTATCGAGCGGCGGATCTCTTCCGGGCTCCGCTCGGGCATCAGACGGCGGCGTCCTTGGCGCCGACCGTGTCGCGGATCTTTCGCGCCTCGTCGATAGCCATCGTCGGCGTGGGCGGCGTACCACGGCGCAGCGCACGCGCAGCGAGGAAGCCGGCGAGGACGCCAAACACCAGCAGGCCGCCGGCGACGACGAAGTAGCCCCAGAAGATCTTGTCATCCCCGAAAAGCTCAAACGCGAACAGCCAGGCGAGGCCATGGAGCGCGAACAACAGCGCGACGATGAAGAAGATCCCGGCGGCCAGCGCGACGATCGCACCGGTCACGAGTCGCGTCAGCTTGGTCGTGATCTCGGCCTTCGCGAGCTCGATCTCCTCGCGCACCAGCAGCGACGCGCGCTCGGAGATCTCAGTGATCGCCTGTGCCAGGTTCTGCGGCTCGTCGGCTTCAGCGGCCAAGGCGCCTGGCAAGAATCGCGAGTAGGAGACCGCCAGCGAACGCGGCGGCGACGGCGATCTCGGGTCGGTTGGCGACAAGACTCGAGGCGCTTCCGACCACTCCGCCTGGCTGGGCGCTCGCGGGTGGCGGTCCACCGTTTGAGGAAGCCGCATCCGTACTCTGGTTGGCAGTGCTCGACCCGTCGCCGGACGCTGCAAACGGTTGGCTCACTCCGGCGGCTCCTCGTCGAACATGCGACGCCAGACGGCCGACGCAGCGCGGTTTGCGACGATGCTCACGGCCGCGGTTACCCCGGCGAGCAAGCCTGACCACATCAGCTTCTTCACCGGGTCGGTCTTGCCCTTCACTGCCTCGCTCTCACCAGCATCCGATTCCATAAACGCAGTCAAGCAGATTCACGCTGGACGGCTCAGCGACGTCAGCCGGTGACCGGCCAGCGGTACGTCTGCGGACGACGGTTTGCGAGCGAGGGCAGCTCCTCGCGCACCTGCTCCAGCCGCGCCAGGTCGAGGTCCGCGGTGATGTGAGTGACGGCATCGCCGGCCTGAGCGATCACCACCCCCCACGGATCGACGATCAGTGACCGGCCGCCGCTGCGCCGGCCCGGTGGGTGGGAGCCGATCTGGTTCGCCGCGAGGACGAACGCCTGGTTCTCGATCGCCCGCGCGCGCAGCAGGACCTCCCAATGCTCGCGGGTGGTCGAGAGCGTAAACGCCGCCGGTACGAGCATCACGCGCGCGCCGCGCAGCGCCAGGATCCTGTAAAGCTCGGGAAAGCGAACGTCGTAGCAGATCGTCAGGCCGAGCTCCACGCCGCCGGCGCTCGCTGAGACGACGATGTCCTCTCCCGGCTGCTCGTGTTCTGACTCGTTGTACTCGATCCCGTCCACGGTCACGTCGAACATATGGATCTTGCGGTACGTGGCGGCAATCGCGCCGTCGGCGCCGACGTGAAACGAGGTGTTGGCGAGCCGGCCGTTGCCGTTGTCCTCGAGCTCGCAGATCGAACCCGCAACGAGATCGATACCGAGCTCGCTCGCGAGCCCGCGTGCCCAGGAAATCGCCGGGCCGTCAAGCCGCTGGGCACCGGCGCGTAGCTGCTCGGCGGTGCCGAGCAGGTTCCACTTCTCGGGCAGCAGGACGAGCTTTGCTCCGTCGGCAACCGCGGCGCGGGTGAGGCGGTCGGCCTGCTCGAGGTTGTCGTCGAAGCGCTGCTGAGAATTGAGCTGGACAGCGGCGACGCGAAGGACGCTTGCAGGCGACGGTTCACTCATCGAGAGACGAGGGCCCGCGGCGCAGCTCACGCGCCTCGCGGCGCCGTACGCGCCAGGTGGCGTGACCCGCGCGAACGCGGCGCTCGTACATGGCGCGGATCTCGGCGAAGATCGCGTCGGCCGTCTCCTGCTGGCGCTCGCGGCCGGGACGCTGCTCGGCGTCGAAATGCAGCGGCGGGCCGTACTCCACGGTCACCGCCGGGAAGCGCAGCCGCTTCCAGTTGCGGATCTTGGCCGAGCCGACGATCGCGACCGGAACCACCGGCACGCCCGTCTCGAGCGCCAGCCGCCCGATCCCGCGGCGCGCGCGCTCCTGGAGCTCGCCGGTCCGCGAGCGGCCACCCTCGCAGTACATCGCGATCGTGCCACCCCGACCGAGGATCGTCTCGGCGGTGATGAACGTGTCATCGTCGCGCGCACCGCGGCGCACGGGGAAGACGCCGCCCTGCATGTAGACCCAGGCGGGCGGTCCCTTGAAGAGCTGCGACTTGCCCATGAAGCGAACCTTGCGCCGCAGAAAGCATCCGAGCAGGAAGTGGTCCATGAACGAGAAGTGGTTCGGCGCGAGGATCATCGCGCCGGATTCAGGCACGTTATCTGCCGCGACCGCGCGTGCCCGGAGGAAGGCGAAGGCGTATAGCGAGGTGACGAGCCGCACGATCTCGTAGACGAAGCTAGGCTCGTGAGTGCGCGCGTGCTCATGGAAGCGGTCGAAGTACTCCTTCGGCCGCCGCTCGGCGTAAACCTGTTCCTTCATTGGGGATAGCTCGGCGCTCACCGCAGCACCTCCGTGCAGGGGGCTTTGGCGGAGCTTAGCTCGGCGCTCGTCGCCGCTGCCGTCCGCTGCCGGACGAAGCCGGGCGGCGCCGGCGGTAGACAACGACTAGGTCGCCGAGCTGCCGTGCGCGGTGCCAGAAGCCGATGAGGTTGCGGCCGGTCCAGCGATGCTCGAGCGGGAGCCGAAGCTCGACCACGCGCGCCTGCCGGCGGAGCGCGTCGATCGTCATCGCCAGCTCCAGCCCGAAGCCGCCCGCGAACGGCAGGGCGGCGGCAAGCGCCTCGCCCGTCAGCGCGCGCTGACCCGAGATCGGGGCGGCCAGCACAACGCCTGTCGTGCGCCGCACCGCCCAGCGCGCGAAGCCAAGCGCGACGCCGAAGCCACCGCCGAGCGGCCGCTCGAAGGCAGCGATCGCCAGATCGGCGACGCCGCTGGCGACGAGGTCTCCCAGTGGCGCGAGGAACGCCGCGCTCGCTCCGAGGTCTGCGTCGCAAAGCACGTAGGTGGATCGCTCGCCGCCGAGCTCGATCGCTCGCGCGCAGGCGAGGCTCGCAGCCTGGCCCTTGCCGCGGCGGCGCCCGGAGGCGACCGTCTCGACGCGGCGAGCGGCGGCGAGCGCCGCTGTGGCGTCGCGTGAGCCGTCATCCGCCAGCAGGACGGTGGCCTTTGGAAAGGCGGCTGCGAGAGCGTCGAGCGTCGTACCGATCCGCTCAGCCTCGTCACGCGCCGTCACGATGACGACAACCGCGTCGCGCGCGGAAGCTATTGTGCGCTCCAGCTACGGCGGCGCGGCGGCAGAGGACTGTGGAGATCGAGGCTCATATAAGCGGGGTCGTGTGGAAGATCGAATGCGCGGTCGGCGATCAGGTCGCGGCGGGCGACACGGTAGCCGTCCTCGAATCGATGAAGATGGAGATGCCGGTGGAGGCGGACGAGCCTGGACGCGTTAAGGAGATCCTCTGCGCGGAGGGCGAGAAGGTCAACGAAGGCGACGCGCTGATCATCCTCGAGTAGCGCGCGGACGTCCCGCTCGGCGCCGCGTTCCTCGCCCGCAAGCCGTAGGGTGCAGATTCCAGGATGCCGCCACTGATCACACGCGAGGAGGCGCTGCGCCTCGGCCAGATCTCAGACCATGGCGAGATCGAGGCGCTCGTCGAGCGGGCCTGGGAGGCGCGCGTAGATCGTTTCGGTGACGCGACCGACATGTGCTCGCTGGTCAACGCCAAGTCGGGCGGCTGCGCCGAGGACTGTGGCTTCTGCGCCCAGTCAAGCCATGCGGAGGCCGACACGCCGATGCACGCGATGATGGAGCCGGAGCAAATGCTCGCCCATGCTTACGCCGCCGAGGCTGCCGGCGCTCACCGCTTCTGCATGGTCGCTCAGGGTCAGGGCCTCTCCAAGCGCGACTTCGAAAAGGTGCTCGAAGGGGCGCGGCTCGTCGCCGAGCACACAAACCTCAAACGCTGTGCGTCGATCGGGCACATGTCGGTGGCGCGCGCGACGCAGCTGAAGGAAGCGGGGATCCAGCGCGTCCATCACAACGTCGAGAGCTCATCGACCTTCTATCCCGAGGTGTCACAGACGGTGCGCTACGAGGGCCGTCTGCGCACGATCGCCGCCGTCAAGGAGGCCGGCCTCGAGACGTGCGTCGGCGGAATCCTCAATCTCGGGGAGACCGAGGAGCAGCGCGTCGAGATGGCGTTCGAGCTCGCCGCGATAAATCCAACCAGCGTGCCGATCAACCTGCTGATCCCGCGACCCGGCACGAAGTTTGGCGAGCGCATGGTGATGGAGCCGTGGGAGGCCGTGAAGTGGGTCGCGATCTTCCGCCTGATCCTCCCTGAGGCGCTGTTCCGCCTGTGCGGCGGTCGGATCGAGAACCTCGGCGAGCTGCAGCCGCTCGCGGTGAAGGCCGGGCTCAACGGGGTGATGATGGGCAATTTCCTCACGGCGCTTGGCGCGACCCCGGAGGAGGACCGCGCGATGTTCGAAGAGCTCGGCCTCAACGTCGCTCGCCAGCCCGACAACGGCAGCAATCCGCGTCCGGACAACCGCTCCGGCTGGCTCGATGGCGAGACTCCCGACTTGATCGACGAGCATCTCGCGCTGAACGCCCCGGCAAGCCTCGACGTACGCCTGTGGGATCCCTCGACGCAGCTGCATTACCGCAGCAAAGGGAAGGGGCGGCGCAAGCGCGCCTCGGAACATTCACGCGCGACGGAACCGGCACTGTGAATGAGATCGAGGTCGCCCTCGAGGAGCTCACGCGGCTCGGTCTGCACCGCTCGACACGGCTGATCAGCGGCCCCCAGGGTCCACAGGTACTGCTGGACGGCCGGCCGGTGCTTCTGCTCTGCTCGAACAACTACCTTGGCCTCGCGGAGCATCCGCGGGTGCGCGAGGCCGCAGCAGATGCGGCGATGCGCTGGGGCGTCGGCGCAGGAGCGTCGCGTCTCGTTTCGGGCACGATGACGATCCACGAGACGCTCGAGCAGGCACTCGCCGCGTTCGAGGGGAGCGAGCGCTGTGTGCTGTTCGGCTCGGGCTACCTCGCCAACATCGGGGTGATCGGCGCTCTCACGAGTCTGCCGGCCGGTGGCACGAACGGCAGCAAAGGGCGCGCTGCCGCTGGCGGCGAGCGGATCGTCTTCTCGGACGCCCGCAACCACGCCTCGATCGTCGACGGCTGCCGTCTCGCCAGGGCGCGGACGTTCGTCTATAAGCACCGCGACGTCGAGCACCTCGCCTGGGGCTTGCGCGAAGCGCCAGCTGGAAGCGTGATCGTCACCGACTCGGTCTTCTCGATGGACGGCGACATCGCGCCGCTCGTCGAGATCGTCGAGCTGGCCGAGCGCCACGGCGCACGCCTGGTCGTCGATGAGGCTCACGCGACCGGAACGCTCGGCCCTGGCGGTCGCGGCGCTGTCGCAGCTGCCGGCCTCGAGGGACGAGTCGACGTTGTCGTCGGCACCCTTGGCAAGGCGCTTGGCTCTTACGGCGCCTACGCGTGCGCCTCGAGCGCGACCGTCGAGTACCTCGTGAACTCCGCGCGCACGCTGATCTTCTCGACCGCCCCGCCACCACCGGCGATCGCCGGCGCGCTGGCAGCGCTGGAATTGCTGAGCGAGCAGCCGCGCCGCGTGGAGAAGCTCCAGGCAAACAGTGCACTGATGCGCTCCGCGTTAGCGCGCGCTGGGATTTCGCCACCCGATGGCGAGACGCAGATCATCCCGCTGATCGTCGGCGACGCAGCCCAGGCGGTCGAGCTTTGCGCCGCAGCGCTGAGGCGCGGCGTCTTTGCCCAGGCGATCCGGCCCCCGACGGTGGCGCCGCGTAGCTCGAGACTGCGCTTGACGCTGATGGCTTCGCACACAGCGAGCGAGATCAGCCGAGCCGCCGAGGCGATCGCCGCCGCAGCCAGGGACATCGGCACGAGCTTCGAACGCGAAACGCGGGCTGGGGGCGAAGGGCTCGCAGCGGCCATCGGGGCCCGTCGCCTGGCGAAGCCGGCCGTGGAACCAACCGGCTGACGCGTGCCGCGCGGGTGCTTCGTCACAGCGACCGACACGGGCGTCGGCAAGACGATCCTGGCAGCGGCGATCACGAGCGGTCTGGCGGCAGCGGGCGTCGCGGTCAAGGCGCGCAAACCGATCGCGACCGGGATCAGCCGGCAGGAAAGAGCGGCGGGCGATCGTCTCGGCGAGCTCGACGATCACGAGTTGCTCGCGATGATCAGCGGCGAGCGGACCGAGCAGGTCGCGTACGCTCAATACGAGCCCGCGGTCTCGCCCCATCTCGCGGCGCAGATGAGCGGGACGCCGCTCGACGTGCCGGCGATCATCGAAGAGCTGCGCAGCACGGCCGCGAGCGCCGAGGCTCTCGTCGTCGAGGGAATCGGAGGCCTGCTCGTGCCGCTGGCGCCGGGGTGGGACGTACGCGGATTAGCGGCAGCGCTCGGCTTGCCGGTCTTGATTGCCGCGCGACCCGGGCTCGGCACGCTCAACCACACGCTGCTGACGCTCGAAGCGGCACGCCGTTCAGCGCTGGACGTGCGCGCGGTCGTGCTGACGCCATGGCCGGACGAGCCGGATGAGATCGAGCGCTCCAATCGCGCCACGATCGCGCGCCTGGGTGAGGTCGAGGTCGCGACGCTGCCGCGGCTGACTGTCGTGACGCGCGCAAGCCTCGCGGAGGCCGCGGCTGGTCTTGACTACGAGCGGTGGCTCGCCTGAGTCAATCCTCGTAAGGGGAGAAGTCGCGCTTGCGCGCGCCGCACACCGGGCAGAACCAAGTCTCCGGGATATCCGCGAATACGGTTCCGGGAGGGATGCCGCCATCCGGGTCGCCGTCCGCGGGATCGTAGATGTAGCCGCAGGACTCGCACATCCAGCGGTCGGTCGCTACCTCGGTCATCCGCGGAAAGCTTAGGCTCTATCTAGGATTGGAGCGGCGCCGCCTCCTCGTCGCGGATCACGTGTAGCACGGCGTTGATCAGCGCGAGGTGGGTGAAGGCCTGAGGGAAGTTGCCGAGGTGTCGGCCGCTGTTGGCGTCGAGCTCCTCCGCGAAGAGGTCGAGCGGTGAGGCGAGCGCAAGCAACCGCTCGCAGAGCGCGCGCCCGCGACGGCGCTCGCCGATCTCCAGCAGCGCCGAGACGAGCCAGAACGAGCAGATCAGGAACGTGCCCTCCTCCGACCCGCCCAGGCCGTCGTCCGTCTTGTCGGTGCGGTAGCGCAGGACGAGTCCCTGTTCCGTGAGCTCCTCCTCGATCGCCAGCACCGTCGCGCGGACCCGCGGATCCTCGCCGGGGAGGAAGCGTACGAGCGGGACCAGCAGGGTCGAGGCATCGAGCGCAACCGTGTCGTAGTGCTGGACGAACACGCCACGCTCGTCGACGCCGCGGTCGCAGATGTCAGCGTGGATCTCGTTGGCGACCTCGCGCCAGCGATCCGCGACCGAGTCGCGACCGCGGCGGGCCGCGAGCCGGGCACCGCGGTCGAGCGCCACCCAGCACATCAGCTTCGAAGACACGTAGTGAAGCCGCTCGCCGCGCGACTCCCAGATGCCGTGGTCGGCCTCGCGCCAGACCGCAGCAGCACGCTCGGCCTGCGCTTCGATTACCGGCCACAAACGGGGCGAGGTATGTCCGTACTGCTTGGTGTGCACGTAGAGCGAGTCGAGAACGGCACCGAAGACATCGTTCTGGCGCTGATCGTAAGCGGCGTTGCCGATCCGAACCGGGCGCGAGCCCTCGTAGCCGGTCAGGTGATCGAGTGTCTGTTCGGGCAGGTCGCGCTCCCCGCCGACGCCGTACATGATCTGGAGCGAGCCGTCGGCGTTGCGCTCGAGGTCGGCGACGTATTGGATGAAGTCGTCAGCCTCCCAGCTGAGCCCAAGCGCGCTGAGACCCCAGAGCGTGAAGGTCGCGTCGCGCATCCAGGTGTAGCGGTAGTCCCAGTTGCGCTCGCCGCCCGGCGTCTCCGGCAGTGATGTCGTCGCCGCGGCAACGACGGCACCGGTCGGTGCGTAGGTCAGGCCCTTCAGGACGAGCGCCGATCGCTGCAGCTGTGCGCGCCAGCGATGGTCGGGGAAGCGGCCGGTGTCAAGCCAGTTGCGCCAGTACTCGGACGTCACCTCGAGGCTCTTGACAGCCTCTTCGAAGCTGTGTGGACCGTCGAGCTTGCGCGACCAGCTGAGCGTGCAGTAGCGGCGATCACCCTTGACGAGGCGGTGGCGGGCCCGCGCCGACCCGCCTTCGAGCCCGAGCCGCAGGTCGCTGATCAGCCGCAGCGTCCGCCCGGCGCCGGTTGCATCGAACGCCTGCGGGTCACCGGCCACCGGCGTCCACGCGCCGGCGACGCGCCCGTAATCGAACAGCGGCTCGCAGACCAGCTCGATCTGGATCGTCCCGTGGATGCACTCGATCGTGCGCACCAGCGCGTGGTAGGCGTCGTGGTCGGCAGGTGGGCGTGTGTGCGCGGTGGCCGCGCCCATCTCGCGCTCGCGCCAGTGTCCGACGATCAGCGCGTCGCGGACCACCGCCCAGCCGGTGGGTGTCTGCCACGTCGTCTCGAGCACGTTCGTGCCCGGGTCGTAGCGGCGGCCTGCGGGCACGCCCATCCCGGCGGGGCCGAGCCGGAAGCCGCCGGCGCCACGGTCGAGAATCGCCGCGAAGACGCTCGGCGCATCGAAGCGCGGTGGACATAGCCACTCGACAGTCCCGTCCGGCGCCACGAGCGCCGCCGTGTGGCAGTCAGAGAGGAATGCGTAGTCCGCGATCGGCGGGAAGGCGGATGCCGGCGCGATGCGCTCGTCGAACGGCGTCGCAGTCGTGCGCCGAGGACGGTCCCACGGGTCCATCGCGCCAGCGCGGCGCAGCGTACCCGCGTTCGGCGTGTGGATCGGCGCCGTATCAGAGGTCTCGATCTCGGACATCGAGCCTCAAAGATTGCACGCGCGGCGTCCGCGTGCAGCAGACGCACGCCACCATTCAGAAACCGTTTTCGATGACGTGCGTCACGGCGTTGATCAATGCAAGGTGAGTGAAGGCCTGCGGGAAGTTGCCGAGATGGCGGCCGCTTCGCGCGTCGAGCTCCTCGGCGTAGAGCTGAAGCGGCGAGGCGTGGGCGAGCAGCTGCTCACAGAGCTCACGGGCGCGCTCGGCTTCACCGATCTCTGACAGTGCCGAGACGAGCCAGAACGAGCAGATCAGGAACGTGCCCTCCTCACCGTGAAGGCCGTCGTCGGTCTCGTCGACGCGGTAGCGCAGGATCAGCCCGTGGTCGTTCAGCTCGTCAGCGATCGCGAGAACTGTGGCGCGCACGCGCTCATCGTCGGGCGGCAGGAAGCGGACCAGCGGGACCAGCAGGGTCGAGGCATCGAGCGCAACCGTGTCGTAGTGCTGGACGAACACGCCACGCTGATCGACACCCCGTGCGAGGATCTCGGCGCGCACCTCCTCGGCTCCGCTCTGCCAGCGCTGCGCGAGATCCGCCTCGCCGCGGAGCTCTGCCAAACGCGCACCGCGGTCGAGCGCGACCCAGCACATCAGCTTCGAGGAGACGTAGTGCTGCGGAGCGCCGCGTGCCTCCCAGATCCCCTGGTCGGGCTTGCGCCAGACCCGCCGCGCCGCCTCGACCTGGTCGCCAAGCACCGGCCACAAGCGATCAGGGATGTGGTCGTGGCGCTTGGTGTGCAGGTAGACGGAGTCGAGCACCGCGCCATAGACGTCGTTCTGACGCTGGTTGTAGGCGCCATTGCCCTTGCGGACCGGGCGCGCGCCCTCGTAGCCCTTGAGCTGGCGCAGCGTGGTCTCGCGCAGATTCCGCTCGCCGCCAATCCCGTACATGATTTGCAGCGAGCCATCCTTGTTGCGCGGCAGGTCGGCGACGTACTCCATGAAGTCGTTCGCTTCCCAGTCGAGGCCGAGCGCGTGCAGGCCCCAGAGTGTGAACGTCGCGTCGCGCATCCAGCAGTAGCGGTAGTCCCAGTTGCGCTCGCCACCTGGCGTCTCCGGTAGCGACGTGGTCAGCGCTGCGATCATCGCGCCGGTTGGTGCATAGGTCAGCCCCTTCAGGACGAGGGCCGAGCGCTGGAGGTAGGCGCGCCACGGGTGATCGGGGTAGCTGCCGGCGGCCAGCCACTCGCGCCAGAAGTGAGCGGTGCGAACGATGTGGGCATCGGCCTCGGACCATGTCCACGGAGCGCTGAGCTCGTCGTCCCAGGAAAGCGCGCAGTATCGCGTCTCCCCCTCGCGCAGCGTGTGACGCGCGTGCGCGTCGGAACCCTCGATGCCCATCCGCAGATCGCTGCGCAGCCGCAGCGTCGTCTTGCCGTCACTCGCATCGAGTGAGAACTCCGGCTCATCCGGTCCTGGGGTCCAGACGGCCGGCTCGCGGCCGTACTCGAAGCGCGGCGCGCAGACGAGCTCGATCGGAACCTCCCCCTGTACGCACTCGACGGTTCGCACCAGCAGGTGGTCGGCGTCGTGATCGGTCGGTGGACGCGTGTGCAGGCCGGTCTGGACGGTGGCGCGCCAGTCGCCGATAGTCAGCGCGTCGCGCACCACAACCCAGCCGGTTGGTGTCATCCAGGTCGTTTCGAGCACGTTGGTACCGGGCACGTAGCGACGGCCGGCCGGCACGTCGACGCCGTAGGGAGCGAGACGGAATCCGCCCGCGCTGCGGTCGAGCAGCGACCCGAAGACGCTTGGGCCGTCGAACCGCGGCAGGCAGAGCCACTCAACCGTCCCGTCGGGAGCTACGAGCGCGCCTGTGTGACAGTCGGACAGAAAGGCGTACTCGGCGATCGGCGGGAAAGGTGAGGCTCCGTTCCATGCAGCCTGAGACACCGCGACAGCCGACTGCGTCGTCTGCAAGTCGCGGACGCGGGCCTCGGTGCGGCGGGACGTCGATCGGCCGGCCGCGGCCGCACGAGCGGCCCCCGCCCTGCCTGGAGATGGCTTTACGCGGCGGACGGGCGGCATCGATTGCGAGCCTATCGCGGATTCGGCTATCGGAACTTCGCCCAGCTCGAGGCGTTACAGTCGCAGAGGGACCGAAAGCCCAAAGCCCTGTGGAAGCATCCGCCGTCCCACAACCAGCTGTAAACGGTCGAGTACCGATCTCGGCTGCGTTCCTGCGCGTGCGCAGCGACGAGCAGCTCGTGTCGCTGTTCCGCGCCGGCTCGGATGACGCCTTCAGCGTGATCCACGAGCGCTACCACGCGCGGCTGCTCGCCTACGCGCGCCAGATGCTGCGAAGCAGCGGTGGCGACGCCGAAGACGCGCTACAGGACGTCTTCGTTCGTGCCTTCAAGTCGCTGCGGGCCAGCAACCGGCCGGTCCTGCTGCGCGCCTGGCTCTACCGGATCGCCCACAACCGCTGTATCGACGAGCTACGGCGGCCGATCCCCGTGCCGACGCAGCTCGACAGCGACGCTCGTCCGGCACTTTCGTCGGGCGCGACGCAGGACCCCTCCCTCGTCGCCGAGCGCAGCGAGGCCGTGGCGCGACTTGTCGCCGATGTTCGCACGCTGCCGGCGCCACAGCGCTCCGCGCTTCTTATGCGCGAGCTGCAGGGCCTCAGCTACCAGGAGCTGTCGATGACGCTCGGCGTCTCGGTGCCGGCAGTCAAGTCGCTGCTGCTGCGCGCCCGCACCGGTCTCGTTGACCTCAAACTCGCCCGCGACACGCCCTGCACGGAGATCATGCTCGAGCTCGCCGAAGCCGCGGATCGCGGTGTGCGCATGAACGCGCGCTCGCGCCGGCACGTGCGCGAGTGCGATGACTGCGACGCATTCCACCGCCGGCAACGCGACCTGCACAAGCACCTCGCGGCACTGTTGCCGGTCGGGCCGCTCGGCAAGCTCCTCGGGCTGTTCAGCTTCGGTGGCAGCGGCGGAACCGGCGGCGGCGTGGCTGCCGGAGGCGCAACGGCCGGGGGCGGTGCAGCTGGAAGCGGCGTTGGGGGCGCCGGCGTGGTCGGCGGACTGACCGCAGCGAAGGTCGCGGCGGTCGTCGTGACAGCAGCGGTGATCGGTACCGCGGGCGGCGCGGCGGTCCACGCTGTCAGCGGACCACCGCCGCCACGGCCCTCGGCGCAGCTGCCGGCGGACGCCAGGCAACTCGCTCAGACCACGGGGGCGGCCGTCGCGCCGGAGGTGCCAACGGCGGGGGCGGCGGGGACTGCGAGCAGCTTGGCAGCGACGAGTGCCTCCCCGGGCGGGCAGACGCTGCTGGCCGGAGTGGGCGTCACCGGCGAGAGCGGTGTCAGCGGCGCAAGCGGAGCGACCGGCGCGAGCGGCGCGAGCGGCGCCTCTGGAGATACGGAAAGTTCGGGTGCAACAGGCGAGCTCACTCCGCTCATCAGCAGCTCGCATGCGGGTGCCCCGGCGGCGAACCCGTCGACTGCTGCCGAAGGGCCAACTGGACCGACGGCAACGGTCGCAAGCGTGCCCACCGCCGGCTCGAGCGGATCGAGCGGCTCGAGCGGCGTCGGCGGCATGGGAGACCGCGGTGGCACGAGCGGACCTAGCGGGACGAGCGGCACCAGCGGGACGACCGGCGGCACTGCGAGTCCCGAACGCTAGGTGGTTGTTTCCCCTAGCCGGCAGCCGCCGGCCGTGGCAACAACCATCTAGAGCAGGAGAAGGGCCGGCTTTTCGAGGCGCTTGCGCACGGTGCCGAGGAACTCGGCAGCCTCTGCGCCATAGACGATTCGGTGGTCGGCCGAGATGGTCATCTCCATGACGCGGCGGACGCCGACCGTGCCATCTGCGAGCACCACAGCCTTCGCCGCCGCCGCTCCGACCGCGAGGATCGCCGCCTGCGGCGGATTGATGACCGCCGTGAAGCGTGCGACGCCGAGCATCCCGAGGTTGGAGACGGTGAACGTGCCGCCGGCGAGATCCGCGGGGCCGACCGTCCCGTCCCGGACCTGAGTCGCGAGCAGGCGCGTCTGCGCCGCGATCTCGACGAGCGACTTGCTGTCCGCGTCGAAAACCGTCGGCACGACGAGCGTGCCCTCACCGGCGACTGCGACGCCGACGTTCACGCGCCCATAGCGCTCGAAGCGCCCGTCGATGTAGGCAGCGTTAACGTTCGGATGGACGCGCAGCGCGAGCGCGCAGGCCTTGATCACGAGATCATTGACCGAGGGCAGCGGCGAGGCATGGTTGCGCAGCTGCTCGCGCAGCTCGAGAGCCGCCTCGGCGTCGACCTCGACCGTGACCTGGAACTCGGGGATCGTCGCCTTCGCACTGGCCATGCGCCGCGCGATCAGCTGCTGCGTTCGCGACAGCTCGACCACCGTGACATCGCCCTTGGCGCCAGACGCACTCCCACTCGCAGCGACCGGCGCAGCGGCAGCACCCTCGGTGGCGGTGCCTGCCGTCACACCGTCGGCGGCTGCCACGACATCAGCCTTGACGATGCGCCCTTCCGGACCACTGCCGCGGAGCGTCGCGAGGTCAATGCCGAGCTCACCGGCGATCCGGCGAGCAACCGGTGATGCCTTTAGCCGCTCGCCCGAGCCCGGGCGAGCCGGGTCGCCCGGTCCTGGCAGAGGAGCAGCACTTGTCGGGATAGCCTCGCCGGCGGGTTCGCGCGGCGCGGCTGGGCTCGGCGACGCCGCGGTCGGTGTCTCGCCGTTGGTGTCCCGCTTCGCCGATTCGGCGTCCGCGAGGAGGCGTGCGATGGTTGCGCCGATCGCGAGCGTGTCGCCCTCCCGGGCGAGGATCTGGAGGAAGCCCTCGGCGTCCGCCTCGTAAGTGACGGTAGCCTTGTCGGTCTCGATGTCGGCGAGCGGCTCGCCGGACCGCACCTGGTCGCCGGGCTGCTTGAGCCACTTGATGATCGTCCCCTCCTCCATCGAATCGGAGAGGCGGGGCATGATGACATCGCTCACGCGCGCAAGCCTAGCGTCGCGAGCACCGCAGCCTCGATCCTGTCTTCGCCGGGCATCGCGGCGAGCTCGAGCTGCTTTGCGTAGGGGAGCGGCACTTCGGCCATACCGACCCGTTCGACGGGAGCGTCGAGGTAATCGAAGCAGGCCTTCTGGATCCGAGCGGCGAGCTCGGCGGTCACTCCATAGCTCGGCCAGCCCTCCTCGATGCAAACCGCGCGGCTGGTCTTCGCAACCGACTCAGCGACCGTATCGACGTCGAGCGGGCGCAGCGAGCGAAGGTCCACGACCTCGGCATCGACGCCATGGTCGCGCGCCAGCCGCTCAGCCACATGGAGCGCACGCACAGTCGCGTAGGAATGCGCGACGAGCGTGATGTCGCTGCCGCGACGCGCGACGTTGGCAAGGCCGATCGGCGTGAGGAACTCCGGGTCGAGCGGAACCTCGCCGCGCTCCTTGTAGATTGCCAGGTTCTCGACCACGAGAACCGGGTCTTCGTCGCGGATCGCCGACTTCAGGAGGCCCTTCGCGTCGGCCGGCGTGGCCGGCGCGACGACCTTCAAACCGGGCGTCGAGGCGAACCAGCCCTCAAAGGACTGCGAGTGCTGGGCTGTCAGCTGGTTGCCGGCGCCGTTAGGGGTGCGGATCACGAGCGGGCAGCGAACCTGACCGCCGAACATCGCGCCGATCTTTGCCGCGTGGTTGACGACCTGATCCATCGCGACGAGCAGGAAGTTGATCGTCATGATCTCGACGACGGGGCGCTCGCCAAGCATCGCCGCGCCGACGCCGGCACCGACGAAGCCCTCCTCGGAGATCGGCGTGTCGCGCACGCGCTCGGCTCCGAACTCGGCCATCAACCCGGCGGTGACCTTGTATGCGCCCTCGAAGACGCCTACCTCCTCACCCATGATGAAGACATGCTCGTCGCGTTGCAGTTCCTCGCGGAGCGCGAGACGCAGGGCCTCGCGGTAGGTCATTACCTCGGTGGCTTGTGGTTCAAGCGACGGCTCGTTTGTCACGGTCTCGACGGTGCTCATTGGCCTAGTCCTCCCGCGAATACGAGCTCGCGCTCACCGAACGGTGCGCCGGCGAGCATGCCAGCAAATTGCGCTGCGCTTCCGGGCGCGTACATCCCCTTGGCAAGCTCGCTGACCTCGGGCGCGGCGTCAGCTCGCGCCCACTCGACGGCAGCGAGGACGCGCTGCTCAGCCTCGGCCGCGAGGGCGTTGAGCTCGTCCTCTGAAACGCCGGCAGCGACAAGCGTCGCACGCACCCGCTGCAGCGGATCGTGCTTGGCGTGCTCTGCGATCTCCTCGGTGGTTCGGTAGCTGAGACCCGGATCGGCAACGGAATGGCCGCGGAAGCGGTAGGTGACGAGCTCCAGCACGGACGGCGTGCGATCGTCGCGGGCCGCGGCGGTGAGGTCGCTCGTCGCCTCGATTACGGCGGGCAGGTCGTTGCCGTCGATCCGCTCGGACCGCATGCCGTAGGCGGCGGCTCGCTGATGCAGATCGGTGACCGCCGAGGCGCGCTCGACGCTAGTCCCCATGCCGTACTCGTTGTTCATGACGAGGAAGACGACGGGGAGCTGCCAGACCGAAGCGAGGTTCAGTGACTCGTGCCAGGCGCCCATGTTTACCGCCCCGTCGCCAAGCTCGCAGAGCACGCACTGACGACGCTGCTGGCGAACCAGCGCCAGCGCCAATCCGGTGGCGATCGGGAGCTGGCCGGCGACGATCCCCCAGCCGCCGAAGTATCCGCGACCGACGTCGAGCAGATGCATCGAGCCGCCGCGGCCGTGGGCGCAGCCACCGGCCCGCCCGAACAGCTCGGCCATCACGGCCTCCGGCGGCACCCCACGCGCCAGTGCGAAGCCATGACAGCGGTAGCCGGTGATCAACCGGTCGTCAGCCTCGAGCGCATAGGTACTGCCGACGGTTGCGGCTTCCTGCCCGGAGGAGAGGTGGCAGTAGCCGCCGATCAGCGCCGCCTTGTACTCGCGTTCCGACGCGGTCTCGAAGCTGCGAATCAGCAGCATCTGCTCGTAGAGCCGGCTCAGCGTCTGCTTGGAGATCTCCATCAGAACTCTCCCTCCTCGAAGTACTCGGGGTGTTGCTCGCGAATCGTCGGAACCGCCGAGAGGACCATGCGGAGGTGGTGGCGCAGTGCCACCTCGGCCTCATCGGGCGCGGCCCGACGCAGAGCGTCGAGCACGACGTGGTGCTCGACGACCATCTCGCCGAGGTAGTTGGGCTGGGGCAAGCTGAGACGGCGCACCCGACTGAGGTGTCCCTTTGCGCGCTGGGCTACCTCCCAGGCGAAGCCGTGACCGCTGAGCTCGCAGATCGCGGCGTGAAACTCGTCATCGAGGACCGCGAAGCGCTCGAAGTCGGCGTGCGCTACCAGCTCCTCCTGGCGGCGGACGAGGCCGCCGAGGGCAGCGATATCGGCGGCGTCCGCGCGAACCGCGGCGACCCGCACAGCGGCGCACTCGAGCGCCTCGCGCACGAACTGGGCGTCCTCGACAGCGGCGGTGCTGATCCGCGTGACGAACGTCCCCAGCTGCGGCACGACCTGCACGAAACGCTCGTCGCGGAGGCGCGCAACCGCCTCCCGGATCGGCGTGCGGCTGACCGCGAGGCGCACGCTCAACTCGTTCTCGGAGATCCGCTGGCCTGGAGTGAGATCACCGGCGATGATCGCCTCACGAAGCGCCTTGTAGACCTGGCGTCCCGCTGAGCCCGCGCCGACCCGCTGGGAATGCCTGATCCGCATGTCGGCCACGTCTGTATACTTACATACAAGTAGCCGGAATGGAGCAAGCTTCCGCTCAGCGCCGTCTCAGAGGTGACGCGCCGAGCAGATCTGTTGGCCCATATCACGCCGACAGAAGTAGTACCTCTCCTCCCCCTCAGGCCCGCTGCGGGATGGCCGCGTTAGGCGGTCACTCCTCGCGGCGGCGCCTGCTGCTCCGGATCAGCTCGGTTTTGGAAGCTGTCGACGAAGCTCTTGTCTGATTTGCGGCGTCGTGAAGTTGTCCCCGGTTTGGTGGGTCAGTTGGGGAGCGGTCCGAGGTGGATTTTGACTGCGTGAAGCGGTGTCGTCGGGTTCATGGTCGCATTGGCGTGGCGGCGCGCGCGAGTCTGGCGAAGCGTTCCGACGTGATCTCGATGTCGAGGACTGGCGAGAGGGCTTGTGTCCAGCCGTGGAGGAAGTAGTCCCAGCCGTCGTGCACCGACACGGCGCGCGCGGTGGCTTGCGTTTGCGCGGTGGCGAGGAACTCGAGCGTGCCGCGATAGTTGAAGTCCCACGCGGTGCTGGCTTCGGGGAACATCGCGTGCTGTGTGAGTGGCGAGCCGGGGTGGTCTTTGCCGAGCCCTGTCGCGTTGATCACGAGCGAGCCGGGCGGCAGCCCGGCGATCATCGCGTCGTTCTCGCGCGCGTCGTGGTGCTGGGCGTAGACGACGCTGGAGTGGACCGCTGGGAGTGCCGCGAGCAGCGAGCGCAGTGCTGCGAGTCGCGCCGCGTCCGTGTCGACGAATGTCAGTCGGCGTGGCACGTCTTCGACCGCGGCGAAGGCGCGATCTGCTTTGCGGTAGAGCAGCGCGAGTGCGAGCGCGCTGCCCGCGCCCCCGGCGCCGAAGCAGACCACGTCGGAGCGCCGGGGCATCCAGTCCGCTCCGAGCACGGACGGCAGCACATGCGCTACAGCGAGCGGATCGCGTGCGTAGCCAGACAGCGTTCCATCCTGCGTTGAGAGCGCGTTGAACTCGCGTAGGAGCGAGGCGAACTCGTCAGTGTGGGCCAACAGGTCGTGCGCGGCCGCGAATATGCTGAGTTTGTGCGAGGTGACGACGGCGCCGAGCACTTCGGGGTCGTCGCGGAGCGATTGCACCACGGCGCGGTAGCGTTCGCTCGGCGCGCCGAGCGGAACGTCGATGCCGTCGAGCACAAGTGGTCGGCCGAGCTCGTGGGCCCACGCCGGAAAGACCCGGTGGATGCGCGAGCCGGCGGTGCTGACGCCGATGTAGCGGATGCGCTCGACGGCTGCCAATGGCTATTGGAGGTTGTCGTGGCGAGCCGCGAGCTCGGCGTACGTGCGTCCGAGCGTCGTCTGCAGGCGCCAGCAGAGCGAGTCGAGCAGGATTAGGGCTGCCTGCTCGAACAGCGAGCCAGCGTGCTGGCGGGTCTGTACGTCGCGCACTGGCAGGACGACCGCAACGCTCGCCGCGCGCGTCAGCGGTGCGTGCGCGTCCGCGCACAGCGCCGCAACGTGTGCACCGGCGGCGAGTGCGCGCTGCACTTGGTGCAGCGTGATGCGCTTGGTGCCGGACCTCGAGAGCACAACGACGAGGTCTCCCGGGCCGACGGCGGGAGCGGTCGCCTCACCGACCACGTGTGTCTCCTTCCCGAGATGCCCCAGACGGACCGCAAACGCCGCCGCCACCAGGCCAGAGCGCCCCTGCCCGGCAGCGAACACCCGCGCAGCATCGAGCACGGTGTCCGCGAGTCGCTCGAGGTCCTGCGGGTCGATCCGGTCGAACACGGACGCCAATTCGCCGAGCACGACCCGTGGATCTCCGGCCGCGACCTGCGTCACAGGGAGGCCTCGACCGCAACCGACGGGGTCCTGTCGGACAACGAGCGAGCTGATGACTGCTTCCTCAACCGCTCCACCGATCCACTGTACAAGCAGCCTTCGTTGGTGACTGCCGGAGCGTCCGCTCGCGCGGTGACCGGCCACCGCGGACAGTGATAATGACTGTGCCCGGTGTCCGACGAACTAGAGGAATTTCGTGTCGAGATCCCAGAGGTTGATCTGCGGGATCTCACGGAGCGCCTCGAACGCACTCGCTGGCCGGACCCCGAGACGGTCTCGGACTGGTCGCAGGGCGTGCCACTCGACTACATCCGGGAGCTGTGCGGTTACTGGGCGGCCGGGTACGACTGGCGGGCGACCGAGGCCCGGCTGAACGCACTGCCCCAGTTCCGAACCGAGATCGATGGGCTCGGGATCCACTTCATCCACGTTCGCTCGCCACACCCGGACGCCCTCCCGCTCGTCATTACCCATGGCTGGCCAGGCTCGATCGTCGAGTTCCTGAAGGTCATCGGGCCGCTCACCGATCCAACGGCTCACGGCGGGACGGCGGCGGACGCCTTCCACGTGGTGTGCCCTTCGCTTCCGGGCTACGGGTTCAGCGACAAGCCCGAGCAGCCGGGCTGGGGTGTGGAGCGGATCGCGGCCACCTGGACGGCGCTGATGGCACGGCTCGGTTATCAGCGCTACGGCGCACAAGGCAGCGACTGGGGAACCAGTATCAGCGCAAGCATCGGCCAACAAGACCCCGAACACGTCGTCGGGATCCACCTGACCCCGCCGCTTGCGCCGCCGGACCCCGCGACGTTCGACGATCTCACCGAGCGAGAACGCGCAGCGCTCGCCTCACTGCAGCGCTCCGCCGAGTCCGACTCCGGCTACTACCAAGAGCACGCCACTCGACCTCAGACGATCGGATACGCGCTCGTTGACTCACCGGCCGCGCTCTGCGCGTGGATCATCGAAAAGTTCTGGGCCTGGACTGACTGTGACGGCCGCATCGAGAACGTGCTCACTCGCGACGAGCTCCTCGACAACCTGATGCTCTACTGGCTTCCCCGCACGGGCGCATCCTCGGCACGCCTGTACTGGGAGAGCTTCGGGCAGGTAAGCGAGTTGATCAGCGGGTCAACCGTGGACACAATCACGGTTCCGACCGGCTGTTCCGTCTTCCCCAAAGAGCTCCAGCGACCCTCACGCCGATGGGCGGAGAAGCGCTTCACCGACATCCGCTACTGGAACGAGCCCGAGAAAGGCGGCCACTTCGCAGCATTCGAACAACCCGAACTCTTTGTACACGAGGTCCGCTCGTGCTTCGCGCAACTCCAATGACCACGTAGACAGCGAGGGCGCGGCCGTCGAAGGTTCGCGCGCAGACCAAACATCCCGCGGTTAGGCGAGGACGGCGGCCGAAGGCCGACCGCCTCGCAGCCCCTAGGCCGGGGTCCGAAGCTCTGCCGCCTGCCTCGTCACCGCGCGCTTGCCCCAGTTGGAACGCTCGGCGTACTCGATGATGCGCGGGAAGTAGTCGCGGAGCGGCACGGCGCTGATGCCAAGCGGCCCGAGCAGGGCTCGCGCGCGGTCGTCGTCGAGGGTGGCTTCGATGCCGAAGTAGGGCAGATAGACGCTTGCCTGATCGGGCGTCGAAGAACCGTCAGCGACGAGGCGCGGCGGGGGACGGTCGAACTCGCGGCACGCAAGTTCGATCAGCTCGCGGTTGGTGAGAGCGCTCGAGCCGGCGACGAGGTGAAAGTTGCCGCTCGCCCCGTCCAGCTCGAGCAGAGCGATCAACGCGCTCGCGACGTAGTCGATCGACACGATGTCGGCGACACCCTGCGGGTCGACCGGCACCTCGTCCATCAGCCCGCGCGAGAATGCGCGCAGCGGCCAGTAGATGACATTGAAGACGGGCGTCCAACCGGTGCGGCTGTCGCCGACGACGATGCTCGGCCGGGCTACGACCAGCGGCAGATCCCCGGCGGCCTCGACGATTGCCTTCTCGCCGGCGAACTTCGACTGCTCGTAGGTGTTGCGAAAGCCCTGGCCGAGGTCGAGGTCGGACTCGCGAAAGTGCCCGTGGTAGCGACCAGCGACGTAGGCGGTCGAGACGTGAATGTGCCGGCGCAGCCGCCCGCGATCGGCCAGGGCGCGGGCCAGTTCGAGCATCCTCAGCGGCCCGACCGAGTTCGTCTCGCGGGCCGTCTCGATCGGCAGGTCGAAGGAGATCGACGCGGCGCAGTGGACGATGCTCGTAACGCGTGCGAGAACCTCTTCGCGCTCGGCGCCGCCGAGCGCGAGACCATCGACCGAAACGTCGCCCGTGACCACGCCGACGCGCGCGATACCGGGCGGCGGATCATCGTAGAGTTGGGCGTAGACGCCTCGCAGTCGCTGCCTCGCGGCGTCGCGCGACGCGGCCCGAACGAGGCAGATCACCTCGATGTCGTCGCGCTCGATCAGGCGAGCGAGGATCTCCATTCCGAGAAAGCCGGTCGCTCCAGTGAGCAGGACCGTCTCACTCACCGAGCGGCGCCCCCATCGCGTGGAAGCCGCCGTCGACATGGATGATCTCACCGGTGATCGCGCGCGCGAAGTCCGAGAGCAGGAAGCAGACCGTCGCGGCCACCGGCCCGGCGTCACGCGTGTCCCAGCCTAGCGGGGCGCCGGCGCGCCACAGCCCGGCCAACGTGTCGAAACCCGGGATCCCTCCGGCGGCGATGGTCTCGATCGGGCCAGCCGAGACGAGGTTCACGCGGATCCCGCGCGGCCCGAGATCGCGCGCGAGGTAGCGGGACACACTCTCGAGCGCCGCCTTCGCGACGCCCATCCAGTCGTAGACCGGCCATGCAACGCTGGCGTCGAAGTCGAGACCGACGACAGAGGCGCCGCCGTCGGCCGCCGCCAGCTGCGTCGCGAGCGCAGCGGCCAGCGCCTTGAAGGAGTAGGCGCTGGTCTCAAAAGCGGTGATCGCACTCTGCGCCGGCGTGTCGAGGAAACCGCCGCCAAGCGCGTCCTCCGGAGCGAAGGCGATGGCGTGCAAGAGGCCGTCGAGCGCTCCCCAGCGGTGCTCGATCTCTCGCGCCACGGCGGCCAGGTCGTCCGGGCTGTTGACGTCGAGCTCGAGCACGTCGGGCGGGATCGGAAGCGCTTTCGCGGCGCGCTCCGTCAATCGCTTGCCGCGGCCGAACCCCGTGAGCGTCACCTCGGCGCCAAGCTCCTGGGCTTGGCGCGCGACCTCGAACGCGATCGAGCCGCGCGTCAGGACGCCGGTGACCAAAAGGCGCTTGCCGTCGAGCATCAGCCACGCTCCGACTTCATAGAGGAATGTTGCCGAGCGGGCGGCGGCGCGGCGGCACAGAGTCGAGCGCCAAGAAGGCCGCCGAGACTCGCTCGCGCGTTTCAGCGGGTTGGATCACGTCGTCCACGTAGCCCTCGGCGCTCGCGGCCCCTGGATGCAGGTGCTCAGCCGCGTAGCTGGCTGCGAGCTCCACGCGGGCGCTCGCCGGATCATCGGCGGACTGGATCTCACGCCGGTTGATGATGTCAACCGCCTGCAGCGCGCCCATGACGCCGAGCTGCGCGCTCGGCCAGGCGTAGACGAAATCGGCACCAAGCTCCTTGGCGTTCATCGCGATGAACGCGCCGCCGAAGGCCTTTCGGATCAACACCGTGACGCGCGGGACAGTGCACTCTGCGAATGCGTGCACGAGCTTCGCTCCGTGACGGATGACGCCGAGCTTCTCCTGCTTGGTTCCCGGCAGGAAGCCAGGCGTGTCGACCAGCACGAGCAGTGGAATGCGGAACAGGTTGCAGGTCCGCACGAAGCGTGCCGCCTTTTGCGACGCATCGCTGTCGAGGACACCGCCGAGGTAGCGCGGCTGGTTGGCGACGATTCCAACCGAGCGCCCCTCGAGGCGACCAAACGCGCAGACAATGTTGCGCGCGTAGCGCGGCGAGATCTCGAGCAGACGGCCGCCGTCGAGCAGCGCACGGGCGACATCGCGGATGTCGTAGACCTTGCGCTCCTCCGCTGGGACGAATTGATCGGGCGCCACGGCAGGCGGATCCACCACTGGCCACAGCGTCGGCGGCGCCTCGCTGTTCTGTGGCAGGAAGTCGAGCAGGTCGCGAGCGAGCAGCGCCGCGTCCACGTCGGTCGGTGCCACGAGATGGCAGACCCCGTTGCGCTCATGCACGCGCGGACCACCGAGCTCGAGTGCGGTTACGTCCTCGCCCGTGACTGCCGCAACGACGCCCGGACCGGTCAGGAACATGCTCGCGCTCTCGGTCATGATCACGAAATCGGTCAGCGCCGGCGCATATGAGCCGCCGCCCGCCGAGGCGCCACAGATCACCGAGATCTGAGGCACGCGACCTGACAGCGCAACGTGGTGGTTGAAGATCCGCCCGTAGCCGGAGAGCGCGGCGAGGCCCTCCTGCATCCGCGCGCCCGCGGACTCCACGAAGCCGATCACCGGCACGAGCGTGCGCTCGGCCAACGCCAGGACCGACACGACGGTGTCCGCGTGGGCCTCGCCGAGCGAGCCACCTGCGAACGAGGCGTCCTGCGCGAAGCAGGCGACCGGGCGACCGTCGACGCGACCAGTCGCGCCGAGCACTCCATCCCCCGGACGCGCCTTGTCGCCCATGCGACGCGAGCGCACGTCGGTACGCAGAAGATGCAGCGAATCGGGATCGCAGAGAACCTCGAGCCGCTCGAGCGGGGAGAGCTTCGCTTCGGGACCCCGTAGGGCAGGTGCCATCGTCATGTCGCCTCCAAGCACAGCACGGCGTTGTGACCGCCGAAGCCGAATGAGTTGGAAATCGCGATGGCCCGCCGGCCGTCAAGGTCCAGCGTCCGCGCGATGTTTGGGATGTAGTCGAGATCGAGCTCGGGATCGGGCTCTTCGAGTCCGAGCGTCGGCGGCAGCACGCGGGCCCGTAGCGCAAGGATCGTCGCGACCGCCTCAACGGCCCCGGCGGCCCCGAGCAGGTGCCCGATCGCCGATTTGGTCGACGAGATCGGGATCGTCTTTGCGCGTTCACCGAGCGCCGTCTTGAGCGCCGCGGTCTCCGCGCGGTCGTTGATCGGTGTCGAGGTACCGTGGGCGTTGACGTAGACGAGGTCGTCGGGCGTCAGCTCGGCGTCCTCGAGCGCACGGGTGATAGCGGCCGCCGCCCCTTCGCCGTTGGCCGGCGGAGCCGTGATGTGAAAGGCGTCCGACGTCGCGCCGTAGCCGCGGGCGATCGCGAGAACCCGTGCGCCACGCGCCCGCGCCGCCTCGCCGTTCTCGAGCACGAGCACACCCGCCCCCTCGCCCATCACGAAGCCGTCGCGACGCCGATCGAAGGGACGTGAGATGCCGCTCGGCGACAGCGCGTCGACGGCGGCAAACGCAGCCCGCGACAGCGGCGTCAGCGCCGCCTCGGTGCCGCCCGCGACGACGGCGGTCGCATCGCCGTACTGGATCGCGCGCATCGCCGAGCCGATGGCGTGCGTTCCGGCGGCGCAAGCCGACACGACGCCGTAACTGGGCCCTTTCAAGCCGTGACGCATGCTCACCGCCGCGGCGCCAGCGTTGCCCATCATCAGCGGGACCGCGAGCGGCGAAACGAGCTTTGGCCCCTGTTCGATGAGCGTGCGGTCGTTGGCCTCGATCGTGCCGATACCGCCGATTCCCGTGCCGATGATCGCTCCGATGCGCGCGGCTTCGTAGGGCAGCTCGGCGTCCCAGCCGGCGTCGGCCAACGCCTCGCCCGCAGCTACGAGCACGAGCTGAGAGAAGCGATCCGCCCGGCGCGCCTGCTTGACCGAGAAGTGGTCGGTCACGACCAACTCGTCGCAGCGTCCCTCCCCGTCCTCGATGCCGCAGACGCCCGCAGCCCAGCGCTCGTGCAGCTTTGCGGCGCCGACGCCGAGCGGCGTCACTGCGCCCACGCCGGTGACGACGACTTCGTTCACTTGGCCCGCTCGGCCACGATGTCGATCGCATCGCCAACGGTCTTGATCTCCGATACGTCATTCGAGCTCAACTCGACACCGAAGTTCTCTTCGATGATCTGCGACAGCTCGGCAAGGTCGAGCGAGTCCACGTCGAGCGCGTCCAGCTCCGCGTCGCGCGAGATCGCGTCGCGGTCGGCGCCGAAGGTCACTAGCGAGTCGGTGATTACCTTCTCGATCTGATCGATGCTGGGCTCTGCCATCTGCGTCCTTTCGTGGTGGTCAGGCGGAAAGCCCGCCGTCGACGTACAGGGTTGTAGCGGTGATGTAACTCGCTCGCTCGGAGGCCAGGAAAGCGACGGCGTCGGCGACCTCCTCGGGACGACCAGTGCGCCGCGCGGGAATCCGCTCGCCGAGGTCCGACGGAATGCCCTCCGTCATCTCGGTCTCGATCAGGCCCGGGGCGACCGCGTTGATCGTCACCCCCCGCCTCGCGACCTCCACCGCAGCGGTCTTGCTGAACGCGATGACGGCTGCCTTCGAGGCGGCGTAGTTGGCCTGGCCTGCGTTGGCGCGGGGACCGATCACCGAGGCGATGTTGATCACGCGGCCAAAACGCGCGCGGATCATCTCGCGCAGCACAGCACGCGTCAGGCGGTACGTCGCTCCGAGGTTCGTGTCGAGCACGCGCTGCCAGTCCTCGTCGCTGAGCGACAGCGCAAGGCCGTCGGCGCGCAGGCCCGCATTGTTGACGAGCACGGCGAGCGGGCCGAGCTGCTCCCTCACGGCGCCGAGCAGCCGATCCGGGACGGCCGGGTCGGAGACGTCGCCCTGAATCGCAACCGCATGGCCCCCGGCCGACACGATCGCTTCGACGGTCGCCGTCGCCCCGTCGACGCCGCTGCGGTAATTGACGGCGACCGGCCAGCCGTCGGCAGCGAGCGCGAGCGCAATCGCGGCGCCGATACCGCGCGACGCGCCGGTCACGAGCGCACAGGATCCTGCCGGACGCTGCTGGGGTTCACCGCTGGTCACTGCCCACCCCATTCGATGACGCAACCACCCCAGGTGAAGCCCGCGCCCGCGGCAGCAAGCAGGATCCGCATACCCGTGCGCAGGCGCCCGTCGGCGCGTGCCTGTGCCAGCGCCAGCGGGACGCTCGCAGCGGAGGTGTTACCGAGCTCGGCGATGTGGTCGAGCAGTTTGACGAGCGGCACGTCGAGCCGCTCGGCGACCGCACGCAGGATGCGACTGTTGGCCTGGTGATAGACGAAGAGCTCGATCTCGTCCAGTGCGACGTCCGCGCGCTCGCAGGCGGCGACGGATCCCTCGGCGAGGCGTCGAACCGCCTGCTTGAACGTCTCGTGGCCGTCCATTGCGAGCAGCCCGGTATCCCGGTCGGCGACGATCAGCCCGCGATGGTTGCCGTCGCTGCCGAGCACGACGGGCCCGATCGCGCCCGCCGCGCGTGCCGAGCAGACGACGGCGCCGGCACCGTCGCCGAACAACGCGGCGGTGTTCCGGTCGTGTGGGTCGACATGGCGCGACATGATCTCGGCGCCGATAACGAGCGCGTGGTCGGCACCTCCGGCGAGGAGGATCCCCCGTGCTGCCGCCAGCGCGGCGATGAAGCCGGTGCAGGCGCTGCCGACGTCGAACGCTCCGGCCCCGCCCGTGCCGAGCAAGTGCGCGACGACCGGCGCGGCGTTCGGCATCACGGAGTCCTGGCTGCAGGAGGCGACGAGCACGAGGTCGACCTGCGAGGCGTCGAGACCGGCATCCAGGAGCGCCGCGGCGCCGGCCTGCGCCGCCAGATCAGCGAGCGCCGAGCGCGGATCCGCGTACCGCCGCGCCCGGATCCCGGTGCGCTTGACGATCCACTCATCGGAGACGCCGATCAGCGGCGTGATCGCGGCGTTCTCGACAACGTCGGGGGGCAGCGCGCCGCCAACCCCGACGATCCCCGGATTCGTCGTCAGCGGCTCGACCGCTGAAGCGGCCGACCGCGTAGCTGCAGACGCCACCTATCCCCCAATGCTCGCGTGCACGTAGAGAACTACGCAGAACAAAGGTGAGCGATACAGCACGCCGGCCCAATCAACCCCCGCTCGAGGGGTGCCAACCACCCGTTTGGGGGGGCCGACGGGAGTCAAGCGCGCCCCGCCGGGGCCTTGACCTCCTCGGCCTCCTCGGCCTGCTTGGTCTCGTGGTACTCCTGCTCGACGTTGACCGCCCAGATGTTGTCCTTCGTCTCGAGGCCGGCCGCGATGTTCTCCACGGCGACCATCGCCGTCAGCATCGAGTGATCCTGGTTGTTGTAGCGGTGCATGCCGTTGCGTCCAACCAGGAACAGGTTGGCGAAGCGATCGATGTAGCCGCGGACAATCTCGAACCGCTCGTAGGTACCGAAGTAGGCGGGATAGGCCTTGGGCACGTGGAGCACCGTGTGGTCGAGCACGTCGGCGCGCTCGACGAGGCCGAGCGCGCAAAGCTCGTCGATCGCGAACTGCGCGAACTCCTGATCGCCAAGCGACCACAGCTCGTCACCCTCGTTGGCGAAATACTCCATGCCGATCCAGATCGTGTCCGGGTCGGCGACCAGGTAAGGACTCCAGTTGTTGAAGATCTGAAGGCGACCAACCTTGACGTCGGGCTCCTGAACGTAGATCCAGTTGTCGGTCATGCCCGCGAGGTCGCCGCGCGCGCGCAGCAGCACGCCGACGGTGATGAAGTCGCGGTATTCGAGCCCGGCAGCAACTACGCGGACCAACTCGGGGACGTCGGCGTCGAGGCCCGCGATCAGCTCGCGGATCGGCATCGTCGAGAAGAAGTAGTCACCCTCAACGCGCGACTCCCGACCGCTGCCGTCGCGAACCGTGACGGCCGCGATCCGATCGCCCTCGGCATGGAACGCGGTGACGGTGGTGTCGAGGACGACCTGGCCGCCGCGCTCGACGATGCGTCGCGTCACCTCCTCCCAGAGCTGGCCCGGACCCCGCTTGGGGTAGAGGAATCGCTCGATCAGGCTGGTCTCCGTGTCGCGCTGGTAGATGTCGCGGCCGGAGCGCGGACCGGGGAGCAGACCACGCGCGGCGTGCAGGAGGGCTCGCGACACCGAGAGCCCCTTGATCCGCTGGGCGCCCCAGTCCGCCTTGATCTGCTTCGGCGGGACCCCCCAGACCTTCTCGGTGTAGTCCTCGAAGAACGTGGCGTAGAGCTCCCGCCCGAAGCGGTTGATCATGAAGTCCTCGAGCGAGACCTCCTCGCGAATCGGCCGCAGTCGCGCGCGCAGGTAGCTCGTACCGATCCGAACCATGCGCGCCGGCCCGAGATTGCGCACGGTGGTCGCGTTGATGCTCACCGGGTAGTCGAACATACGCCGCAGGTACATGATCCGCGAGCGCCGTTCGCGCAGCAGCATCACGAGCTCAGCCTCATCGGGATCGGGGCCGGTCGCGTCGGTATCGCCCAACGCAGGTGACCAGCCGGCCGCGGCCGACGCCCCGAGGCGCTGGAGCGGCAGGATCGTCGCCCACCAGTCCATCACGCGGCTGCTCTTCGAGAAGAAGCGGTGGCCGCCGATGTCGATCCGGTTCCCCTTGTAGTTGACGGTTTTCGCGAGGCCTCCGACCATCGAGTCCGCCTCGTAGACGATCGGCACGACGTCGGTCTTGTCGAGCAGCTCGAGCGCAGCGGTCAGTCCCGCAGGACCACCTCCGGCGATGATGGCGACACGTTTGATCATCGATGCCGGCCCATGTCGGTCTGGACGGTCCCACCCGACCGCCCGCTGATGATAACGGCCAAGGTCACTACGACAGACCGAGGCGCTGGGCTCGCTGCACCGCTTCGGCGCGGTTGCGCGCGCCAAGCTTGCGATAGAGGCTACTCGTGTGTTCCTTGATCGTGTGCGGCGAGAGGTGCAGCGCCGCCGCGATCTCGCGGTTCGTCGAGCCGCCGGCGATCAGGTCCAGCACCTCGCGCTCGCGCGACGAGAGCGGGATCGCATCGACGTCCACCTGCGGCTGGAATACGGTCATGCCGAGGCCGACCATCCGTACGGCGCGGGCGATGTCTGCCGCGCCCCAGTCCTTGGGGATGAAGCCGGACGCGCCCGCCGCCTTCGCCGCGCCGGGCGAGATGCGCCCGGCGCCCGAGATCAGCAGGATGTTCGTGCCCGGCGAGCGCTCGCGGAGCTGTGCGCTGATCTCGGGCCCAGACTCCTCGCCGATGAAGAGATCGACCAGCGCGACATGTGGTTTGTAGCGCTCGGCCAGGGCATAGGCTTCGGCCGCCGAGCGCGAGCTGATGCACCGCTCGACCCAAGTCTGGTTGCCGAGCATCAGGCGAAAGCCCCAATGAACGACGTCGTGATCGTCGACGATCAGTACTCGCAGCTTGGTGTCGGCGTCGGCGGTGCCGAGCAGCTCGTCGGCCGTGCTCACCGCGGCGCGTCCTCTTCGCCGTGGGGCACCACGAGCCGCACCTGCCAGTTGCCGCCGTCGCGCGCTCCGAACTCGAGCAAGCCGCCCGCTTGGAGCGCCTCGAAGTTGGCGAGCCGCAGGCCCATGCCGGCAATCCCGGCCGGTCGGCCGCCTGCGCCGTCGTTCGTGACCTCGAGGACGAACGCGCCGTCGCGCAGCTCTGTGTGCACGCCGACCCGTGTCGGATGGGCGTGCTTGAGTGCGTTGCGAATCGCCTCGGCAAGCACCGACTGGGCGAGCGCTTCGAGCCCGCCTGGCACGACGAGGCCATCGTCGCCGTCGACGACGATGCCCAGGTCGGGATGCTCGTGGCGTAGACGCGCCACTTCTTCAACCAAGGTCGTGTTCGTCCGGCGCAGCGATCGGCCCAGGGGCCGCTGGATCGCGTTGCGCAGTTCGCTCAGCGCTTGCTGCAGCTCGTCGGCGCAGCGGCGTCGAGCCTGTTCGTCGAGGGGCTGGTCACCCGACAGCGCGAGCGAGATGCCGAACAGTCGCTGGATGACGCTCTCGTGCAGCTCGCGCGCGAGGTCGATCCTGGCTTCGAGTTGGACCGCCCGCTCGTACTGGCGCGTCGCGGCACGCGCCATCGCGGCCAGTGCGGCCATCTTGCCGAGAATCCAAAGCACTTCGCGCTCGCCGTCGCTCAGGGTCGCTTCGTCGCCGCCGCGGTCCGACAGGATCACGCCCATCCAGCGGCCGCGGGCCGAGATCGGCGTGCAGACGACCGTGCGTGCCCCGAGTCGCTCGACATACTCGGCAGGAAGCTGCTCGGTCAGATCGCTCGTCAGCTCGAGCACGCGGTCCTCGGCCAGCGCCCGCATCGCGAGCGGCGCGGACTCCGCCGTGAAGTAATAGTCGGCGAAGAGGTCGACGTCGACGCCGTAGCTGCCCGCGGCGTAAACGCGCCGCCGAGCCGAGTCGTAGCGGAAGATCACGATCCGCGCCATCGCCGTGCAGCGGGTGATTCCCTCACAGAGCCGGCTATAGAAGTCGTCGCCGAGCGCTTCCTCCTCGCTCTTGGCCAGCACGTCGGCAAAGATCTCGAGCGCGTCGGCACTTGCGCTCGCGCTCGCGCTCGCTGCCAAGCGCGCCGTCGTCTCGTCTGTAGAGGAGCTCATCTGCTGTCGCGGCGTCAGGGACCCGCGCCTACATTGTCCACCCTGAGGCTGAGAAGTGAGCTGCGCCATCGGCCGTCGCGCGTAGGCTGACGATCATGGAGCTGCGCCACCTACGTTATTTCGTGGCCGTGGCCGAGGAGCTTCATTTCCACCGGGCCGCCGAGCGACTGCACATCTCTCAGCCGCCGCTCTCGCAGCAGATCCGCGCGCTCGAGGCGGAGCTCGGCGTGGCGCTGTTTGAACGCAACCGCCGCCGCGTCGAGCTGACGCCGGCCGGCAAGAGCTTTCTCGCCGATACGCGCGCGATCCTCGAGGCAACTGAGCGTGCGGCCGACCGGGCCCGCCGGGTTGCCGCCGGCGAGCTGGGATCGCTGTCGGTCGGATTCGTCGGCTCGGCGACCTTTAGCCCGGTGCTCCCAGCAATCCTGCGCGACTTCCGCTCTCGCTTCCCCGACGTCGGGCTGAGCCTGCGCGAGCTGCAGACCGCCGAGCAGCTCGCCGCACTGATCGCGGGGCGCATAGACGTCGGCGTGATCCGCGGCCCGCTGGCGGAAGCCGAGCTCGACCCGGGGCTCGAGCTGGTGGTGATCCAGCGCGAGCAACTCGTCGTCGCGCTTCCCGAGACGCACCCGCTGGCCGGCAGCGCGCGTCTGCGCGCCGCCGATCTTCGCGGCGAGACCTTCGTGATTCTCCGCCGCCACGAGTCGCCGGGCCTCTTCGCCTCGCTGAACAGCGTGATGGGAACAGCCGGCGGCGTGCCGGAGGACGTACTCGAGGTGGCCGAGATCCAGACGATCCTCGCCCTGGTGGGCAGCGGCTTCGGCGTATCGCTCGTGCCCGCATCCGTCGGCGATGCCGAGCGCGTCGGCGTCGCCTTCCGTCCCCTCGCCGACCCTTCGCCAACCACCGAACTCGCGCTCGCCTGGCGAAGCGCAACGAGTTCGCCGGTTCGGGACGCGTTCCTCGCGGTCGCGGTCACCCATCAGAGCGACGAGTGAGCTCCGTTCCGAAGCCTTTAAAGTGCAAAGCCCCCGCGGTTTGTCTGCTGCTGCGGAGGCGTTGCACGGAGGAGAGGGAGAGATGAGAGTACGTTCAAGGCGGTAAAACGTCCAATACATCTTTTCGCTGGCTGTGAGTCGTAGAGCCTTTCACAGCCGTTGGCCCGCCGAACGCGTCAGATAACGTGCCGAGGGCAAGGCCTCCCAATCGCGATCGGAGACGATGTGTCCGCAGAAGCAAGCCCAACCCTCCTTCTCTGCTACGACGGTTCCGCTCCAGCCACGCACGCGATAGCGGTCGCAGGTCATCTCTTCCCGGGCGCAACGGCGAAGGTGGTTCACGTCTGGGAGCCGGTCGAGCACATCGTCGCTCGCTATGCGGCGCTCGCGCCGTACCTCGGCGAGCAGATCACCGAGGCCGACGCCGGCGCCGAGCGGGAATCGAGCCTCGTCGCCCAAGAGGGAGCCAAGCACGCCAAAGCGGCCGGCCTCGCCGCCAGCGCCCACAACGTGACCCTCGCGACCACGGTCTGGGAGGCCGTGATCGCAGCGTCGAGCGAGCTTGGAGCGGACATAATCGTCACCGGCACGCGTAGCCTGCGCGGCGTCAGGGAGATGCTTGCTGGCACGCTCTCGCACGCGCTGGTCCAGCACAGCAAGGTGCCCGTGCTTGCGATCCCCTCGCCCGCGCAGGACTGAGAACGCCGGGCACGCGGATCCTCGCCTTGCCTGGGTCCTCGATGTACGGACGGCTCAGCGACCTGATCGGCCGCCAGCGTGTGCTCTTCGCGCATCGCTGCACCCGGAGCCGAGCCGGCGTTGAGCTTAGGTTACGAAGCTCGCGGCGTAGGCGATGAACGCGAGCCCAAGCACGGCGGCGCCAGCCAACTCGCGTAGCGATACGAGCTCGTCGCGGCGGACGGTGAAGAACAGCGCAAGCAGCGCAAACGGGTCGACGTACTTCTGCCAGGGGTAGCGGATCGCGAGCGCGCCGACGAGGAAGGTCGCGAAGAAAGCGAACAGCAGCCAGCGGCGGGGGCCGACGCGCCAGCGCCAGCCAAGGATCGCCCCCGCCAGCGGCACGAGTACCCAGAACAGGAGCGAGCTGCCGAGCGGGACCGGCAGGCGCTTCGCGGCGTTCCACAGCAAACCGGCCGCGTGAACGCCGGGCCGCGCCGGGAATGCAAGCAACAGCACAGCGCCGAGGACGAGTCCGACAGCGGGGGCGCGGAGCGCCGCGACAGTCTGGCTGCGACTGGTGCCCCGCGAGGCCCAAGCCGCCTCCAGCAGCGTCGGCGCGAACAGCACCACGCCGTAGAGGCCGAACGTGGCCAGCGCCAGCTCGGGCGTCTGGACCACGAGCGCACCCTGCGTGGCGCCGGCGTCACGCCCCGGAGCGCAGAGCGCGCAGGAGCTGGGATCACCGCCCGGCGGAACCAGTCCATGCCAGTCCAGGAAGAGCAAGCCGACGGGTATCGCGCTGATCGCCACACCAACGAGCAGCTCGGCCCGGCGCAGCAACGGCAGCCCGACCCACAACGCGTAGAGGCCGGCGACCGCGAGCATGAACGCGGCGCTCTGGCGGGTCAGCGTGGCCGCGGCCAGCGCGCAGCAGCCGACGAGAAAAGGGCCCGCCCGCTTGCTCTCGCGGAAGCGCTCGAAGCGCTCGATGGCAAGCACGATGAACAGCGTGGCGAGGTTGTCGGTGATCGCCCGAAACGAAGTGCCGAAGACATACGGCGACAGCACGAAGAGCACGCTCAGGGCAAGCGCCTGCAGCCGACGCAGTCCCAGGCGCCGCTCCAGCAGGACGTAGACGGCCAGCGCCAAGAGGTATGAGATCACGACCTCGACGAACCGCATCTCCCACAGCGCGTAGCCGATCAGCTTGCCGAGATAGGCCTCGAGCAGCGGGAACAGCGGGGTCTGGGCCGCGACGTAATGGCCGAGGTCCGGGAAGGGAAGCTGGCGCGCGAACTGCCGGATCGTCGGGTAGATGTAGTTGCCCTCGTCCGTCGAGTGGAAGATCGGCAACGTGACCGTGAGACCACGCAGCGCGGCGACCATCACGACGAACGGGACCGCGAGCACCACCGGCACCAGCCAGCGGGAGTCCAGCCAGCGGGAGGAGTCCTCGGAAGTGGAGCGCTCAGCGCTACTCATCGCCGGCGCCACGATAGGTGAACTCGGCGCCGAGGAGGTGCGCTCATCGGTGCCTCGAGCCGTCGCGCCGTCGGGGTGAGAATCGGCAGTCGGGGCGCCCGGATTCGAACCGGGGACCTCACCGACCCGAACGGTGCGCGCTACCAGGCTGCGCCACGCCCCGACGCACCTCGGGAGTATTCCACAGGCGCGTGCTCCGCCGGCCTGCCGCAGCAATGGTGGCGCTGCGCGAGATCATCGTCGAGCTCGAGCAGCTGCTCGAGCCGGCGGTTGCTCGCGCCCCTCCCACGGCTGGGTCGAGATCCCAAGACCTTCTCAGCCGTTCTGGCCGTACTTTGCGCGACCGGGCTTGCACGCATCCGACGCAGGGTATATATGTAGCGGCGGTCACAAATACGAGGAGGACGCACCGATGGCGAATCACCTGACGCCCACGGAGCTCGCGCGTGAAGCAGGCCTCGAACGCCGCGAAGTGATCTCCAAATGCATGGAGATGGGCGTCCCTATCTTCCAGGGTCGAATCGACAAGGCATTGTTCCTCGACAACCTTCGTATGTTGTCAATGGGCCGCCAGCCGGCGGAGGCCTAGCGGCGCCAGGCAGCTGCAGCTGGTGTGCCGGCGCCACCGGCACACCAGCTGGATTGCGCTACGGGAGTCGCCGCGGAGGGGTTTACCCCGAGCCGTTCGAGGCATCCGGCCGTTATAGGCGGCGATGGCTCGCAAGCGAATATTCGCTCACCGCCTCGTTCGCCGCCTATCCTCACAGCCGGTGCCCACTGGAGCCTCCGGGAAGATTCTCGTGCTCTGCGCGGCCGTGGCGCTCGGCTGGTCCGCAGCGGCGATCGCAGCCACTGGTGGCGCGTCGTCACCCACGGGCGCGAGCGGCGTCACGGGCGCGAGCGGTACAACCGGGACGACCGGCGCGACGACACTGACGCCGCTCGCAAAGCTCAACCGCAAGATGGCCGCAGCGATGAAACCGCTCGGATCCAATTCGGGCGCCTACGTGTATGACCTCACCAGCGGCCAGGTGCTGTACGACGACGACGGAGCGGTTCCACGCAGCCCCGCGTCGGTCGAGAAGCTCTACACGCTGACCGCCGCGCTCAAGCTGTTTGGGCCGAGCGGCACGCTCACGACGGCCGTCGATGGCGTGGGGACGCTCGAGCCGGACGGCGTCTGGGACGGAAACCTCTACCTGCGCGGCGGAGGCGATCCGACGTTCGGCGACCTCCATTTCATCAAGGACTGGTACGGGGACGGCGCGAGCGTCGGCGCGCTGGCCGCGAAGCTGGTCGCGGCCACGCACATCACCCGTGTCGACGGCTCGATCATCGGTGACGAGAGCTACTTCGACAGTCTCCGGGGCGACCCCGCAAGCGACTTCGCACCAGACCCGAACCTCGTCGGCGAGCTCAGCGCCTTGAGCTTCGACCGCGGCGCCGCCGGCCGCCAGGGGACACCGGCCGCCCATGCTGCTTGGGAGCTGAGCGGCGCCCTCTACCGCGACCACGTCAAGGTAACCGGCCATGCGGAGCACGGCGTGACGCCGCCCGGCGCGAGGCCGCTGGTCAGCATCGCCTCACCACCGATGAGCGCACTAGCCGATCTGACGGCGACGCCGTCGGACGACTTCTTTGCGGAGATGATCCTGAAGGCGCTTGGCGCCCGATTCGGCGCCGGCGGCTCAACCGCCGCCGGCGCCGCGGTCGTGGCGAGGGTTCTCGCCGGCCTGGGAATAAACGCGCAGATCGTCGACGGCTCCGGCCTCTCGCGCGCCGACCTGACGAGCCCGCAGCAGGTCGTGACCCTGCTGCGCGACCTCAGCCCCGGCGGCGTGGCTTCACTTCAGACCGTCGGCGCCGACCTGCGCGCGGCATTGCCTGTCGACGGCAAGACAGGCACGCTTTCCGCGCGGATGGTGGGAACCGCGGCCGATGGCAACTGCCAGGCCAAGACCGGCACGCTCAGCAATGCATCAGATCTCGCCGGCTGGTGCGACGGGAACTACGCCTTTGCCCTGCTGATGAACGACGTCGATGTCTCGAATGCCGAAAAGGCACAAGACAAGATCGTCGAGGCGCTCGCGAGATATGGCCGAACGAACACCGCCGAGGCTCACTCCAGCAGCGCCAAGAAACCGGCCTCGTCGAGCACCGCCACGCCGAGTCGCTGAGCCTTCTCGAGCTTCGAGCCGGGCGAGTCACCGGCGAGCAGGTAGTCCGTCTTCTTTGAGATGGAACTCGTAACGCGGCCACCGGCCAACACGATGCGCTCGCTCGCCAGCTCACGCGTCAGCGTTGGCAGCGTGCCGGTGATAACGAATGTCAGAGCTGCCAGCGGGCCATCGCCGGGTGGTGGGCCTTCCTCCTCGACGCGCAGCCCGGCGCGTCGCAGTCGCTCGATCAGCTCGCGCAAGACCGGGGTAGCGAGCTGGGAGGCGATCGACGCTGCCATCTTCGGTCCGACGCCGGGAGTCTCCTCGATCTCCTCCGGCGAGGCTGCGAGCAAGCGGTCGATCGAGCGGAACCGGGTCGCGAGGTTGCGTGCGGTTACCTCGCCGACCTCCTCGATGCCGATCGCGAAGAGCACACTGTGGAACTGCCGCTCGCGCGAGGTGGCGATCGCGGCGATCAGATTGCGGGCCGAGATGTCGCCAAAACCGTCGAGCTCGAGCAGCTGCTCTGCGCCGAGGTCGTAGAGGTCCGCGGCCCCGCGGATCAAGCCGCGGTTGAGCAGCGTGGCGACGAGGGTCTCGCCGAGCCCGTCGATGTCCATGGCGCCACGCGAGACGAAGTGGCGCAGGAGCTGCCACTGACGCCCCGGGCAGGCGATGTTCGGGCAGTTGGTGAAAACCGAGTCCGCCGGCTTGAAGGTCGGGGTTCCGCAGATCGGACAGCGCTCCGGCGGTGCCGGCGGGGGTTGGCGGTGCGGGTTCTCAAGCGCGTGCGGTGCGGGCGATACGACCTGGGGTATCACGTCGCCGGCGCGCAACACGATGACCTCATCGCCTGGGCGCAGGTCCTTGCGCGCGAGGTCCTCCTCGTTGTGAAGCGTCGCGAGCTTCACCGTCACGCCGCCGACGTGGACCGGCTCGAGTTCGGCAAACGGGTGGAGGTCGCCGAACTTGCCGACGTTCCACTGGATCGCGAGCAGCCGCGTCTTGGCAGTGGTCGGCGGAAACTTCCAGGCGACAGCCCAGCGGGGATCGCGTCCCACGGCGCCGAGGCGGCGCTGCAGCTCGAAGTCGGAGACCTTGACGACAACGCCGTCGATCTCGAAGTCGAGACCACCGCGGCGGCGCTGCCACTCGAGGCATTGCTCGACGACGGCTTCCTCGTCGTCGAGCACGACGATCTCGCTGCTGACGTTGAAGTCGTGGGCGCGCAGCCAGCCGAGCGCCTCCCACTGGCTGCGCAGCTCGAGACCCTCGACCAGGCCAACGGAGTAGGCAAGCATCGAAAGCGGCCGGCGCGCCGTGAGCGCCGGGTCGAGCTGGCGGATCGTGCCGGCGGCGGTGTTGCGCGGGTTCATGAAGGTCGACTCGCCCGCCGCCGCGAGGCGTTCGTTCAGCGCCGCGAAATCCGGTAGCGACATGTAGACCTCCCCGCGCACCTCGAGCAATGGCGGGGCGTCGTCGATGCGAAGCGGCACCTGCGCGATCGTCCGCAGGTTGTGCGTCACGTCCTCGCCGATCTCCCCGTTGCCGCGTGTCGCTCCGCGCTCGAGCTGGCCGTCGCGGTAAAGCAGCGAGATCGCAAGGCCGTCGATCTTCGGCTCGCAGACGAAGCTGAACCGAGGGTCCTCGATGCCCTCGCGGGCGAGGTGCGCGCGCATCCGGGCGATCCACGCTCGCAGCTCCTCGGCTGAGCGAACGTTGGCCAGCGAAAGCATCGGCTGTGGATGGCGAACCTTCTCCAGGCGACTCACCGGTTCGCCGCCGACCCGCTGCGTCGGCGAGTCCGCCGTTACGAGCTCGGGCTGCGCGGACTCGAGGTCTCGCAGCTCGTTGTAGAGCGCGTCGTACTCGTCGTCGCCGATCTCGGGGTCGTCCTCGACGTAGTAGCGGCGCGAGTGATGGGCGAGGATCTCTCGCAGCTCGGCAGCGCGCGCGGCGGGCTCGCTCATGGCGCGATCAGCTTGTCCAGGTCGAGCTGCCCGAGCGCTTCGATGCCGGGCCGATCGGTCAGGTCGAAGTGGATCGGCGTCAGCGCGATCCGGCCGGCGGCGACCGCGGCGAGATCGCTCCCGGGAACGTCCTCGTAGCCCGGCGCGGCACCATAGATCCAGTAACGCCGGCGACCCTCCTCCTCCTTCTCCAGGCGCAGCTCGTCGCGGTAGACACGCTTGCCAAGCGCCGTCACCTCGATGCCGTTGGGCACGCAGCCCGGCACGTTGATGTTGAGCAGTGTTTTCGGCGACAGCGGAACCGTGTCGAGCGAGCCGACCAGCCGCGCGACGATCCTCGCTGCGAGGGTGAAGTCGAAGCTGCCGCGTTCGACGTAGTTGAGCTGCGCGCCCGCCGCCTGCTGGGAGACGGCGATGCCGGGAATACCGAGCACGACCGCCTCGAGCGCAGCGGCGACGGTCCCCGAGTAGGTGATGTCGTCGCCGAGGTTGGCGCCGTGATTGATACCGGAGACGACGATATCCGGCGTGAAGCCGCCGATCAGCCCGAGGTTCGCGAGGCGCACACAGTCGACCGGCGTGCCGTCGGTCGAATAACCGACCGATCCGTCACCGAAGTCCACCTCGGCGACCCACAGCGGACGGCGCGTCGTGATCGAGCGCGCCATGGCCGACCGGTTGCCGTCCGGCGCGACCACGACGACGCGTACGTCGTCGAGCTCCGAGAGCGCGCGACGTAGCGCCCGCAGGCCGTCCGCCTCGATCCCATCGTCGTTGGTGAGCAGAACCTGGAGCACTCATCCCAGGATATTCGGGGACGCGGGCGTGCCGGCTGAGGACGCGGCGGTCCGTCGGCTTGGTCAAGCGCAACGACGGATGTTTGGCCTGCTGTCCATATCGCGCCGCATCGCGAAGACACAGACTCCGCCGCAGTCGTGCTGGACGCTGGAGGAGATCGATCTCGAGCACAGGAGCGGGTGCATTGACGGGCAAGGCGAACATCCTGGTGGTGGCGAACCGAACTGCCCTGTCAGTCGGGCTTCAGGCGGCGCTTCGGGCGCGGCTCGAGAGCGGTCCGGCGAGGTTCACCCTGCTTGTGCCGTTGGGTCGCTCGCCTGACGCCGAGCGCACTGCGCAACACATCGCCTCGAGTCTCTGCGCAGCGGGCCTGGAGGTTTCCGGTCAGGCGGCGGACATCGACCCTCTCCATGCGGTCCTCGAAGTGTGGAACCCGGCGGAGTTCGACGAGATAATCGTGTCAACCCTGCCCGCTGCGACGTCCCGCTGGATGAGGTCCGGTCTGCCCCGACGCGTCGAGCAGAGAACCGGTGCATTGGTCCGCCACGTCGAGGTGCGAGAGGTTCCCGCATTCGCGTCCAGCCGTCAGCGCGCGCACACCATGGTCTAGGCCGCGCGGTTGCAGTACGGCGCGCGACGCCGGCGCGCGTCAATCAGAGAAGTGCGTTTGCGGCTGCGCGAGCCGCCTGCCGTCGAGGATCACGTCGACCTTCTCGTTGTAGAAGGCGATCAGGCCTGCGACAGGGGCCAGCTGGCGGGTCGGGAAGTCGTAGGTCCAGGCCAGGTCCGGGTACAGGCGCTCGCCGCTACGTACTGACCAGTAGCCGGTGGTGCGGCCCTTGTAGGGGCAGGCGGTGGTCGTCTCGGTGGGCTCGAGATGCTCGAAGTCGACCTCGGTGCGATTCAAGTAGTAGCGCGTCGGAAGACCGGTCTCGAAGACCATCACGGGCGAAACGGACTCGGCGAGCACCAGTCCATCGAGCTCGATCCGTACTGCGCGCGTCGAGCGGAGCGCGTCAACGCGGACGAAGGGGCTCCGCGGATGGACGAACACCTCCTCGTCCTCCTCGAACCAGTGATCGAGCGCATCCCACTCGAAGCGCAGGCAGCCGGACACGCCGTCGATCGGCGACTGCGTATAGAGGCGGGCGGCGCCAGTCCGCGACAGCTCGCCGACGCGCAGTCCATAGTCCGCGGCCAAGCCGAACCGCAGCTTGTGTTGGTGATCCTCATCGACCAGCAGCGCCTCGTCAACATCGGCGCGCGGGATGTAGTACTGCGGGTAATACGGCGCCTCCCATACGTAGAGCGCGGCGGTGGTGTCGAGCACCGTCTGGCCGGCGAACGTTGCACGGATCCGGCGCGGAACCGGCTCGACGTGCAGCGGCGGGGCGATCTGCTGCGGGTAGTCGCTCACAAGCCAAGCCTACGCGGCCGGAGCACGCGACCGAGCGAGTCGCTCGAGCTCAGGCAGCATCCGCGAGCAGCTCCATCAGCAGGCAGTCGTGCCAGCCGTCACCGTCTTGGTCGCGCTCATAGCGGTGGAGGATCCCGACGGGCTTGAACCCAACCTTCTCGTAGGTGCGGATCGCCGCCGCGTTGTCAGCGGCGGGGTCGATCGTGATGCGGTGGTGGCCACGCTCCTGCAAGAGGATCTCGACCACGCCGCGCAGCGCCTCGGTCCCGAGACCGCGGCCGTGCAATGCCGGGTCGATGAACAGATCGACCATCGCGTGGCGATAATCGGGATCAGCCTCCTCGAAATACTGAACCATTCCGACGACGGCGCCGTCCACCTCGATCACCAAGCGCGTCGCGGTCGGGTCCTCGTCTGGGAAGTCGGCACTGAGGACCCCCCACCAGCGCGCCACCTCGGGCGTTTCGTGGATTCGGCGCAAGTCGGCGGCGTCGCTTGGGGTCAGCCCTCGGTGGATCATGCGTCGTAGGCTACGCGGGCGAGGTAGAGGCCGTGGGCCGGCGCCGTGCGCCCGGCGGCGCTGCGCGCCGCGCCCTCGAGCAGACGAGTGAAATCATCGACGCCGCGTGCCCCGGTCGCGACCTCGAGCATCGTGCCGACAAGGACGCGATTCATCTGGCGCATGAATGAGTCGGCCTCGATCCAGAAACTGAGCGCGTCGTCTCCGCGCCATTCGGCGCGGAGCACGTCGCGAACGAATCGCGTGTGGTAGGTCTCGTTGGAGGTGAAGGCGGTGAAGTCATGGCGGCCGACCAGCGCTGCGGCACAGGCGTCGAGCGCGTCGCGATCGAGGCGGACGGACACGTGGAGAGCGCGGCCGCGCTCGAACGGTGAGCGGGCGGGGGAATTGTGGATGCGGTAACAGTACGTGCGGCTCGTCGCGCTGCGGCGAGCGTCGAAGGCGGCGTCCATCGGCTCACTCGCGAGGACCGCGACGTCGTCAGGAAGCAACGAGTTCAGGCGTAGCGGGTCGAGCGCCTCGTGGCCGTAGCTCGCGACCTGCCCCCACGCATGCACGCCCGCGTCCGTCCTGCCGGCCACGGATGTGGGAACCGGTTCGCCCAGCACAACCCCAAGCGCGCGCTCGAGCGCGTCCTGCACCGTGCGCTGACCAGGCTGCCGCGCCCACCCGGAGAAACCGGTCCCCTCATAGGCGAGGGCCAGCTTTGTGATCAACGAGCCACCAACCTTGCCTCGTCAGATGCGGCGGGCGCAACCGGGCGAGCAGGAATCGCGCCGAGAGCCCGGATCCCTAGACGAACTCGAGCAGAACCATTTCGGTCGAGTCGCTCTGGCGCGGTCCGAGCTTGACGATGCGGGTGTAGCCGCCCGGTCGCTCCGCGTAGCGGGGGGCGACGACCTCGAACAGCTTGTGCACCGCGAACTTGTCCTGGCCGAGCGCGGAGAGCGCCTGGCGGCGGGCGTGGAGGTCACCGCGCTTGGCGAGCGTGATCAGCTTCTCGATCTCCGGCTTGGCGGCCTTGGCCTTGGCTTCGGTCGTCGTTATGCGCTCGTGCTCGATGACCTCCTTCGAGAGGTTGCGCAGCAGCGCCTTGCGGTGCGCAGGGTCGCGACTCAGCTTGTGACGGGTCTTCTGGTGGCGCACGTCGCCGTCAATCCTCGCGCAGATGGAGGCCCCGCGCCTCGAGCGTCTCGATCACTTCGTCGATCGACTTCTTGCCGAAGTTCGGAATCGCGTTGAGCTCGGCCTCGGATTTCGAGATCAGATCGCCGACGGTCTGGATGCCGGCGCGCTTGAGGCAGTTGTAGGAGCGCACGCCGAGCTCTAGCTCCTCGATCAGGATGCCCCACTCCTCGCCCTGCATCACTAGCGGAGCTCCCGCACCGACACCGCCGAGAACCCCGTCGAGCTGCCCGGCGGGGCCGGCGCGAAGCTCCTCGACGCGGTCCTCGTCGGTGAAGATCGCGAGCTGGGAGATCAAGAGCTCGGCAGCCTCCCGAAGCGCCGCCGAGGGCTCGACCGAGCCGTCGGTCTCGATGTCGAGCGTCAGCTTGTCGAAGTCGGTGCGCTGGCCGACGCGCGCCTGCTCGACTGCGTAGGCGACGCGGCGCACGGGTGAGAAGATCGAATCGATCGGGATCACGCCGATCGGCTGGTCGGCGGACTTGTTGTCCTCAGCCGCACGGTAGCCGCGACCGCGGCCGATCGTGAGATAGAACTCGAGTCGAGCCTTCTTGTCGAGTGCCGCGATGTGAACTTCCGGGTTCAGGATCTCGACGCCGGAGGGAAGGTCGATGTCGGCAGCGGTGATGTCGCCCGGGCCGGTCGCGACAAGCGCCGCCTCTATCTCCGTCGCGTCGGAATGCATCCGGCAGACGATGCCCTTGAGGTTAAGAACGATGTCGGTGACGTCCTCCTTGACGCCGGGGATCGTCGAGAACTCGTGCGCAACACCCTCGATGCGAACGCTTGTGACTGCGGCGCCGGCCAACGAGGAGAGCAGCACACGTCGCAACGAGTTGCCGAACGTGTAGCCGAAGCCGCGGTCGAGGGGCTCGATCACGAACGTGCCGCGGTTCTCATCGCCGGATTCGCTCGTGATGCGGGGGATCTGGAAGTCAAGCATCGGGGTCCTAACGTCGTCGTGTTTCTAACGCTCGCCGGCATCGACGCCGGCGTGCAAGCTTGATCGGCTGCAGCTACTTCGAATAGTGCTCGACGATGAGCTGCTCCTGCACGGGCGCGGCGACCTCGCGCCGCTCCGGCTTGCGCAGGACCTTAGCCGTGAGCCCATCGTGGTCGGCCTGAAGCCAGGCCGGGACCTGACCGGTCAGCTCCGTCGCCTCACGGATCACCCGCTGTGCTGTCGTGCCGGCCTTGACGGCGATCACGTCGCCCGGGCGCACCTGATAGCTCGGGATGTCCACGCGGCGACCGTTGACCGTCCAGTGACCGTGGCGCACGAGCTGGCGTGCCTGACGGCGCGAGGCTGCGAAACCGAGCCGCACGAGCACGTTGTCGAGACGGCATTCGAGCAACGTCAGGAGGTTCTCACCGGTGACTCCAGGCTGGCGCGAGGCCTTCTCGTAATAGTTGCGGAACTGGCGCTCGAGCAGCCCGTAGTAGCGGCGGGCCTTCTGTTTCTCGCGCAGCTGCAGGCGGTACTCGCTCTGCTTCTGGCGGCCGCGGCCGTGCTCGCCCGGCGGATAGGCGCGACGCTCGACGCCGCACTTGTCAGTGAGGCAGCGCTCACCCTTGAGGAAGAGCTTCTGGCCTTCGCGACGGCACTGCTTGCACTGGGGTGAAGTATCTCTAGCCATCCGCTGGCGACCTCAGACGCGCCGGCGCTTGCGTGGACGGCAGCCGTTGTGGGCTTGCGGTGTGACGTCCTTGACGCCGGTGACCTCGAGGCCGGCGGCCTGGAGCGAGCGAATCGCGGTCTCGCGCCCGGAGCCCGGGCCCTTGACGAAGACTTCGACCTTCGAGAGGCCCTGCTCCATGCCCTTGCGCGCAGCGGCGTCGGCCGTGACCTGAGCGGCGAACGGCGTCGACTTGCGCGAGCCCTTGAAGCCGGCGCCGCCGGCGGACTCCCAAGCGATCACGTTGCCCTGCTGGTCGGTTAGAGAGACGATCGTGTTGTTGAACGAGGTCTTGATGTGCGCCTGGCCGACGGGGATGTTCTTCTTGACCTTGCGACGGCCGCGCGCCGGGCGCCTCGGTGCCGGCATTACTTCTTACCGGCTTTCTTCTTGCCGGCGACCTGCATCCGCTTCGGGCCCTTGCGCGTGCGGGCGTTGGTCTTCGTGTTCTGGCCATGGACGGGGAGGCCGCGGCGGTGGCGGAGACCCCTGTAACAGCCGATCTCCGTCAGGCGCTTGATGTCCTGGGACACCTCGCGCCGAAGGTCGCCTTCGACCGTGAGGTCCTGGTCGATCGCGTCACGAAGCTGCGTCACCTCGTCCTCGGTGAGGTCGCGGACGTAGGTGTCAGGCGAGATCCCAAGCTCCGCGAGCAGTTTGTTGGACTGCGGCCGACCGACCCCGTATATGTAGGTCAGGCCGATCTCAACGCGCTTGTTGAGCGGAAGGTTGACACCCGAAATACGCGCCATCGACTAGCCCTGGCGCTGCTTGTGGCGCGGGTTCTTGCAGATCACGAGCACCGTCCCGTGACGCCGGACGATCTTGCACTTCTCGCACATCGGCTTGACCGACGGTCGAACTTTCATGGTCCCTTCCGAGTTGGTCCGGAGAGTTGGCTCTGGCCGCCGCTTCGGCCGCCGCTACCACCCTCGGATTACGCACAAAGAGCCCGGGTCAGATGGCCCGAGCGCGACCCACAATGCTAGCAAGCCCACCATCTGCCGCGTCGTCACGGTGCCAGGGGGTAAGGATCCGCGGTCCGTCGAGCGTTATTGCGACGGTGAACTCGAAGTGTGCGGCCAGTGATCTGTCGGTTGAGTAGATCGCCCACCCGTCCTCGCCGGTTTGCACGTCGATCGTCCCCGTCGTCGTCATCGGCTCGATTGCGAGCACCATCCCCTCCTGCAGGCGCGGCCCCTTGCCGGGCTCGCCGAAGTTCGGTATCTGCGGATCCTCGTGCATGCTGCGGCCGACTCCATGGCCTACGAGCGAGCGCACGACCGCAAGGCCATCGCCCTCCGCGGAGGCCTGGATCGCGTGCGAGACATCGCCGAGCCGGTTGCCGGTAACGCACTGCTCCACCCCGCGAAATAGCGATCGCTCAGTTGCTTCGAGCAGATGCGATGCGAGCGCGCTGACGGGACCCACGGGCAGGGTACGCGCGGCGTCGGCGACCCAGCCGTCGAGCGTAACGCCGACGTCGAGCGATATCACGTCGCCGCGCTCGAGCCGGTAAGGACCGGGAATCCCGTGCACGATCATCGAGTTTGGCGAGGCGCAGATCGAGCCGGGGAAGCCGCGGTAGCCCTTGAACGTCGGGATTGCACCCTGCGAGCGGATGTAGCGTTCGGCGGCCTGGTCCAGCTCGGCGGTGCTGACGCCCGGACGCACCTGGCGCTCGAGCAGGCGAAGGGTGCGGACGAGGATCTCGCCTGCAGCGCCAATCGCGTCTATCTCCGCCGGGGATTTGCGGATGATCAAAGCTCCTCCTCGAGCTTCAAGGTCGAGATCGTCGCCCGGATGTGCGCGTGAACCTCGCTCGGCGAGGCGGTGCCGTCGAAGCGCCGGAGCAACCCGAGCTGCTCGTAGTAGCCGATCAGCGGCTCGGTCTGCTGGTGGTAGACGACCAGGCGCTTGCGCACCGTTTCCTCCTTGTCGTCGTCGCGCTGGACGAGCTCGCTGCCATCCTCGTCGTCGCGGTCGGCCTGCTTGGGCGGATCAAAGTCGACGTGGTAGATACGCCCGGTGGTTGGGTTCATGCGTCGCCCGCTGATGCGCTTGACGACAACGTCATCGGGGACGTCGATCAACAGAGCGGCGGTCAGCCGCCGACCCAGCTTCTCGATCTCGCTGCCGAGCGAGTTGGCCTGATCGACGGTGCGCGGAAAGCCGTCCAGGACAAAGCCGTCACGGGCGTCATCTTCGGCGACGCGTTCAAGGATCACGCCGGAGATGACGCTGTCGGGAACGAGCTCCCCGACGTCCATGTAGCGCTTCGCCTCCTGTCCGAGGGCGGTCTGGGCCGCCACGGCGGCACGCAGGATGTCGCCGGTCGCGATGTGGGGCAAGCCGAAATCCTCCGTCAGGCGGTTCGCCTGCGTGCCTTTGCCTGCGCCGGGCGGTCCGAGCAGGATGAGGTTCAATTCGGCCATCGCGATCTCCCTTCCCCGCCGCACGCGCTCGGCGTGAGCGGAGACGGCGAAGCGTACCGCGCCAACTCTAGGCTTTCAGGAAGCCCTCGTAGTTGCGCATCATCAGCTGCGCCTCGAGTTGCTTCATCGTGTCGAGCGCGACGCCGATGACGATGATGATCGAAGTTCCGCCGAAGTTGAACGTCACGCCGGTGCGCGCGTAGACGATCGCCGGCAGGACCGCGACGGCAGCGAGATAAAGCGCTCCCGGGAAGGTCAACCGAGCGAGGATTCGATCGAGGAACTCGGCCGTCGGCCGACCGGGTCTGACTCCCGGAATGAAGCCGCCGTACTTCTTCAGGTTGTCGGCCTGGTCGACGGGATTGAAGGTCACGGCCGTATAGAAGTAGGTGAAGACGATGATTAGGAGCGCCTCGCCGAGGATGTAATGCCAGCCGCTCGGCGAGAAGAAGTCGGCGATCTGCTGCGACCAGTGCGTGTGCAGCAGCTGGCCGACGGTCGGCGGGAACGCCATCAGCGAGGCGGCGAAGATCACCGGGATGACACCGGCCATGTTGACGCGCAGCGGCAGGTAGGTCTGACCGCCTGAGGTCATGCGTCGGCCGATCACGCGCTTTGCGTACTGCACCGGGATCCGCCGCTGGCCCTCCTGCACGAAGACGACGGCCGCTACAACGGCGAGGACGAGGAACGGCAGGACCACCTTGAAGACCTGGTTGTCCGACGTGTACCAGGTCTGCGCAGCGCTCGGCAGGCGCGAGACGATCGAGGCGAAGATCATCAGCGAGATGCCGTTGCCGATGCCGCGCTGGGTGATCAGTTCGCCCATCCACATGACGAGCACGGTGCCGGCGGTCATCGACATCACGATCAGGAAGATGTGCTGCAGGTCGAACTGGGGAATGATCGGCTGCGAGGCGCTGCTCAGCGAGCGGAACAGGAAGACATAGCCGATCGACTGGGCGAAGGCGAGTCCAACGGTCAGGTAGCGCGTGTACTGCGTGATGCGGGCCTGCCCGACCTCACCCTCCTTGGAGAGCTTCTCGAGCGAGGGCACGACGACGGTCAGGAGCTGGAGGATGATCGAGGCCGTGATGTAGGGCATGATCCCGAGCGCAAAAACCGCGACCTGCAGCAGCGCTCCGCCCGAGAACAGGTTGAGGAAGCTCAGGATCCCGCCCGAAGAACCGGCCTGGTTGGACAGGCTCTTGGCGGCGCTGGAGCTGACTCCGGGCACCGTAATGTGGGCGCCGAGACGGTACAGCCCAAGCATCAGCGCCGTGAAGCCGATCTTCCTGCGGATCTCCGGCACCGAGAGCGAGCTGAGGATCGTGCTGATCATCCAGCGCTCAGTCTAGAGGGGCTTCGGCCCCTTCGGGCCTCCGCCGGACGGGTTTGCCGCGGGGTAGCGCGGAGCCGCGGCGCACGGTGCCGATGATGCGTTTGCGCGCGCGCTCGCCACCTCTCCGCCTTATCCGGCCGAGGCCCCGTTACTGGTCGATCTGGGTGCAACTGCCGCCGGCGGCCTCGATGCGCTCACGCGCGGTCTTGCTGAAGGCGTGGGCGTGGACGGTCAAGCCCTTGCTGAGCTCTCCCGTGGCGAGGATCTTGACTGGGATGTTCTTGCGCGTGCCGAGGCCGGCCGCGCGGAGCGCGTCGAGCGTGACGTCGGCGCCGGCGTCGAAGCGGGCCTCGAGGTCGACAAGGTTGACGGGTTGGGTATGAGTGCGAAACGGCTCGAACGGCATCGACTGCTTCTTGTGCGGACCGCGTAGCTTGCGCATCCGCATGTGAATTGGCATCTGCCCACCCTCGAAGCGGGCACGGTCCTTGGCGCCCGAGCGCGAGCCGTAGCCCTTCTGGCCGCGACCCGCTGTCTTGCCGGTGCCCGAGCCTTCGCCGCGCCCGACACGCTTGCGCGGGCGGCGGGAACCGGGGGCCGGGCTCAGCGAGTGCAGTCCGATGCGGGGCTCGGCGGCCTGCGCCTTCGGGGCATCCGCCTGCGTCGGCTCTTCAGGGTCGGTCGGCTTCTTGGCCCTTGTCCTTGGAGCGGGGGGCGTCACGTCGTTGGCTCTTCGACGTGAACTAGGTGGCGGACACGGTGGAGCATGCCGCGGATCTGCGGACCGTCGGCGACCCCCACGGTGTGACCGATGCGGCGCAGACCGAGTGAGCGAAGCGTCGCGAGCTGGGCTTTGTCAGCGCCGTTGCGCGAGCGGGTTTGCGTGACGCGGATGCTCGCGTCGGACTTGGCGCTCGGGCTCATGTCTTCGCCTCCTCGGCTGGGCGGTCGGCGCCGCCTTTGGCGGCCGTCGCACCGACCCGCTTGTCTTCGAGGCCGAGCACCTGGGCGACCGACAGGCCGCGAAGCTCGGCAACCTCGAGCGGCGTACGAAGGCTCTTGAGGCCATCGACCGTCGCCTTCACGAGGTTGATCGGATTCTGTGAGCCGAGGCTCTTGGAGAGGATGTCATGGATCCCGGCCAGCTCGAGCACGGCGCGGACCCCGCCACCGGCGATCACGCCGGCACCGGGAGCCGCCGGCTTGAGGAAGACCCTGCCGGCACCGAACACGCCGGTCGTCTCGTGGGTGATCGTCGAGCCGTACTTGGGCACGCGGAAGAGCGACTTCTTGGCCTGCTCGACGCCCTTCTGGATCGCGAGCGGAACCTCGTTCGCCTTGCCATAGCCGACGCCGACGATCTCCTTCTCATCGCCCACGACCACTAGCGCCGTGAACGAGAACCGCCGCCCCCCCTTGACGACCTTGGCGACGCGGTTGATCTCGACGACGCGCTCCTGGAGGTCAAGTCCGGCGGCACTGACTGTTCGATCGATTCGCATGAGCGGGTTAGCGTAGCAGCGGCCCTAGAGCGTCAGGCCGGCTTCCCGCGCCCCCTCCGCGAGCGCCTTGACCTGGCCGTGATAGAGATAGCCACCGCGATCGAACACGGCTGTGCTGATGCCGGCGGCCTTAGCACGCTCCGCAAGGAGGGCTCCGGCGCGGGTCGCGCGCTCCGTTGGGGCGAGCTCGCGCAGCGCGGCCTCGGTCCAGCTCACGGCTGCGAGCGTGCGCGCGGAGACGTCGTCGATCAGCTGTGCAGAGATGCCGCGATTGGAGCGAAAGACGGAGACGCGCGGACGCGCGGCCGTGCCCGTCACCTTCGCGCGGACGCGCCGACGACGCTTCAATCGACGAGCTTGCTTCGTCAGTACTGACATTGCCTGCTCCTCACGCGCGCTTGCCGACCTTGCGGGCGACGACCTCGCCCTCGTAACGGATCCCCTTGCCCTTGTAGGGCTCGGGCGGGCGCTGCTTGCGAATCTTGGCGGCGACCTCACCGACCTGCTGCTTCGAGATCCCGCGGACGACCACCCGTGTCGGCACCGGCACCTCGAACTCGATGCCTTCCGGCGCTGGGACGTTGACCGGGTGCGAGAAGCCGAGCGCGAGTTCGAGGTCGCGGCCCTTCAGCTGGGCACGGTAGCCGACGCCCTGGATCTCGAGGCGCTTCTCGTAGCCGTCGGTGACGCCGATCACCATGTTGGCGACCAGCGTACGAACCAGTCCGTGTAGCGCACGGTGCTCGCCGCGATCGGTCGGCCGGGTCACGACCAGCCGGTCATCCTCGCGCGCGACGGTGATGTCGCGCGGGATTCGCTCGGACAGCGCGCCCCTCGGGCCGTTGACCGCGACGAGCTCGGGCTCGATCGTCACCTCGACGCCGCTCGGAACCGGAATCGGTGCTCTACCGATGCGCGACATTCACCAGATCTCCGCCACGACCTCGCCGCCGACGCCGGCAGCGCGGGCCTCATGCCCGGTCATCACGCCACGCGAAGTCGAAACGATCGTGGTACCGGTCCCGCCGTGGACACGAGGGATGTGCTTTGCGTCGACGTAGGCGCGCCTCCCGGGTCGCGACACACGGCGCAAGCCGGAGATCGCCGAGCGACGCGAATCGTCGTACTTGAGACGGATCTCGAGCACCTCGCCCGGAGCGCCGGTCGCGGGGGCGACGCTGAAGGCGTCGATATAGCCCTGCTCGGCGAGGATCCGGGCAAGCTCGGACTTCTGCCTCGAGCCCGGCATCAGCACCGTCTCGTGCGAGGCGTGAATCGCGTTGCGGATCCGCGTCAGGAAATCGGCGATCGGGTCGGTCATCGACATGCTTGTATCTCCGTTACCACGATGACTTCGTCATGCCCGGGATCTGCCCCTGGTGCGCCATCTCGCGCAGACAGATCCGGCAGAGGCCGAACTTCTTATACACCGAGCGTGCACGGCCGCAGCGGTTGCAGCGGCTGTACCCGCGTGTCTTGAACTTGGGGGTGCGCGCCTGTCGCACTCGTTGTGAGGTCTTGGCCAATTTGTTCTCCTAATCTGTTTCGTCTGGCGACGAAGCAGATTCGTCGTCCTCTGGCGGAGCAGCCGCGTCGGCGGGCGCCTCCGTGCTGTCTTCGGGCGGAGGCCCGGTGATCTCCTCGACGAGGATCTCCTCGGCGATCACGTTTCCGGAGAGGTCCTCGACAATGATCTCCTCGATCACCGCGGCCGGCGCGCCGGACTCGTCCTCGACGAGCACCTCTTCGACGATCAGCTCGCCGACCGGGTTGCCCGCGTCATCCTCGAGCACGCTGCCCGAGACGATGCCGACCGGCTCGCCGCTCAGGTCCTCGACGACGAAGTCCACGTTCGGCTCGACTGCTGCTGCCTCCGGCTTCGGCGCGGTTGCCACCTCGGGCTCGGGTTCGGCCTCGGGATCGCCAGGGAGCTTCGGGCGGCCTTCCTGTGAGAAGGGGAAGCCGAAGGCCTCGAGCAGGGCGAACGCTTCCACGTCGGTGCTGGCGCTGGTCGTGATCGTGATGTCGAGGCCGCGGACCTGGTCGACCGAGTCGTAGTCGATCTCCGGGAAGATGATCTGCTCGCGTACGCCCATCGAGTAGTTGCCGCGGCCGTCGAAGGAACGCGGGTTGAGACCGCGGAAGTCTCGGATCCGGGGGATCGCAACGGACATCAGCCGATCGAGGAACTCGTATCCGCGCTCGCCTCGGAGCGTGACCGAGACGCCAACCGGCATTCCCTCGCGCAGCTTGAAGTTTGCGATCGACTTGCGCGCGCGGCGCACGTTCGGTCGCTGGCCGGCGATCGTCGCGAGTTGCTCGGTTGCCGCGTCGATCACCTTCGAGTCCTGCTTGCCGTCACCGACGCCCATATTGAGGGTGATCTTGCGGATCGCGGGAGCCTGCATCAACGAGGAGTAGCCGAAGCGCTCGAGCAGCGAGGGGCGGATCTCGCCTTCGTAGCGGGTCTTCAGGCGGGCTGTCTCTTTTGTTGCCATCAGTCGAGCCTCGACTTCGAGCGACGCGCGACGCGGAAGGGCCGGCCATCCTCGCCGCGGTCGATGCTCACACGGGTCGGCTTGCGATCCTTGGGATCGAGCAGCGCGACGTTCGAGACGTGGATCGGCCCGGGCCGCTCGATCACGCCGCCGACCGTCTCGGCGCGCGTCGCCCCGGCCACCTGGCGCGGGCGCTCATGGCGCTTGATCAGGTTGAGTCCTTCGACGAAGACGCGCTGCTTCTTTGGCTCGACCCGCGTGACCTTGCCGATCTTGCCGCGATCCTTGCCGCTGATCACCATCACCTGGTCATCGCGATGGATCTTCATCACAGCACCTCCGGCGCGAGCGAGACGATCTTCATGAAGTTGCGTTCACGCAGCTCGCGCGCGACCGGTCCGAAGATGCGCGTCCCGCGGGGGTTGTTCTGCTCGTCGATGATGACCGCGGCGTTCTCGTCAAAAGCGATGTATGTGCCGTCGGGGCGGCCGAAGGACTTCTTGGTCCTCACGACCACAGCCGTGACGACCTCGCCCTTTTTTACGGTGCCCTGCGGCGTCGCCTGCTTGACGGTCGCGGTGATGATGTCGCCGACGTGCGCGTAGCGCCGGCGCGAGCCGCCCTTGACGCGGATGCAGAGGATCTCGCGGGCGCCCGTGTTGTCGGCAACGCGCAGCCGTGTCTCGCTCTGGATCATCGCGCCCGCTCCACGATCTCAAGCAGCCGCCAGCGCTTGGTCGCCGACAGCGGGCGCGTCTCGAGGAGGCGCACGAGGTCGCCCTCATGCGCCTCGTCATGCTCGTCGTGCGCGTGCAGCGTCTTCGAGCTGCGAACGATCTTCTGATAACGGAGGTGCCGACGCGAAGTATCGATACGAACCGTGATCGTCTTCGCCGCCTTGTCCGATACGACGATTCCCTGGCGAGTCTTCTGCGTGCCGCGCGCCTGGCCCTCGGCGGTTTCCACGGCCGCGGTCGCGGCGGGTTTCTTTGCACGTACCTTGTGGCGCCGGTGCGAGCGGGCCTTGGCGTTCCTCGCACGCAGAGCATCGCGCTCTTCCTGGCGCTGCTCCGGGGTACGCGACGCAGCGCCCGGAGCAGCCGCGCGCTGGCGGGCGAGGCGGCGACGCTCCTTCGGGTTGCCGGGCACGACCTCGTCGGACGCGGTTTCGGAGCTTGGCTCCGAAACCGATTCCTCCTCGGGCTCCGTGTCGCCGCTCGCTTCGTCTGCGACTGCCGCTGGTTCATCATCGGACGCCTCGGCGGCGGGCTCGACCGTTGCGGGCTCCTCGTCGGCCGGTGGCACTTCGGCCTGCGGCACTGCGCCGGCTGCCGGCTCCTCGGGAGCTACCGGCGGCGCGTCTGCGGCAAGCTCGGTCGCGTCGTCTTGGGTCTCTTCGTCAGCCATGCTCAACTCTCTTCGTCCTCAGCGCGGAGCTTGCGCTCCCGCTCTATCGTGATTGCGCGGGCGATCGCTCGGCGGCCGGCGCGCAGACCGGCGGTGTTCTCGAGCTCCCCAGTCGCGTTCTGGAAGCGCAGCCCGAACAGCTCGCGGCGCGCCGTCGCCACGTGCGCGGCGAGCTCGGTATCGCTGTAATCCCGGAGGTCTCTTGCGGACGTCGCCATCAGTCCTCGCGGGAAACGAACTTGGTCCTAACCGGCAGCTTGTGTCCGGCGAGGCGCATCGCGTCGCGCGCAAGCGACTCGGGCACGCCGGCGAGCTCGAACATGACCCGGCCCGGCTTGACTACCGCGACCCAACCCTCGGGGGACCCCTTGCCGGAGCCCATCCGGGTCTCGGCCGGCTTCTTTGTCACGGGTTTGTCTGGAAACACGTTGATCCACACCTTTCCGCCACGGCGGATCTTGCGGGTCATCGCGATGCGGGCAGCCTCGATCTGTCGGTTGGTCAGCCAGCCGGCTTCGAGCGACTTCAGCCCGTACTCGCCAAACTGAACCTTCACCTGGCCGCGCGAGACCCCGCTCCGCCGGCCGCGGTGCTGCTTGCGGTGCTTGACGCGCTTGGGGGCAAGCATCAGGCTGGGCCTCCGCTGCCGCCACGCCCGCCGCGACCCCCGCGACCGCCACGACCGCCACGACCACCGCCCGGTCCGTCCGATCCTCCGCCGCGGCCGCGCCCACCGCCGTCGCGCTCACCACGATCGCCGCGATCGCTGCCTGGTGGCGGTGGTGCGCTCATGTCCGTTAGGTCGGCGCCGGTGTAGCCCTCGGGCATGATCTCGCCCTTGTTGATCCAGCACTTGACGCCGATCCGCCCGAAGGTGGTACGCGCCTCGTAGAAGCCGTAATCGATGTCGGCTCGCATCGTGTGGAGCGGCACGCGGCCATCCGAGTAGGCCTCGGTGCGCGCCATCTCGGCACCGCCGAGCCGACCTGACACCTGGACCTTCGCACCCTTGGCTCCCGAGCGCATCGCACTCGTCAGCGCGCGCTTCATCGCGCNNAGCTCGGGGCGCTTGATCTCGAGGATGTTGACCTTGATCTGCTTGCCGGTGATGCGGTGGAGATCCTTGCGCAGCGCATCCACCTCGGTCCCCGATTTGCCGATAACGATGCCCGGCCGGGCAGTGCGAATGTTCACTTCGACCTCGTTGGAGTTCTTCTTGATCGTGATGTCCGAGAGGCCGGCGTGCGCGAGCTTGCGCGTGATGTGATCGCGGATCTTGATGTCCTCGAAAAGGAACTGGGCAAAGTTGCGCTCGTTGAACCAGTTCGACTGCCAGTCGTGGATGTAGCCCACACGCATCGACTCGGGATGAACTTTTTGTCCCATCGCTACTCCTTCGGCCCGAGCATGATCGTCAGGTGGCTCGTGCGCTTGTGGATCGGCGTCGCGCGACCCATCGCGCGCGGCGTGAAGCGCTTCAGTGTCGGCCCCTCGTCGGCGTAGACCGTGGTGACGTGAAGCTCGTCGCCGACGAGCTCGTGGTTGTTCTCGGCGTTGGCGATCGCCGAATCGAGCAGCTTCGACCAGTCCTTGGCGACGCCGCGCGGCGCGAACGCCAGCACGGCGCGGGCCTCAGGCACCGACTTGCCGCGAATGTGGTCGCACACAAGCCGCGCCTTGCGCGCCGAAGAGCGAACGTAGCGGGCCTGCGCCCTGACCGTGAACGCCACCGGAACCGGCTTGGCCGATTCCTTGGCTAGCGCACCTCTACGTGCCGGTCGCCGGGTCTTGGCGGCGGCCGGCGCGGCCGCCTTGCCAACCGCCGCAGCCGCCGTAGTGGCAGCAGGCTCACCAGCGGGCTTCTTCGCCACGGCCCGGCTACGCACCGGCTTCGCCTCAGCAGCCTTGTCGGCCGGCGGCTTCTTCGCGGCAGCACGGGTACGCGTCGCGGCCGGCACCGGCGCGGACGCGGCGTCAGCTGCGGCAGCCGCAGTCTTCTTCGCGGTCGCACGAGTGCGCTTGGCAGCCGGCTTCGGCGCAGCCAAGGACGACGCGGCTTCAGCCGCGGCAGCCGCAGTCTTCTTCGCTGCGGCACGCCGACGCGGCGGCTTCAGCTCGTCTGAATCAGCCATCGGCTACCTGATCTTCCCTGAGCCGGCGTGGCCGCGGTAGGTGCGGGTCGGGGCGAACTCGCCGAGCTTATGACCGACCATCGACTCGCTGACAAAAACCGGAACGTGCTTACGCCCGTCGTGGACGGCGATCGTATGGCCGACCATCTCGGGGAAGATCGTCGATGCTCGCGACCAGGTCTTGAGCATCTGCTTTGTGTTGGCGGCGTTCATCGCGTTGACGCGCGCGAGCAAGCGCTCCTCGACGTACGGCCCCTTCTTGCTCGAACGGCTCATCGCTTACCCTTCCCGCGGCGCCGGCCGCGAACGATGTAGCGATCCGAGCCCTTGCCTTTCTTACGCGTGCGGTATCCGAGCGTCGGCACACCCCACGGGGTGACCGGATGACGTCCGGGCGTCGTTGAGCCCTCACCACCGCCGTGCGGGTGATCGACCGGGTTCATCGCGGTGCCACGCGTCTGCGGTCGTACGCCGAGGTGGCGCTTGCGACCGGCCTTGCCGATCTTGACGTTCTGATGGTCGGCGTTCCCGAGCACGCCGACCGTGGCGCGACACTCCGCGCGCACGAGCCGCATCTCGCCCGAGGGAAGTCGCAGCGTGGCCATGTCGCCGTCCTTCGCCATCAGCCGAATCGAGGTCCCGGCCGATCGGCCGAGCTGGCCACCGCGGCCAGCCTGGAGCTCGACGTTGTGAACCACCGTGCCGGTCGGCATCTTCGTCAGCGACATGCAGTTGCCGACCGCGATCTCCGCCTCCTCGCCCGACATCACAGTCATGCCGACCGTCAGTCGGTTGGGCGCAAGGATGTAGCGCTTCTCGCCGTCCGCATAGTGCAGGAGCGCGATGTAGGAGGTTCGGTTGGGGTCGTACTCGATCGCCGCGACGCGCGCCGGCACACCGTCCTTCCGTCGCTTGAAGTCGATCTTGCGATAGAGACGCTTGGCGCCGCCGCCACGGTGGCGTGAGGTCTTGCGGCCGTAGGAGTTGCGACCGCCGCTTTTCGTCAGGCCCTCGACGAGCGAGCGCTCCGGCTTGTCGGTCGTGACCTCGGCGAAGTCCGAGTAGGAGACGAACCGCATCCCCGGGCTCGTCGGCTTTGGCTTGCGAACCGGCATCAGCCCTGCACTCCCTCGAGACCGGCGAAGATCGGAATCGTCTCGCCTGAGCGGACCTGCACGATCGCCTTCTTCCAAGCGCGCGTCTTCCCGCGCGTCACGCCGCGCCGCTTCGGCTTCGGTCGCACCGAGATCGTGCGCACATCCTCGACGTGCACTGCGAACATCGCCTCCACCGCCTGGCGCACCTGCGTCTTGTGCGCGTCGGGATGGATCCGGAACGTGTACTTGCCGGCAGCCGCGAGCACGTAGCTCTTCTCGGAGACGACGGGCCGAATGATCACCTGGGCGTGCTCCATCAGAGGTCCTCGCTGGTGGCGGCTTTGCCGCCACCAGCTCCGGGCCTTGGCGTCCTGGCCGGGGCGCGCTTTGCAGCCGTCGTGTTACCGCGCGGGGCGGGTTTGGGCTTCGTGGCCTTGGGTTTGGTTGCCGCAGCGGCGGGCTTCGCCGACGCCTTGGACTCGCCAGCGGGCTTTGCCGACGCCTTAGACTCGGCGGCCGGCTTTGCGGCTGCGCGGCTTCGCGACGCAGGGGCCTTCGGAGCAGACGAGGACGACGCGGCCGAAGCCGCGGCGCCCGCAGTCCCCTTCGGCTTCGCTGGAGCCTTGGCCTTCGCGGTGGGCGCCTCCGCCTTCGCCGTCGGCGCCGAGACGGCACGGCTGCGCCTGGCAGGAGTCGCTTCCGGCGGCGAGGAAGCTGCGGCGCCCGCGGCAGCCGCACTCGCCGGGACAGACGCAGCACGGCCACGCGCGGCAGCCGGCCGCTCCGCCGGCGAGGAGGGCGCGGCGTCAGCCGCGTCCCCCGGAGCCCCCGCAGCCCCCGCAGCCCGAGCGGTCAGCTCCGCCAATGCCGCATCTGAACACAGGAGCGATGCGGCGCCGACGATGTCGGCGACGCCGACGCTGGCCGGCTCGAGGACGGACACGCGATCGATGTTGCGGAATGAGAGTGCTGCGCCGCGCTCCTCGGCAGTCACGACGACAAGGGTTGCGCGCGGCTGGCCCCAGGCGTCGAGCAGCCGGGCCGCGACCCGGGTCGATGGCTCGACGAGGTTGGCGGCATCGAGGACGGCGAGCGAGCCCCGGTCGGCGTGCAGAGAAAGCGCGCTGCGCAGCGCGGCCCGGCGTTCCTTGCGGTTGACCTTGAAGGTGTAGGAGCGCGGATGCGGGCCGAAGACGGTGCCGCCACCGGTCCACACCGGCGAGCGTGAGGAGCCGGCGCGAGCGCGGCCGGTCCCCTTCTGACGCCACGGCTTCGCGCCGCCGCCGCTGACCAGGCCGCGCGTCTTGGTCGACGCGCTGCCGCGACGGCGGGCTGCGAACTCGGCGCGTACCGACTCGTGAACGAGCGGTCCGTTGAAGCGCGCGCCGAAGGCGTCCGCGTTCAACTCGACCGAGCGGCTGGCTCCGCCCAGGACCGGGGCTTCAGCCATCGGTCCGGACCTCGACGTAGCCGCCGCGCGCACCGGGAACGGCGCCGCGGATGAATAGGAGATGCTCGTCGGGGCGAACCGCGACGACCTCGAGTCCGCGCTGCGTGATGCGCTTGTTGCCCATCTGGCCCGGACCGCGAATGCCCTTCATCACGCGTGAGGGCGTCGCCGAGGCGCCGATCGAGCCCGGCGCGCGGGTGTTGTGGGAGCCGTGCGTGACCGGCCCCCGGCTGAAGCGGTGGCGCTTGACGGTGCCCTGGAAGCCCTTGCCCTTGGAGACGCCGGAGACCTTGACGCGCTGACCGGGCTCGAAGACGTCGGGACCCACGGTCTCACCGACGTTGAGGCCTTCGCCCTCACCGCGAAACTCGACCAGATGGCGCATCGGCGGCGCCGATGCCTTGGCCAGGTGACCGAGCTCGGGCTTGCTGAGCGACTTCTCGCGCGTCGCGCCGAAAGCGAGCTGCACCGCGTCGTAGCCATCGCGCTCGCTCGTGCGAATCGCGGTGACGTAGCAGGGGCCTGCTTCGAGCACCGTGACGCGGGCGACTGCGCCGTCCTCCCCAAAGAGCTGCGTCATCCCGAGCTTCCTTGCGAGGATCGCGGCCATCAGCTTGCGAGACGGATCTCGATGTCGACCCCGGCGGGCAGGTGATCGAGGCGCTGGAGGGAGTCGACGGTCTTCGGTGTCGGCTGATGGATATCGATCAGCCGCTTGTGCGTACGGATCTCGAAGTGCTCGCGCGAGTCCTTGTCCTTGAACGGCGAACGAATCACGCAGTAGACGTTCTTCTCGGTCGGCAGCGGCACAGGCCCGGAAACCGTCGCGCCGGTCCGCGTGGCGGTGTCGACGATCTCCTTTGCAGCCGTCTCGATGGCCTGGGTGTCATAGGCCTTGAGGCGGATGCGAATCTTGTTTTGAGCTGCGGGTGGCATTGGGGTCGGCGCTGTCTCTCTAAGTGGTTGCGGTGGTAGTGACCGTTGCTCAAAACTTCACGGGGTGTCGGCGCGGGCTGCGCCTCCCCCGTCTCAATCGGCCCGTGCTGAAACGCGAGGCCGCGGCTGTCGTATCGGTTGTTGCGTCGGCAATTTTTTGGCCCGCTATGCGGGCCAAGAAATTGTCTATTTAATGATCTCGGTCACGACTCCCGAGCCGACCGTGCGGCCGCCCTCGCGGATCGCGAACCGCAGCCCGGGGTCCATTGCGATCGGCTGGATCAGCTCGATCTCCATCTGGACGTTGTCGCCGGGCATGACCATCTCGACACCTTCGGGCAGGTTCGCCACGCCGGTGACGTCGGTGGTGCGGAAATAGAACTGGGGCCGGTAGCCCGAGAAGAACGGTGTGTGACGGCCGCCCTCCTCCTTCTTGAGAACGTAGACCTCGCTCTTGAAGTGGGTGTGTGGCGTGATCGAACCGGGCTTGCAGAGAACCTGCCCGCGCTCGATCTCCTCACGCTTGGTGCCGCGGAGCAGACAGCCGACGTTGTCGCCAGCCTGGCCCTGATCGAGGATCTTTCGGAACATCTCGACCCCGGTCACGACGGTGCTCGTCGTGTCCTTGATGCCGACGATCTCGACCGTCTCACCGGTCTTGATGATGCCCTGCTCGACGCGGCCGGTGGCGACGGTGCCGCGACCGGTGATCGAGAAGACGTCCTCGACCGGCAACAGGAACGGCTTGTCGAGCTCGCGTACCGGCTGCGGGATGTAGGAGTCGAGCGCGGCCGCGAGCTCGAGGATCTTCTCACGGTAGGCCTCGTCGCCCTCGAGCGCTTTGAGCGCCGAGCCCGTAATGAACGGAATGTCATCGCCGGGGAAGTCATAGAGCGAAAGCAGCTCGCGCACCTCGACCTCGACCAGTTCGAGCAGCTCCTCATCGTCGACCATGTCGACCTTGTTGAGGAAGACGACGATGTAGGGAACGCCGACCTGGCGAGCGAGCAGGATGTGCTCTCGCGTTTGGGGCATCGGGCCGTCGGCGGCCGAGACGACGAGGATCGCGCCGTCCATCTGNNCGTGCGCGTAGTGGCGGTTCTCTGTCTGGTACTCGACATGCGAGGTCGCGATCGTGATGCCGCGCTCGCGCTCTTCGGGAGCGTTGTCGATCTCCTCGAAGCTCTTGGCCTCCCCGCCCATCTTCTCGGCGAGCACATTCGTTATGGCAGCGGTAAGCGTCGTCTTGCCGTGATCGATGTGACCGATCGTGCCGACGTTGACGTGCGGCTTGTCGCGCTCGAACTTCGCCTTTGCCACTTCAGTTGCTCCTGTGTTCGCAGTTGGAGGCCCGCCCATCGGGGGCGAACCCGGAAATACTCTCAGAAACCGTCGTCCGGCGACGGTGGGCGCTGCTATGCCGCTGCAGCTGACTCGCCACCGCGGCTCTCGACGACCTTCTCGGCGATGTTCGGCGGCACTTCCTCGTAGCGCTCAAATTGCATCGTGTAGTTGGCGCGCCCCTGCGTGTTGGAGCGCAGGTCGGTCGCGTAGCCGAACATCTCGGACAGCGGCACGCGGGCCGTGACAGCGAGCGCGTTGCCGCGCCGCTCCTGGCCCTCGATCCGCCCGCGCCGGCGCGAGAGATCGCCGATCACTTCGCCGAGGAAGTCCTCGGGGACGACGACCTCGACCGCGAAGACCGGCTCGAGCAGAACCGGCTTGGCGCGGCGCGCGGCCTCCTTGAAGGCGAGCGAGCCGGCGATCTTGAAGGCGATCTCCGAAGAGTCGGTGTCGTGGTACTTGCCGTCGGTCAGCGTGACGCGGATGTCGACCATCGGGTAGCCGGCCTTGACGCCGTTCTCGAGCGCCTCCTCGCAGCCCTTCTCGACCGCGGGGATGAACTCGCTCGGAATCGAGCCGCCCTTGATCTTGTTGACGAAGTCGAAACCCTCGCCGGGAGCCGGCTCGAGGTTGATATAGACGATGCCGTACTGGCCCGAGCCGCCGGTCTGGCGCACGAAGCGCCCCTCGACGTGCTTGGCCTCGCCGCGGACCGTCTCGCGATAGGAGACCTGCGGGCGGCCGACATTTGCCTCGACGCCGTACTCGCGCTTCATCCGGTCGACCAGCACCTCAAGGTGCAGCTCGCCCATGCCGGAGATCTCGGTCTGGCCGGTCTCGTCGTTGGTCTGAACGCGGAACGTCGGGTCCTCCTCGGCGAGGCGGCCGAGCGCGACCGACATCTTCTGCTGGTCGACCTTCGTCTTCGGCTCGACCGCGACCTTGATCACGGGCTCCGGGAAAATGATCTGCTCGAGCTTGATCGGCGCGTCGGGCGCGCAGAGCGTGTCGCCGGTCGTGACCTGCTTGATGCCGACCGCGGCGGCGATGTCGCCGGCGTAGACCTCGGTGACGTCCTCGCGGTCGTTGGCGTGCATCATCAGGATCCGCCCGATCCGCTCGGTGCGCCCGGTCGAGGCGTTGAGCACGCGGGCGCCCGATGTGAGCTTGCCCGAGTAGATGCGGAAGTAGGTGAGCTTGCCGACGAACGGGTCGGCCATGATCTTGAAGGCGAGCGCCGAGAAAGGCGCCGAATCGTCGGGCTCGCGGATCGCCTCGACGCCCTCACCGTCCTTCGACGGCTCGATTCCAATCATCGGGGGGACCTCGAGCGGTGAGGGCAGGTAGTCGAGCACCGCGTCGAGCAGCGGCTGGACGCCCTTGTTCTTGAACGAGGAGCCACAGAGGACCGGTGTCAGGGCGATCGCCAGCGTCGCCTTGCGGATTGCGCGCTTGAGCAGCTCGACCGGGATCTCCTGCTCCTCGAGGATCAGCTCGATCAGCGCGTCGTCGAAGTGTGAGACCTCCTCGAGCAGGTGCTCGCGAGCAGCGGCGGCGGCATCGGCGAGCTCGGCGGGGATCTCGCGCTCCTCCTGCTCGGTGCCGAGCTCGTCGAGGTAGTAGATCCCCTTCATCTTCACGAGGTCGATGATTCCCTCGAACTCGCTCTCGGCCCCGATCGGAAGCTGGATCGGTACAGGGTGGGCGGCGAGGCGATCGATCATCGTCTGGACTCCGCGCTCGAAATCGGCGCCGATCCGGTCCATCTTGTTGATGTAGGCGATCCGCGGAACGTGGTACTTGTCGGCCTGGCGCCAGACGGTCTCGGACTGCGGCTCGACGCCGGCGACCGAGTCAAATAGGGCGATCGCGCCGTCCAGCACGCGCAGCGAGCGCTCGACCTCGACGGTGAAATCGACGTGGCCGGGCGTGTCGATGATGTTGATCCGGTGGTCCTTCCACTGGCAGGTCGTGGCGGCCGAGGTGATCGTGATGCCGCGCTCCTGCTCCTGCTCCATGTAATCCATCACCGCTGCACCGTCGTGCACCTCGCCGATCTTGTGCGACACGCCCGTGTAGAAAAGGATGCGTTCGGTCGCAGTCGTCTTCCCGGCGTCGATATGCGCTGAGATGCCGATGTTGCGATAACGCTCGATGGGCGTAGCGCGTGCCACGATGAAGAAGTCCTCCGGTGATGTGTGAACGCGACCGCTGTTACCAGCGGTAATGCGCGAAGGCTTTGTTGGCCTCTGCCATGCGGTGCGTGTCCTCGCGCTTGCGCACGGCGGCGCCGCGGTTTTCCGCGGCGTCCATGAGCTCATGGGCGAGGCGATACGCCATGGACTTCTCGCTGCGCTCACGTGCCGCATCGAGAACCCAACGCATAGCCAGTGTCTGGCGGCGAGTGGAGCGAACTTCAACCGGAACTTGATAAGTTGCGCCGCCGACACGGCGCGATTTGACCTCGACCACGGGCTTGACGTT
>PKXY01000026.1:154765-154904 GCA_003132505.1 Solirubrobacterales bacterium
GCATGACCACGTTCATGAACTTTGCCAGCATGTCGTTGTGGAATTTCGGGTCTGGAAGAATGACCCGGATGGGGGCTTGGGCTCGGCGTGACATAGCGCTCTCCTATTTCTATTTCTTCGGCCGCTTGGCGCCGTACTT
>PKXY01000001.1 GCA_003132505.1 Solirubrobacterales bacterium
GTAGCGCAAAAGCGCGAGCCCGTCAGCTAACCCCGCAGGCTTACACGTCAGAAATCGGACCCTTTACGCGACAGCCTCACGGAAAGCAGGCGCCCGCCGCGGCAGTCCTCACGCAGCTCGTTCGCGCGACCAGCATCAGCGCCCTGGTCGACGTGGGGAGCTCCGCCTCACCAGCGCGCCAGGTACGTGAAGTCGGTAGCCGGGCGACCGACCCACTGAGTGACGCGCATGGCGAGCCCCATTCCGGTCGCGAAGCGAGCGGTCTTCAGGCCAGTCAGCTGCCCCGCCTGGCAGCGCAGGTCCTGTGCAGCCTGCGCCCAGGTTGCACCACGGCTCGCCCGGGCTTCATTGAGTGCGGCGTGCAGCGCCTTCAGATCCCAGCGCGGGCGGCGGTCCGGGCCGCAGGCCGGCAGCGGCGCGCCGGCGTCAAGGGCGGCGCCAACTAGGAAGCTCTCCGGCGTGCGATCGAGCCAGCGCAAGAAAAACAGCGCGTGCTGGCAGCTTGTGTTGCCACTCTTGCCCAGGCTCTGCAACGTCGAGGAGCTGATCGGATGGTTCGCCAGTCCGCGCGCTTCGCGAGCCGCATTGAGCACCGGCGCCATGTCCCAGATCGCCGCGGCCGCGCCCGCCCAGCTGAGTCCCTCAGCCCGGCGCTTGGCATCCAAGGCCGAATACAGTGCCTTCCCGTCGAACTCCCCGATCACCGGGCCCACGTAGCCAATCCTGCCACAGCAGAGACTGTCGCTTCTCGCCAGAGCAGCCGCCGAACCTCACGGGCCGCTGGTTGCTGCTCAGCGCGAGAGGCGAGCGTCATGTCGGCGCGACATGGACGCAGGTGCTGGCCCCCGCTCGCTCGCGTGCGTGGTGCTGGCGGGTCAGTCTGCGGGAGCGATGGCGCATCCGCTTTCTGCGGCTGCTCGCCGGAGGTCGTCGTCCCAGCTGACGACCGTGGTGTCAGTCGCGAGCGACAGCGCGCTCGCGAGGTGCACCGCGTCGTAGCCGCGCAGCCCGTGTTGTCCGGCCAGCTGTCCGGCCTCGTGGACGAGCGCGCTGTCGATGCCGACGATTAGCAGCTCGCTTTGCAGCGACTCGAACTCTTCGCAGGCGAGCTTGTACCCGGTAGCGGTCAGACGCCCGCCACGTCGCGCGCCCGCGAGTGCCGCGCGGCCCTCGGCGTAGTAGAGAATGCTCGATGCCGCGGCTAGCGGTGTGTCCCACAGCTGCGATGCGACTTTGGAGTCGTTCTCGATGATGACGAGCTTGACCAGCGCCGAGGTGTCGAAGTACAGGATCAGCGGCGCTGGTCAGCAACGAGGTCCGACACCGAGCCCTTCGCCTTGACGCTCGCCCGACGCGAGCTGCGCGGTCGCGTCGGTGCGGTAATCAGCCCGCGGCGAACGAGATCGTTGAGCGGATCCTCGACGCCAACGCTCGACAGTCGCGCGATCCGACGGCCACGGCGCGTGACGAGCACCTCAGCGCCCTGCTCGACGCGCTCAAGATGCTCGCTGAGTCGATCGTGCAGCTCGCGCACCCCAACCTCGTACTCCCGAACAGGTAGCGTCATTCGTCGCATGTTAGCAGCTACATGACCGCTTCCATCGCCCCCGCTCGTGCGGCGCAGCGAATGGGCAGTCGAGCGGCCACAACTGCCCGAACTCCCGGCAAATGAACGCAAACTACGGGAAACTGCCGTTTGCGTCACGCTCGCAGATTGGGCCGATTTGCAGGCAGAACGGGCGTTTTCGCGCGGACGGATATATCGCTTCACACGCGAGAGGTCGCTGGTTCGAAACCAGCCGTGCCCATGGGAAGTGGCTGCAATTTGGCACGATCCTGCCGCTGCCGCCCAGCGTCAGGATTTTGGCTCGCGGCTGCGATCGCCGCTCCTGGTGGACCACGGCAGCAGAGTCTCGGACATCCCATGTGTCGTTTTCGTTGTACGCGAGCGCTCTCCCGTAGACGATCCGGGCGCGCGCCGGCCGCAGGGCGCTGCCGCCGTCGTCGTGGTCAAGATGCACGCCGGCATGAGGCTGAGCCGCCACGCGAGAAACGAGATGCGGCTGTACGGCATCGCCTTGGACGACGTCGAGTCCGCGGCCGGTAATCCCGTTGCGCGAGACGTTGATGATCGCGGCAACGCGCGCCTGACGGGCCGGACCGTGGACGGTCGGCTTATCCTTGTTGTGGTAGCCGGCGATGGTCCCGACTTCGTGATCACCGTTTTCCTACGGAGCTGACAATGCGAGCTGACTACGACAGCGCTGCGAACGCAATATCAATCTCGATCCGCGAAGGATCGCACGCAGATACGAGCGACGAGGTGCATGCTCGCGCAATCGTCGCGCTCGCCGACGGCAAGCCAGTCGAGGTGCAGCTGCTCTACCCGGAGCTCGGGATTGGCGAGCCGCTGGCGGCGGTCGCCAACCGCTATGACCTCGATCGCGAGGCGCTCCAAGCGGCGGCGCAGTCTGCACTCGCTGCGCCGGATCGTGTAGTCGTGGTCGAGGTCGCGGCGCGCGCGTCGGCCTGAGCACTCGCCGCCAGCCCCGACGATCAAAACTGCGCGTTTCTCGAGATCGCTGACAGCCCGGGTCGCAGGTCGTGCGGCCAGTTCGCTAGGAGCGACGCTCGCTTCGAGAGGCCACAGGCCATTGCGGGCACCCGTTCGGGTCGGCTCGGCGCGCCCGGTCTTCGTCCCGAGCGAGCACGCGGCGCTCCGGTACTCGAGCGCTCGGATCTAAGGCGAGTGCGAGAGCTCCGCATGGCGCACGAAGCTGAGCGCACTTGTCACCTTGGGAGCTTTTGGAGTGCGGCGAGGGTGTCGTTGGTCTCGGTGCGGCCGGTGTAGTCGGGGTGGATGTCGACGAAGCGCACGACGTGGTCGCGGTCGACGATCAGGACGGTCGGCATCGGTAGCAGGGTGCCGTTGTCCGCGCGGGTGGTGCGGATGTCGACGCCGAGTTTGCGTTGGGTCGTGAGGCCGGCCTCGGAGGGCTGGAACGTGATGCCGAGCGAGCTGGCGAGCTCAGCGGCAGTGTCGCTGAGGACGGTGTAGGTCAGTTCGGCCTTCTCCTGCGTGCTGAGCGAGGCGTCGGGCGTTTCCGGGGAGATCGCGACGAGGCGAGCCGAGTAGTCGGCGAGCTGGGGTAGGAGATCGCGTTGGTAGGTGCGAAGCGTGAGGTTGCAGTACGGGCACCAGCCGCCCCGGTAGAAGACGATGACAGCGGGACCTCCCGCTGTGAGTTCCTCGAGCGTGCGTGTCTGGCCGGTCGCGTCGGGCAGCGCGAACGGTGCAAGCGTGTCGCCAACGGCCACCGCGCCAGCAGGAACGCCGGCGGCGGCGAGCGCGGCCTGATCGGACCCGAACACGGCGACTACGTCCTCTGGCAGGCGGCTGGCGGCAGTGGCTTTGACCTCGTTGACCTGCTCGGCGATTGTCGGCATCGCGGCTCGCTCCATTCATCGGTATACATTAATGGACCGTGCGGTCCATTAGACGCGGAGCCTACCAGACAATGGACCAACCGGTCCAGCAAGCTAGACTGCGCATGTGCCGAGTGCTCAGCCGGTAACCGTGAGAGGCCGCGCGACGCGCGAGCGGATCGTTCGTGCGGCTGCGGAGCTCGTCGCAGAACGCGGGGTTGCGGGCACGTCACTCGACGCCGTCCGCGCCCGAGCGCACGCGTCCAAGAGCCAGCTCTACCACTATTTCGCCGACCGCGACGACCTCATGCGAGCGGTCGCGCGTGCCGTCACCGACGAGGTCCTCGGTGGCCAGGCGGCGCTGTTCACGCAGCTCGACACCGTCGAAGGGCTACGTGCCTGGACCGACGCGCTCGTGACCCTCCAACAGGCACGCGGCGCGAAGGGCGGCTGTCCGATCGGCTCGCTCGCCGGCCAGCTCGCCGAACACGACGATGGCGCCCGCCTCGAACTGGCCGACGGCCTCGACCGCTGGGAGTCCGCGATCCGCGAAGGACTCGAGCGCATGGCAGCCCGCGGCGAGCTACGGCCCGACGCCGACCCCCGCGCGCTCGCCCACCGCACGCTCACAGCCGTACAAGGCGGCCTGCTCCTCACCCAGGTCCGACGCGATCCCCACCAACTCCGCACAGCCCTCGACGGCGCTCTGGCCGGCATCCTCGGCGCCCGAACCCAACCCTAATCCGCGGATCCGGTGTTGCCGCCTGAGACCGGAGAGCCCCGTGCCCACCCAGGACGAGGACCATGCGGCCGAGTTCAAGGCTCGGCGCCCGCTCGCGCAGACGATGCGGGAGCAGCTACGCCGCCAGCCCGCTGACCTGGAACTCGTCCTGAGCGTAAGCGAGACCGAGATGTTGCGGGGCGCCCGCATCCGCACGGAAGCACTCGTGTCGGGCGTGACCTCGGCCTCACGCCTGACCGCTTCCTCGACTGCGACAGCCGTTCGGGGATAGCTTGTGCGCATGCGAGAAGTCATCAGCACGCCGAGCGCTCCCGGTTCGTCGCTGTACAGCCAGGCGGTCAAAGCCGGGCAGCACATCTACGTGTCGGGCTTGGTCGGTATCGACGTGAGCACCGGGAAGCTAGCCGGCTCGACGATTCAGGAACAGACACGGCAGGCGCTGCTCAACTGCGAGACGATCCTCCGTGCGGCGGGCGCGACGTTGGAAGACGTCGTCGAGGTGGGCGTACTCCTGACCAACCCGACGGACTTCACAGGCATGAATGACGAGTACGCGACCTGGTTCCCGGCCGAGCCGCCAACTCGCTATGTCGCCAAGCTCGGCGTCGAGATCCCCGACGTCCTCGTCTCGATTCGTATGACCGCGTTCGTCGGCTTGTCAGACCCATGAGGAGCCATGACGGTCATGACGGTTAGTCGCGAGATGGCGGCGGCGTTCGTTGAGGGCTACGGGCGAACGTGGGAGAGTTGGGATTTCGACGGCTTCATCGACCTGTTCAGCGACGACGTCGTCTACGTGGAGCACCCCGTCGATGAGACCGTTGTCGGGCGGGAAGCGATGGGGCGCTACATCCGCAGGGAGCAGGCGGAAGCTGGCACGGTTAGCGTCCGCATGGGCGGGCCGATAGTCGAAGGCAACCAAGTCGTGGCCGAGTTCTGGACCACGATGAGCAACCGTGAGGGCGAGCCAGAGGGGACGCTGATGGGGTGCTTCATCGCCCAGCTCGACCCTACGACCGGACGTTGCACCCGGTTTCGCCAGTACTGGTTTGAAACTGACGGACACCGCAGTCCCTTCAACGGCTGGGGCGAGTAGCTAGGTGACGCTGTCAGACGCCGGCGTCCGCTGTCAGGCCGAGGGCGCCGAACGCCCGACACGAGCGCTCCGTCCGGGTGCGAGCGTCTCAGTCGATCGATCCGAGGCTGTCGAGATGGACGACAAGAACTACTGTTGCGAATGAGCTGCGTCGCTCCCGCCTTGCGGGCCAAGCGGGCGTGACATCCGCGACTCCTAGGAGTATCGGAACTCGTCCGCTGCAGAACGGATGTGGAGGGCTGTCGGTAGTTCTGCTTTCTGCGAGGTGCGGCGGTGTCGCGCAGGTGCCGGATCGTTGCGTCGGGTGCGCTACGGAGTCCAATTGTCTCGCGCGGGCGTGACCTGCAGCTCGTGCGTCATCGCGCGAGGGCTCTGCGCAGCAAGGTAGGCAACCGCGTCGGCGAGACTGCCCTGATCGGCAGTGGCCAGGTCATCGCCACCTGAGCGGTCGATGACCGCGTCGACGATCAGCAGCGCGACGTGGATCTCTTGCTCGCGCAGCTCGGAGGCGGCGGCCTGGGTGAGGGCGCGTACCCCGAACGCGCCGGCCGCCCACGGCCCACGTCCGGGCATTCCCCGGCGAGCGGACCCACCAGTCACCTGGACGATCGTGGATGGTCCGCCCTGCGCGCTCATGAAGCGGGCGCACGCGCTGAGAAAACCGAACGCGCCGCGCGCCGGCAACGTGGCCCAGTCGTCGAAGCTCGTTGGTGCCGCGTGTGCGAGCGGGCCTCCACCGAACGGGCCCGAGCGGCTGCCGCCGTAGGGAGACGCAGCGTTCACCGCGAGGTCAACGCGGCCGTACTGCGCACCGAGATGCTGCAGGGCAGCAAGGACGGACGCCTGATCGGTTACGTCGACATCGAGCGCCTCAGCACCGGCGTTGCGTACCTTCGCGAGCGTCTCGGGAGAGCGTGCAGCGCCTGCGACCGTCCAGCCGTCGCTCAGTAGGCGCTCAATGACAGCGAATCCGAGATTCCGCGCACCGATGACCAAAGCAGTCGGCATCAGTTCAGCCTTCTGTCAGCCCTTCGAGGGCCCTGCATGAGTGGTGTCGCAAGATCCGCGCTCCGATCCCGCACTGCGGCAGGTCCGTGGTCGCTCACGGTGTCGCCTCGTTGGCTCCACTGTCGACCGCGGCGCCGGCTGAGCGTCGCTCTTCCAAGAAGGCCAGGTTCGCTTGGCCGACCTCGATCAAGTGGCCGTCCGGATCGCGCAAGTAGCAACGGAGCTCTGCGCCCCGGTCGATTGGCGGGGTCAGGAACTGTGCTCCCTTCGCGCTCCAGTCGTCGTAGACCTCTTGGATGTTGGCNNCTGATCGTGTTGGGATCGGGCGTAGTGAGAGTCACGGTTGGCTTGTCGTCGGTTGGGGAACCGCCCGTGTTGATGATGATCCAGCCGTTCGCGAGGGCGACGATCGTGGGCTCGCTGGCGGAGACGACTTCGCCGCCGAGGACATCCGCGTAGAAGCGTCGCGAGCGAGCGATGTCCTCCGACACGATGAAGTGGGTGAGCAGGATGCCCGTTTCAGGGGCAGGGAACGTCGGCATTTCAGTCTCCTTTTGTCACTCGGGCGTTGTTCTATCCCGCGACCGCGTCTGGGGGCATCACGCCCGTGGGTCTGTGAAGCGGCGATTGGTCCGGGTCAATTGGCCACCGGCGCGGTCACGAAGCGCTGGATTGCTTCGTATGCCTGGTCCTGAATCCTGGCGTCGTGGAGTTGAGGAATGATCTCGGCTTGGTCGATGACCGGTCCAGTGATCGTCTTGGCTGCGCTCGCGTAGAAGACGCCGCTCTGCAGTGATGTGTCGGTTACGGCGTCGGCCAGGCGCTTCGCGCCGATGTCGAGCTTGTGCCCGATCCCCAATGCCGGCGCAACGTAAGGAAGCAGGATGCGGTTGGCGATGATGCGGAGAAGCGCCGGCTGGTCGCGCAGCGCCTCGGTCCCAGCCGTGTTTCCGGGCGACATGGTGATGAATCTGAGCTCGGGATGCTTCCGCGCCATGCTGGCCATCCACAGCGCCGCGAGGTACTTGACTTGACCGTAGGCGAGCATCACGTTGAATTTTTGCCCGGCGAAGAACGAGCCGTCGATGACCGAAGCGAACTCGTCGGCACTGGAGCTCGAAAACGTCGGTCGCGGGATTCGCATCTTCGGCACCCCGCGCGCGGCTTCGCTGCCGACTAGCACAGCAACCTCCGTGAGTGTCCCGGCGGAGATCAGCTCCTCGAGGAGGACGACGTGCCCAAGCAGGTTCTGCGCGAACATCTCGGTGACCCCATCCTGCGTCAGCGAGGCAGGTGTCGGGCCGCCGGTCCCGCCGGCGTTCATTACGACGGCGTTGAGCGGACGGGTGATCGCAGCCACGGCGGCTCTCACGGATGCCATGTCTGACAGGTCGATGATCACCACCTCGAAAATCGAGCGTCCCGTGACCTGTTGCAGCTCGCTCTTGGCGCGTTCAGCCTTGGCTGGGTTTCGGCAGCCGAGATAGATCCGGTCAAAGTCCTCTCGCAGCGCCAGCTGCCTCGCCAGTTCCTTCCCGAGGCCCGTGTTAGCGCCTGTGATGAGAGCGCTCTTCGCGCGTTGCTCGGTCATTTCTCTCCACTCATTAAGTTAGCCAACTGACTTGACGATGATACAGACTCAAGCTACTGTGGAGTCGTGGAGCAAACGAAGACAGTCGGGCGCGGGTCCGGGAAGCGGGAGCGACTGGTCGAGGGCGCGCAGGGTGCGTTCTACGAGCAAGGGGTCGAGCGCACGACGCTCGCCGATGTCGCGTCGCGGGCGGATGTACCGCTGGGGAACGTCTACTACTACTTCAAGACCAAGGATCAGCTGGTCGAAGCGGCGCTCGAGGCGCACGCTGATGCCATGCGCGAGATGCTTCGGAGCGCCGAGCGGCATCGCACGCCGCGCGCTCGGCTGAAGGCGATGGTGCGGGCGTTCGGCGAGCAACGCGACGTCGTCGCCCAGCGTGGCTGCCCGGTCGGCACGCTCTGTTCAGAGGTCGATAAGCGCGACGACGAGCTCGTCGCCGGCGCACGGGCGGCGCTGATGGTTCCAATCGACTGGGCCGAGCGAGAGTTCCGTGAGGCCGGGAGACCCGACGCCCGCGACCTGGCGGTAGGTCTGTTCGCGGCCTATCAGGGCATCGCGCTGATCGCGAACACATTGCGTGATCCATCGTTGATCACCCGCGAAACGCGTCGACTCGAGCGCTGGATCGACTCGCTGACCTGACCCCGTGTCGCTCGCCGTGATCGACGATCTCCTCCACCCAACAAACAGGGAGCACCCTTCAATGAACTCAAGCCTCGACGGCCGAACGGCTCTGGTCACGGGAGCAGGCCGCGGGATCGGCCGCGGGATCGCGCTCGGCCTCGCGCGATCCGGAGCGCGCGTTGGACTGCTCGCCCGGACCGGCCATGAGATCGATGACGCCTGCGCCGAGATCCACGACGCCGGCGGCACCGCGGTGGCGCTCGCGGCGGATGTGAGCGACCCCGAGCAGACGCGCATCGCGGTTCAACGGCTCGTCGACGAGTTCGGTCACGTCGAGCTGCTAGTCAACAACGCCGCGGTCGTGTGGCCGCTCGGCCCGACTCAGGACGTCGATCCCGCCGCCGTCGCCGCTGCGATCGCGATTAACGTGATCGGTCCGATGACCCTTGCCCGGCGCGTGCTCCCGGGGATGCTCGCCGCCGGCTGGGGACGGATCGTGAACGTGTCTGCCGCGATCGCCGCGCGCCCCGGAATGCTCGCCGGGCTCAACACCTATGCGGCGTCAAAGGGCGCGCTCGAAGCGCACACACTCAACCTCGCCGCCGAGCTCGAAGGCACGGGCGTCACCGCCAACGTGTACCGCCCGGGCACGGTCGACACCTCGATGCAAGCGTATATCCGTGACCAGCCCCGCGAGCAGATCGGCACCCCGCTCCACGACCGCTTCACGGCCATGCTCCGCTCCGGCGCGCTGATCACGCCACGCGCATCCGCCGACAGCATGATCGCTCGCCTCGCCGGGCAGGCTTCGGGCGAGATCTGGGACGTCAACGACGCCATTCCCGCGCCATGACCACCGCCAGCCACTACCCACCGCTCGCCCGGCCCGCGGCGACGACTTCACGCCCGACGTGGCGCTCTATCCGTTCGCGTCGAGGCGACGCAGAATTGATTCCTGAGGGACTTATGGTGCGAGTCGCCGAGCGACTCCGGATCCTCGGGCAACCTGTGCGCCTTCGGCTCGTCGAATTGCTGGGCATGGTCCCTCAACCGCGCAGGAGTTGAGCGACGCCCTCGGTCTGTCGCAGCAGACCGTCTCGAAGCATCTGTTGAGTCTGCATCGCGGCGGTGTGGTCTCGAGGAAACCGGACGAGTCGAACGTGTTCTACGCCTTGACCGACGAAAGCGCGGCGACAATTCTTCGTCTGACCTTGAAAGCGGTGTCCGGCCACCTGCGGGAGCACTGATCGAGACGCGCGCTTTGCGGGCGGGCAAGGAGCTGCGCCACACGCAACGCGCTGCGCACCTGCTTCCGTGGCAACAGCGAGCGTCCGGACGAGCGTCGGCCGCGCTTATGCAACGGACGAGATGCGAGCGTCTGGTGGGCCTCGCTGCTCACTCCCGCTCTGCTCGATTAGCAGAAGCCTGCGGAGATCGCCGCTCGTTACCGGTCCCGTCCAGTTGCGAGCGCGACGAACCCCAACCCTGTCGGGGGGCTGAATGGGCCACTGGCGGCCTCCAGTGGCCCAAACTCCCGTGAAACACACGCAAACTCCGTAAAATTCGGTTTCGAGTAGTCGCGTCGCATGTGCTCGATTTGCAGGCAATACGGGCGTTTTCGCGTGGGGCGACATATCGCTTCACACGCGAGAGGTCGCTGGTTCGAAACCAGCCGTCCCCATAGAAAAGACCTGCAAAACCGCTATCTTTCTAGGATTCTACTCCGGTTCAATCGGCCAGTCTACTCCGGTTTGATCGGGGTAAAGCCAGGCGCAGGCGAGCGTGAGCAGACACCGCGCCACACGCCTGGAAGTCGTCCGTTGCAGTAGCCCCGTGACGGCTCTGGCACACGGCACCACCCTTCGGTGGCGACCTGATCTGGTGGGGGTCGTCCGAGCGGCGTGGGCACAACTCACCTGTTGGTGGCGCCGCAGATGACGTCCAAGACCGAACTCAGGGTTCGCGCAAGGTGGTCTTGACACAAGTCCCGTGCTAGTAGTATGTTGTACTAGTTAGCTAGTGTAAATGAGGCCATGTGATCGAGTTTCACTTGGACTCCCGCTCGGGCGTCTCGCCGTACCTGCAGATCGTCCACCAAGTCCGCCACGCGCTGCGTCTCGGGCTGCTGCGCGAGGGCGACCAGCTACCGACTGTGAAGGACGTGGTCGCACGGCTGGCGATCAACCCCAACACCGTGCTCAAGGCCTACCGCGAGCTGGAGCACACTGGGCTCGTCGCCGCGCGGCCCGGCGTCGGCACGTTCGTCACCGGCTCCTCCCTTGCGGATCCCGCGCTCGCCGCGCACGGCCCGCTGCGCCGCGAGCTGCGCGGCTGGATCGTCAAGGCGCGGCGCGCCGGCCTTGACGAGGAGTCGATCGAGGCGCTGTTTCGCGACGCTGTTCGCTCCGCCCGCATCGAGGGGGTAGCGTGACCGCCGCGCTGGCCACGCGCGGCCTCGGCAAGCGCTACGGGCGCCGCTGGGCGCTCTCGGGCTGCACGCTCGAGGTACCGGCCGGCCATGTTGCTGGCCTCGTCGGGCCCAACGGCGCTGGCAAGACGACGCTGCTGCAGCTCGCGGTTGGCCTGATCGAACCGAGCGCGGGATCGATCGCGGTCCTCGGCGAGGAGGTCGCCGCAACGCCCGCGCAGCTCGCGCGCGTCGGTTTCGTCGCGCAGGACACGCCGCTCTACCCGTCGCTGTCAGTCGCCGACCATTTACGCCTGGGCGCTGCGCTCAACCCGAGCTGGGACCAGGCGCTCGCTGAGGCGCGGATTGCTCGGCTGGGTCTCGATCGCGCACAGCGGGCCGGCACGCTCTCCGGCGGGCAGTGCGCGCAGCTCGCGTTGACGCTCGCGATCGCGAAACGGCCCGAGCTGCTCGTGCTCGACGAGCCCGTCGCGAGCCTCGACCCGCTCGCACGGCGCGAGTTCCTCCAGGCCCTGATGGAGTTCACCGCCGAGCACACCGTCAGCGTCCTGCTCTCCTCACATCTGGTCGCCGACCTCGAGCGCGTCTGCGACTACCTGATCCTCCTCGCCGAAGGCCACGTCCAGCTCTCCGGCGAGGTCGACGAGCTACTCGCGAGCCACCGTCGGCTGAGCGGGCCGCGGCGCGACATATCACGGCTGCCGTCTAGCCAGCAGGTGATCGAGGAGACGCATACCGACCGCCAGAGCACACTGCTGATCCGCACCGAGGAGCCGATCATCGACCCCGCCTGGATGGTCGAGGAGGTCAGTCTCGAGGACATCGTCCTCGCCCACATGGGCCGTGACTGGACGCATGAGCCTGACGCGGTCCCGAGGGTCGGCCGATGATCTGGCTCACCTGGCGCCAGTTCCGCACGCAGGCGATTGCGACGCTCGCTGCGCTCGCCGCGTTCGCGCTGCTGATCGTAGTCACCGGCGAGCACCTGCGCCATGTCTACGACATGAGCGATATCTCAGGCTGTGCCGCACATGGCGGCTGCGCGCATCCGACCGTGAGCACGTTCGGCGCCCATGAGCGAATCCTCAGCGCGCTGCTCGGACCGGCGCTCCTGATCGTCCCGCTGCTGATCGGGATGTTCTGGGGCGCGCCGCTGCTGGCACGCGAACTCGAGACGGGGAGCTACCGCCTCGTTTGGACGCAGAGCATCACTCGCACACGCTGGCTCGTCGTCAAGGTCGCGATCGTTGGCCTCGTCGCGCTCGCGGTCGCCGGCCTCGCCAGCTGGCTCGTCAGCTGGTGGTACGCGCCACTGGACAAGCTCAACGTGAACCGCTTCGACCCGAGCGTCTTCACCGAGCGCGGGATCGTCGCGATTGGCTACGCCGGCTTCGCCTTCGCCGTCGGGCTCGCAGCCGGCGCCATTCTGCGCCGCACGCTGCCGGCGATGGCCGCCACCTTCGTCAGCTTCATCGCCGCACGGATCATCTTCACCTTCTGGATCCGCCCCCACCTCCTACCGGCAGCGCACGCGGCGCAGCAGCTCGGCGCCGGGAATGCCGGGATCACAGGGTCGCCACAGGGAGTGTCACTGTTCGCCACCTCGCCGACAATCGCTAACGCCTGGGTCTACTCGGGCACGATTGTCGACAACGCCGGCAACGCACCGAGCGCGGGGCGGATCCACGCGCTGTTAGACGCGCGGTGCCCGCGGATCGCCAGCGGTCCGGGACTGCCACCCGGCAGCGGCCCCGGCAAAGCTACCGCCACCCCGAGCGTTCTGAATGCGCTCTTCTCGAAATGCATGTCGAGCCTGTCCCACCAGCTGCACCTGCTAGTCACCTACCAGCCGACCAGCCACTACTGGCCGCTGCAGGCGCTCGAGACCGGGATCTTCCTCGCCGCCGCGCTCGTACTGATCGGCGCCACGGTCTGGCGCGTCGGACGACGCACCGCGCGCAAGCCAGAGCCGGCGAACCTCGCGAGCGGACCGCAAACCCGCCAGCCCTAAACGCCGCGCCCTGAAACCGACGTGCCGCCGTGCGTCTGCCGGCAAACAACCAGCAGACGTCCCAATCGATCGACCTCGGCCGGATCTTCGCCACCGCGACGCTCGTGTTCGCCTGACTGCTACTGCGGACGAGAGGAAGCACTCGGGCGACAGGCATGACGTACGCCTGCTCCTGACTGAACCAGGCGTGGCATACGGTCGACTGCGCAGCTCAGTCCAGCCTCTTCGTACGGGCAGTTCTGGAGCCCCAACTGCCCGAACTCCTGGTAAATGAACGCAAACTACGGGAAATTGCCGTTTGCGTGGCGCCTGGAGATTGGTCCGATTTGCAGGTAGAACGGGCGTTTTCGCGTGGGGTGACGTATCGCTTCACACGCGAGAGGTCGCTGGTTCGAAACCAGCCGTGCCCATGGGAAGGTCCTGCAAATGGGGGAGTTTTAGGCCTATACCGTCGTTCCTGTCGTACGCGAGCGCTCTCGTCACGGCGCTTTCCCACGGTCGGACCCGTGCTCGACCGCGCTGGTGGTGACTAGGTTGGTGGCTGTGCGTGCTGGGCCATCAGTCGCTGGCGAGGACCGCCTCCACTACGACCTCGATGCCTGCGAGCCGGCCGGCGAGGTCGGCTCGCAGGTCGTAGCGCTCGGCGAGAGTCGCGGGCGGCGTGTAGCTGATCCGTGTCTGGTTCCCATCCGCCCAGACCAGCACCTTGAGCGGCAGGTCGAGCGCCGCGAGCGGTGCCACGTCCATCACCGCGGTCCCCGCCGCGGGATTGCCGAAGATCACGACCCTGGTCTCGCGTAGCTCGAGCCCGGCCGCGTGCGCCTCGCCACTGTGGTCGATCACGGCGAACAGCTTGATGCCCTTCGATACCAGCACCTGCTCGATTCGGGAGACGGTGTCCGCGACGCTCCACGGGCTCGGATTGGTGGCGATGGTGGTGGCGGTCGCCGGTGCGGCGGTCTGATCGTTCATCGCGGCAGGCTCCTCTCAGGTGGTCGCGCGAGACGATACGGGCACAGCAGGAGCAGCACATCGCGCGGGAGGCGGATCGTGTAGTGCCGACGCCCAGCGTGGCTATGGCGCTCAGGAGAGTCGGCTTCAACCACTCGACTGGCCGATGGCTCCCGCGGAGTGCTTCGCTGTGATCTCGGGGGGCGAGGGGTAGGATGCCCGTCCGATGTGGGGAGCGCGATGATCCGCCGTCCGCGGCCCCTTAGCGATGCATATTGATCCCTACATAGTGTTGGGGAGCGCCGTCGTCGGGCTGCTGGTGGGGATGACGGGCGCGGGTGGCGGCGCGCTGATGACGCCGATGCTCATTTTGTTGTTCGGCGTGACGCCCTCGACGGCGATTTCGAGTGATCTGGTTGCGGCGGTCGTGATGAGGCCGAGCGGGGCGGGTGTGCACCTGAGGGCCGGGACCGTGAACCTGCGGCTGGTCGGCTGGATGGTGCTCGGATCGGTTCCGTGCGCGTTCTTGGGTGCGTATCTGCTGCATCTGATGGGACACGCGAAGGCAGCGCAGCAGAACATTGAGGTTGCGCTCGGCGCCGCGCTGTTGGTTGGGGCTGCTGCGATGGTCTTGCGGTTTGCGCTTGATCGGCGCTCTGGTCAGACGCGGACCCGAGTCGTGCACGACGTGATTGCCCGTCCGCTTCCGACGGTTCTGATTGGGATGGTGGGCGGGGTGATCGTCGGGATGACCTCGGTTGGCTCGGGGTCGTTGATGATCGTGATGCTGCTCTTCATTTATCCGGCGATCGGTGCGAATCAGCTCGTGGGTACCGATCTGACCCAGGCTGTGCCGCTGACGCTCGCCGCAGCTCTCGGTGCACTTGCGTTCGGCCACGTCGAGTTTGGTGTCACGGGCTCGCTGATCCTGGGCAGCGTGCCGGCTGTCTTTGTCGGGTCGCTGTTGTCATCGAGCGTCCCGGATCGCTACATCCGTCCGGCGATCGCCTTCGTGATCTTCGCGTCCGGTCTGAAGTACGTCGGTGTCGCAACTACGGCGCTTGGGTGGATCCTGTGTGCGGCGCTGTTCGTGGCCGCGGTGCTGTGGCTGCTCGCTCGGCGACGCAGCGAAGATCTTGGCGCTGGCGAGTCACCAACCGCTCCACCGATCGACGAGCCGCTGCCGCTCGCAAACACGCCCGGGGGCGCGGAGCACTGATCGACCGGCCGTAAGTTCGCCGTCAAGCAGCGATGACGGGTTTCTGATCGTGATCGGGTGCGCCGAGGTCGGCGAGTAGTGCCCGGACGCGCGTTTCGATGTCGGCGCGGACTCGCCGCATTTCGGTGATCGGCGCGCCGATTGGGTCGCCGACGCGCCAGTCCTCGTGTCGAACGTGCTGCGGGATGTCGATCACGCCAACGCTGTGACCCATCGTCACGATGACGTTCGCGGCTTGGAGCACTTCATCGGTGACTGGGCGAGCGAACGCTTCGTCGGGGTCGATGCCGAGCTCGGCGATCACGGCGCGCACCCCGGGGTCGATTTGGGCTTGGACGGCGGTGCCGGCGGAGTGCACCGAGACCTGATTCTCTGAGAGCAGCGTGGTGAGTGCGGCCGCGATCTGTCCGCGTCCGCCGCCGCTGAGGCTGACGAACACCACGTCCCAGGTTTCCTTGGATCCCTCGCCGTGGCCGCGCGCGAGCGCGTTGAGACGCTCGAGCGCGAACCGGTAGGACATCAGGGGAACGAAGTCGAGGACCTGCGCGGTCTCGAGGATCTGATCGACGGAGTCGTTCATCACCTCCTCGACCTTCGCGCGATCGAAGACCCTCTCGAACTCGGAGCACAGATCGCTGGTCATCCCTTCGATCTGGTGCTTGAAACCTGCGTCAGGTGAGTGGGTCATGCCTGTTCCTCCGCTGTGGTTAATGGTGGTAGTGGCTTCGTCCCGCGGTTCGTGGTCGGCGAGGCGTGTGCTCCCGGGTTCCTCGCGAAGAACCCGGCGGCGTCGGCGACGTGCCGTGCACGGGCTGGCTGCGAGGAGTTGGTGGTACGTCCGCAGCCGGCGAGGACGACCGCGCCGACAATCGCGGTCAGCGCACCACCGCGACGAAGGCGGCCGCCGCGGGGCGGTCGGGGTCCGCGCTGGATGCGCACGAACCACGCGAGTCCGGCGAGCGTGACGATGCTCGCGACATAGAAGTTGAGTCGCAGTCCAAGGATGTGAACGGATGGGTCGACCCGCAGGAGCTCCTCGAAGATGCGGAAGGCCGAATAGCCGGTGACATACAGCGCGAACAGGCCGCCTGAGCGGATCCGCCGGGTTCGCCCGAGCGCGATCAGCGCGGCGGCGAGCGCGAGGTCGAAGATCAGCTCGTAGAGGAACGTAGGCTGGAACGTCGCGAAGTGCGCGTAGCCGGCTGGACGGTGGGCGGGGCTGATCTCCAGCGCCCAAGGCAATGTTGTTGGCCCGCCGAACAGCTCCTGGTTGAAGTAGTTGCCGATCCGTCCGATCGCCTGCGCGACGAGCAGCCCGGGCGCGGCGGCGTCCATGAACGCGGGAACGTCCGCGCCGGCGCGGCGCAGCCGCCAGAGCCCGACGAGCGAGCCGGCGGCTACCCCGCCCCAGATCCCGAGGCCGCCGTCCCACACCGCGAATGGTCCCCACCAGGTCTTTGGCATCAGGCTGACGCTGGTGATGTCGAAGTACAGGCGCCCGCCGAGGATCCCGGCAGGGAAGCCCCACAGCGCTACGTCGTAGACGAGGTCGCGGCTGCCTCCGCGCTTTTCCCAGCGGCGGATCGTGAGGGCGATCGCGGCGCTGACGCCGACGACGTACATCAGCCCGTAGGCATGAACGAACAACGGGCCGACGTGAAAGCCGTTGCTCGACGGACTCGGGATGAACCCAGGGATCATCCGACTGCCTTCGACCGAGCCGGTCGGTCGTGAGCCGCGTTCTCCCTCGCGCTCGAGTCCGACACCGAGGGATCTGCGGACCTGGCCGGGACGTCGCCGAGCGCGAGCGGCAACGCGACCCGATTCGCTTCGGCTCGGTTAGTGAGCAGTGCGAGACCGACGGCGAGTGCGATGCAGCTGAGGACCGCCAGCGCGAGGGCGAGGCCGTGTCCCGCGGCGACCGGCGTCGGGTGCGCGCCGGCGGTCCGTGCTGCTGCGGTGTAGAGCGCGCTTGCGAGCGCTATGCCGAGCGCTGTGCCCATGCCGCGCGACATGTTGAGGACGCCGCTGATGACTCCAGCATGGCCTGCGGGCGCGGCTTTCATGATCGTGGCGTTGTTAGCGGGAGTGAATGCTCCGAGCCCGAGCCCGGCTAGCGCGAGACCGATGAGGAGGCCGGGGGTGTCGTGCCAGATCACGATCTCGAGTAGTCCGGCCGCTGTGACAATCAGGCCGCCGCTGGTGAGGGCGCGTTCACCGATCCGGCCTAGGAGACGTCCGGCGATTGGTGCGGCGATCCCGATACCGAGTGGCAGGAGCGAGAGTTGCAGTCCGATCAGCGCGAAGTCGACGTGCTGGGCTGAGAGGTAGTAGGGCACGACGAACAGCACTCCGAACAGGACCAGATAGGAGACAAGCCCGCTGGCGAGTCCGACCGCGATCGTCGGGCGCCGCAGCAGCTTGAGGTCGATCAGCGGCGCGTCGAGCCGGCGCTCGCGTCGCACGAACCAGACCGCGGCCAACAGGCCGGCGGCGAGCGCCAACAGCAGTTGAGGACTGGCGTAGCCCGTGTGACTGGCGAGTGAGAGGTACACGAGTGGCCCCGCGGCACCAAGCGCTATCAGGAGCGCGCCGAGATGATCGCCTCTTGCGGGCTCGCGTCGCGAGCGGCTGCGCGGCAACAAAAACCAGCCGAGCGCGAGTCCAATCGCTCCCGCCGGCAGATTGACAAGGAAGATCAGGCGCCAGCCACCCAGCGCCAACAGCACCCCGCCGACGAGCGGGCCGAGCGCCAGCCCGAGCGCTTGCGCGGTGCCCTGCACACCGATGGCGCGCCCTAAGAGCTTTCGGGGCATTGCCTCGGTGATCAGCGCGACGCTGTTGGCCTGCAGCATCGCCGCCCCGATGGCCTGGATTACGCGAGCAGCGATCAGAACCAGCAAGCTCGGCGCGAAGCCGCAGAGCACCGAGCCGACCGTGAACACGGCGAACCCGTAGACGTAGAGCAGCTTGCGCCCGACGGTGTCCGCGATTCGCCCGACTGTCGCAACAGTGGCCACGAGCACGAGCAGGTAGGCGAGCGCGACCCACTCGACCGCGCCGACGCTCGCGTGCAGATCGTGTCCGAGACGCGGCAGCGCGAGCGTGACGATGCTCGCATCGAGCTGCCCCATGAACGCACCAATGCAAACCGTGCCGACGACGTACCAGTGGGCTCGCTGGCTCTCGCGGATCCCGGCGGGGCGGCGCGGTTCGGTGAACAGGAGCCGACGGAGCGACCCCGTCGTCCGCTGCGCCTGGGACGAACGCGTCACAGACCCATTTCAGCGCTTCTCGTCCAATAGGTCCAACAGGTCTTTTGGATAGCATTTGCTGTAGCAGCCTATGGATGATCGCCGTCTCCGTTACTTCCTCGCGGTCGTCGACGAGGGAACCGTCACGCGGGCTGCGCGACGACTGCACGTCGCGCAGCCGTCGCTCTCGCAAGCATTGCGTGCGTTTGAGAGCGAACTTGGCGTCCAGCTGTTTGCCCGCGTCGGTCGCGGCGTGCGCCTGTCTTCAGCGGGCGCAGCGTTTGTCGGCCCGGCGCGCCAGATCTTGCGGGCGATCGACGACGCACAGCACGCGATCAGCGGCGTCGTCGAGCTTCGAGCGGGGACGCTCGAGATCGCCGCGCTCGCAACACTCGCCGTCGACCCGATGGCCACGCTGATCGGTCGCTTCCGCGAGCACCACCCCGGCGTCAAGGTCACGGTGCTCGAGCCCGACAGCACGAACGGCGTCAGCACGCTGATCCGTGACGGCACCTGCGAGCTCGGGGCAGCACACCTCCCCCTACCCGGCGAGCAACTCGTCGCGCATCCGCTCGGGGAGCAGGAGCTGCTGTTCGTCTTCCCGCCGAACGAGACAGCCGATCAGACAGGGCCCATTGGCGCCCGCGAGCTCGCCCACACACCGCTCGTCCTAAGCCCCGCCGGCACCTCGACCAGGAGGCTCCTCGAACAGGCCCTCGCTACGGTCGGCGTGACGCCGGTGATCGCCGTCGAAACCGCAGCGCGAGAAGCGATCGTGCCACTCGTGCTCGCAGGTGCCGGCGCCGCGCTACTGCCCGCCTCGCTCGCGCGCGAAGCGCAACGACGCGGCGCCATCACTCGCCGTGCCCGGCCAGCAATTACACGCACCGTCGGCCTCGTCCACCGCGACGGACCGCTCTCAGCAGCAGCCCAGTCATTCCTCGCGCTCGCCACAAGCGATGAGTGACCGGCGCGACTGTCCGAGCGCGGCGGCGACCGCGAGGTCACATGCCCAACACGGCGCGCAACGCGGCAGCCCGGCGAGGTGTAGCCAGCGCCGCGTGAGCGCTTCCGCATCGGCCGGCGCGCGCAAGCGTCGAGCAGCCTCCGGCATGCGCGCATCGTCTTCGTCCAACGGGCGTCGTCAGCGGCGGCTCATGCGTGCCGGGCGCACCAAGCGGACGATCAGGCCCCTCCGCCGGGCGTCAGGTTCAGGCTCTGGCTCTGGCAGCTCTTCTGTGCAGCCAGGAACTGCGGCGAGTTGAGGTCGATCCCACTCGAGGGGCTGATCCTCAGGCCTGCCGAGGTCGGGTCGGGGAAGTTCGGGACGCCGTGCGCGCGGATGCACACGGCGTAGCGCAGCAGCTGCGCGATCGCCCGCGCGTTCTGGGCTGGGGTCGGCCTAAGAGGCAGCCCGCCCTTGGGCAGCAGCGACTTGCAGTCGCGCTCGGCGGCGGCGTCCTGCGGCGACCCGGGGCCAGGCAAACCCGGACGCGCGTACCAGGCCAGCCCGCCCGTCCTCAACGCACTGACCTGGACCCCATGTCTATTCAGGCAGGCGGCGTAGGCGACGTCAATCGCTATCTCCTGCTGTGGAGTGAGCGCCGCCGAGCCACCCTCGCTGGACGTGCTCGTCGAGGTCGAGCCGAGGTGCGCTACCGACGGCGAGCCCGAGCCCCCGCCGCAGCCGGCGACGAGCAGGCCGACGCAGCCGAGCAACACGAGCGCCGGGGCACGCAGCATGCCCCGGGCGCGCCCACCTGCCTCGCTCGAGCGGCGCGGGCGCGTGCTTTCGCTTTTCGATGATCGGTTAGCGACCATCCCCTGAAGCTAAGCGCGTGACCCTAAAACGGCTCTAACGTTCTCGCTGCGCCGATGAGAGGCGCAGCCGCACGATGTGCCGCCGTCAGGGGCGGGCTCGGCGGTGACGCTTCCAGCGTAGACCCGACCTACGAATTCGACAGCGACCTAGCGTTGCTCCTTTACGCGGTGGCTGTTGCGTAATTGGTGGTGTCCGGCGGGTTTAAGACGATGCCGCTATGACCCGGAACTTCATTGCGTGTGATCGTGATCAGGAGCTGTTGCTGCCGCCGGATCTGAGGGATTGGCTGCCGGAGAACCATCTCGCGTGGTTCGTGCTGGAGGCGGTGGAGGAGATGGATCTGTACGCGTTTTACCGGCCGTATAACGTGGATGGTGTTGGCCGGCCGGCGCACGAGCCGCGAATGATGGTCGCGCTGTTGCTCTACGCCTACTGTCGTGGGCAGCGCTCGGCAAGGGTGATTGAGCGCGAGTGCATCGAGGACGTTGCGTTCCGGGTGATCGCTGCGAACCAGCGTCCGGATCACACGACGATCGCAAGGTTTCGTCAGCGCCATCAGGACGCGATCGCGGGCCTGTTTGGCGAGGTCTTGACGCTGTGCGCGGATGCCGGTCTGGCCGCTGTTGGGGTGCTTGCAGTTGATGGGACGAAGGTGCATGCGAACGCGTCGCATCACTCCAACCGCGACTACGAGCAACTGGCCAGGGAGTTTCTTGAGGAGGCCGCGGAGACCGATCGCCGCGAGGACGAGCTTTACGGGGGCAAGCGTGGCGATGAGCTGCCGGAGGAGCTTTCGACGCCGGAGGGCCGCCAGCGCTGGTTGCGCGAGGCTAAGCAGCGCCTAGAGCGAGAACGTGCCGCGAACCCCAAGCCGGTGCCGCAGTCGCGGCCAGCAAGGGTCAAGGAAGCCAAGCGTCGCCTCGAAGAAGAGCTGTGGGTTGAGTGCCGCGCGAACGAGGCCTATGAGCACTATCGCGCCACGGCCCGCCGCTCAGACGGACGCCGGTTCGGATCGCAGCCGAAGCCTTATCAGCCGCCCGCCACGCCGGCAGGGAAGGTGAACGTGACCGATCCGGACTCGAAGAACTTGAAGGCGCCACGCGGCTACATCCAGGGCTACAACGCGCAGGCCGCCGTCAACGAGCACCAGATCGTGATCGCCGCAGAGATCAACACCGGCAGCTCAGACTTCGGCAACCTCGGCCCAATCGTCGAAGCCGTCGAGCGCGAACTCGACGCCGCTGGCATCAGCGAGCAGCCTGGCGTCATCGTTGCTGACGCCGGCTACTGGCACCAAGCCCAGATGGAGCAGATCGCCAGTCGCGGCATCCCTGTGTTGGTTCCGCCTGAGGCTGTCGCGTAAAGGGTC
>PKXY01000025.1 GCA_003132505.1 Solirubrobacterales bacterium
GATGATGATCGTTATGAAACCGACGGCGAGCGAGGAGGAGATCGCTCACGTCGTTGCGCGCGTTGAGAGCGTCGGCGCGCGCGTCCATATTTCGAAGGGTGAAGAGGTGACGGTGATCGGCGCGATCGGCGACNNCGCAGGTCGTCCCGATCCTCAAGCCCTACAAACTCTCTTCGTCGCAGCTGCGCCCGACGGGCGCGCGCTCGGTGTTCGAGATCGGTGGCCGGCGGATCGGCGGCGGCAACTTCGCGCTGATCGCCGGGCCGTGCACCGTGGAGTCGCGTGAGCAGCTGCTCGAGACGGCGCGCGCGGTCAAGGACGGCGGCGCGACGATGCTGCGTGGCGGCGCCTACAAGCCGCGGACGTCCCCATACGCGTTCCAGGGACTCGGCCAGGAGGGGTTGCGGCTGCTCGCCGAGGCCAAGGCTGAAACGGGGATGCCGATCGTCACCGAGCTGATGGACGTGCGTGACATCGAGGCCGTTGCCGAGGTCGCCGACGTGGTCCAGGTCGGTGCACGCAACATGCAGAACTACACGCTGCTCTCGGAGATCGGGCGCAGCGGCCTACCGGTCCTGTTGAAGCGTGGCCTGGCGGCAACGCTCGAGGAGCTGTTGATGGCGGCGGAGTACGTGCTGAAGGAGGGCAACGAGCAGGTGATCCTCTGCGAGCGCGGGATCCGCACGTTCGAGACGGCTTACCGCTTCACGCTCGATTTGATGGCCGTGCCGACGCTGCAGCGGCTCTCGCACCTGCCCGTCGTCGTCGATCCGAGCCACGCCGCCGGGCGGCGTGACCTCGTCGGCCCGCTGTCGCTGGCGGCCGCCGCGGTCGGCGCCGACGGGATCATCGTCGAGGTCCACCCGAACCCGGAAGAGGCGATCTGCGACGGACCGCAGCAGCTGCGCCTCGAGGACTTCGCCGAGTACGCGTCACTCGTCGAGCGGGCAGCCCAGATCGCGGGCAAGGCGTTCTCCAACGCGTGAACGTCGCCGTCGTCGGCGTGGGGCTGATCGGGGGATCGATCGGCCTCGCGCTGCAGCAGCGCCTCGGCGCGTCGGTGACGGGCTACGACCCGGCTGCGGAAGTGTGCGAGGAGGCCCTTCGGCGGGGGGCGATAGGCGCCGTCGCGGCTAGCGCTGCCGAGGCCGCACACGATGCGGACATCGTCTTCGTCGCGGCGCCGGTCAGTGCTCTGGCGGAGGCGATCGATACGGTCCTCGCCGCCGCCGGCGGCGACTGTGCGGTGAGCGATGTCGGCTCGACCAAGCGCGAGCTGATCGCCGGACGCAGCGACGAGCGTTTCATCGGTGGCCATCCGCTCGCGGGCGCCGAGACCTCGGGCGTCGAGCACGCCCGCGCCGACCTGTTCGACGGCGCGACGTGGTATCTGACGCCGGGGCCCGGGACCTCGGGCGCCCTGTATCAGCGCCTGCATAAGGCGCTCGCCGGGATCGGCGCCAAGCCGACCGCGATCGACGCCGCCGACCATGACCGCGTGATGGCGAGCGTGTCGCACCTGCCGCACGTGTTCGCGAACGTGCTCGTCGCCCAGGCCGCGCGGGCGCTGTCGGGTGAGCACGTGCCGGCGACCGGACCGAGCTTCCGCGACGCGACGCGCGTGGCCGGTGCGAGCGCGACGATCTGGCCTGACATCTACCTGTCCAACCGCGAGGCGCTGGTGACGCTGATCGACGAGGCGCAGGGTCGCCTGAGCGAGGTGCGCGACGCGCTCGCGGGCGCTGATCGCGGCGCGATCGAGCGCTGGCACGAGGCGGCGCGCCTCGACCGCGACGCACTGCTCGGCGCGGGTCTCGCCGGCGGTGCGGTCTACGAGTTGCGCGCGGCGGTAGCGGACCGGCCGGGGGTCGTCGCGGAGATCGCGCTCGCGCTCGGGCGGGCCGCCATCAACATCGTCGACATGGCGCTGTCACCGGCCCAGGACGGCAGCCAGGGCGTCGTCGCACTGTGGATTCAGGGCGAGGATCAGGCCGACCGGGCGGTCGGTTTGGTCAGCGCGCTCGGCATCCCCGTGGCGCGAGCGTGAGCGCGGCGGCGCTCGCGCGCGTCGAACCGCTCGCATCGCCGCCGGACGCGGTGGTGCGGCTGCCCGGCTCGAAGAGCATCACCAACCGCGCGCTGCTGTGCGCGGCGCTGGCATCGGGGACCAGCGTGCTGCGCGGCGCGCTGTTCGCCGATGACACGCGTGCGATGCTCGGCGCAGTTGGTGCACTTGGCGCCGGCGTCGATGCACGGGAGAGCGAAGCGACGGTGCGCATCGTTGGTGGGCGCCTCGCTAGCGCACCGGCGCGGATTGATGCGGGGCAGTCGGGGACGACTTCGCGGTTCATTTTGGCGGCTGCGGCGCTCGGGAGTGCGGAGTCCGTTGTCGACGGCGACCCGCAGCTTCGCGCGCGGCCGTTCGCTCCACTCGTCGACGCGCTGGTCCAGCTCGGCGCCTCGGTGCGGGCGCTGGACGAGCCCGGCCACCTGCCGCTGGCGGTCCGGGGGCCGCTGGCAGGGGGGGACGTTGCGATCCCGGGGCACATCTCGAGCCAGTTTCTCTCCGGCCTGATGCTGGCGGGACCGCGAATGGAGCACGGGCTCACAGTCGAGCTGACCTCGCCGCTCGTCTCCGCGCCATACGTCGAGATGACGCGCTCGGTGATGGCCGCGTTCGGCGCCACCGGCGATGGCCTGCGCGTCGAGCCGGGCGAGTACCACGCGGCGGACTTCGCCGTCGAGCCGGACGCCAGCGCGGCGTCTTACTTCTTCGCCGCGGCGGCGATCAGCGACGGGCGCGTGACCGTCATGGGCCTCGGCCGCGACTCGATCCAGGGTGACCTCGCCTTCGTCGACGTGTTGGAGCGGATGGGAGCGCGCGTCGAGCGCGGGCGCGACTCGACCACAGTCGCCGGCGCCGGCGCGCTGCGCGGGATCGAGGTCGACATGTCCGAGATCTCCGACACCGCGCAGACCCTGGCCGCGGTCGCGGTCTTCGCCGACGGACCGACGCGCGTTCGCGGCATCGGCTTCATCCGCCGCAAGGAGACCGACCGGATCGCCGCGACCGTCGGCGAGCTGCGGCGCGCTGGCATCGAGGCGACCGAGGAGGACGACGGCTTCGTGATCGTGCCCGGGCCGGTCAAGCCGGTGCGCTTCGAGACCCACGACGACCACCGCATGGCGATGAGCCTGGCGCTGCTCGGTCTGCGCGTCGAGGGCATCGAGCTCGCGAACCCGGGCTGCGTCGCGAAGACATACCCGGGCTTCTTCGAGGATCTTGCGATGCTTCGCGCGTGATCATCGCGATCGACGGACCAGCCGGCGCGGGGAAGTCGAGCGTGGCACGCGCGGTCGCCGAGCGTCTCGGAGCGCGCTATCTCAACAGCGGCGCGATGTACCGCGCCGTCGCGCTGGCGAGCATCGAGGACGCCAGCCGCACGCCGGCAGAGCTCGCGGCGGCGATCCAGATCGAGGTTGGTCGGCGAGTGCTGCTCGACGGCCGCGACGTAACGGCCGCGATTCGCGCACCCGAGGTGTCCGCACAGGCATCGCTGATCGCGACCGATCCCGATCTTCGCAGCGCGCTCGTATCGCAGCAGCGCGAGCTGCTCGCGACCGGCGACTGGGTCGCCGAGGGCCGCGACATCGGCACGGTCGTGGCGCCGCACGCCGACCTCAAGATCTTCCTGACGGCAAGCGAGGCCGAGCGGGCGAAGCGACGCGGCGAAGCAGTAGGTGCAAGGGATCGACGTGACGCCACGCGCATCCACAGCCCCCTCCAGCCGGCCGCCGACGCAAGACTGCTGGATAGCACAAGCCTTACGCTGGACCAAGTGGTCGAGCAGATCGTCAACCTGGCAGAGACCGGCGTCGCAGGCCGCTGATGACAAAAGTCGCCGTCGTCGGCTATCCCAATGTCGGCAAGTCCTCGCTCGTCAACCGCCTCACCGGGACTCGCGAGGCGATCGTCCACGAGCGACCAGGGATCACGCGCGACCGCAAGGAGCTCGACTGCGAGTGGAACGGCCGTGCGTTCACGCTGATCGACACCGGTGGCGTCGACTTCGCCGACGAGGATCCACTCGCCGGCTCGATCCGCGACCAGGCGCGCGCCGGTCTCGCCGACGCGGACGTCGCGATGCTCGTCGTCGATGCGCGAGCCGGCTGTCGCCCGGGGGACGACGAGATCGCCGACCTGCTGCGACGCTCCGGGCAGCCGACGCTGGTCGCCGCCAACAAATGCGACACGGCCGTCGACATGAGCCTTGCGGCCGAGTTCCATCGGCTCGGACTGGGTGAGCCGATCGCGGTCTCGGCGGCACAGGGCCTCGGGACCGGCGACCTGCTCGACCGCCTCGTCGAGCTGTTGCCGGACGAGTCGGAGGACGGGGAGGGCGCCGACGACACGATCCGCCTCGCGGTGATCGGACGACCGAACGTCGGCAAATCCTCGCTCGTCAACCGCTTCGCCGGGGAGGAGCGCGTGATCGTCTCGGAGCTCGCCGGGACGACGCGCGACGCGATCGATCTGCCGCTCGAGGTCGACGGTCGTCGGCTGGTGATCGTCGACACCGCCGGCATGCGCCGCCAGTCGAAGGTGGCGGAATCGGTCGAGTACTACACGACGCTTCGCTCGCAACGAGCTGCCGAGCGCGCTGACGTGGCACTGGTCGTCTGCGATGCCGGCGACGGCGTGACGGCGCAGGACCTGCGAATCGCCGAGCTCGCGATGAAGACCGACTGCGCAACGCTGCTCGTCCTGAACAAGTGGGACGAGCACCCGGAGACGCTCGACCTCGACTACGAGCGCGCCCGCGTCGCCGAGAAGCTGCGCCAGCGGCCGCGCGTGCTGACCGCCTCGGCGCTGAGCGGACGCAACGTGCGCCGCCTGTTGGACGAGACGATCATGCTCGGCGACCGTCGCGCGGCGCGGATCCCGACGCCGGAGTTGAACCGCTTCCTCTCCGAGGCTGTCCAGGCACGCCAGCCGCCCGCCAAGCAGGGCCACCGCCTCAAGTTGCTCTACCTGACCCAGATCGGCACGAGCCCACCGCGCTTCGCGCTCCAGGTCAATTCGCGATCGCGCGTCACGCGCGACTACGCCTACTTCATCGAGAACCGCATGCGGGCGCGTTACGCGCTCGACGGGGTGCCGCTGATCCTCGACTTCGTCGAGCGCGGGCAGCGCCGCTCGGAGCGACGGTAGGGCTCCGCTAAGGTGTGCGTTCGTTTATTCCGATCCTCTAAGGGTGTCGCCTGTGACTGAGCGCGAGCAAGCCGAGTCGGAGTTCCTCTTCACGTCGGAATCGGTGACCGAGGGCCATCCCGACAAGATCGCCGACCAGATCTCCGATGGTGTGCTGGATGCCGTCCTGACCGACGACCCCTACGGCCGTGTCGCCTGCGAGACGCTCGTCAACACCGGCCTGATCGTCGTCTCGGGTGAGATCTCGACCAGCACCTACGTCGACATTCCCGAGATCGCACGCGGGACCGTGCGCCGGATCGGCTACGACGACGCGACTTACGGCTTCGACGCCAACACCTGCGCGGTGATCAACACGATCGACCGTCAGTCGCCGGACATCGCCCAGGGCGTCAACAGCGCTTACGAGACGCGCAACAACAGCTCGGACGACCAGCTTGACGCTGCCGGCGCGGGCGATCAGGGGATGATGTTCGGCTACGCGACGCGCGAGACCGAAACGCTGATGCCGCTGCCGATCTGGGTCGCGCATCGGCTGGCCGAGCGCCTCGCGGCGGTGCGCAAGAGTGGCGAGATTCCCTACCTGCGGCCCGACGGCAAGACTCAGGTGACGGTCCGCTACCGCGACCTGCGGCCGGTCGCGATCGAGAAGCTGCTGATCTCCACGCAGCACGCCGACGGGATCGACTGCGAGAAGACGATCAAGCCCGACCTCTGGGAGCACGTGGTGCTGCCGGTGCTGCCGGACGGCATGTTCGACGAGAACGAGCTGCGCCGCGAATTCCTCGTCAATCCGACCGGACGTTTCGTGATCGGCGGCCCGATGGGCGACTGCGGCCTCACCGGTCGCAAGATCATCGTCGACACCTACGGCGGCATGGCACGCCATGGCGGCGGCGCGTTCAGCGGCAAGGACCCCTCGAAGGTCGATCGCTCGGCCGCGTACGCCGCCCGCTGGGTGGCGAAGAACATCGTCGCGGCCGGGATCGCCGATCGCGTCGAGGTTCAGGTCGCCTACGCGATCGGTGTTGCACGACCGGTGTCGGTGATGGTCGAGACCTTCGGGACGGGCCGCCTGCCGCGCTGGCGCATCGCCGAGCTGATCGACCAGCACTTCGACCTTCGCCCCGCGGCCTTCCGCGAGGAGCTCCGCCTGCACCGCCCGATCTACCAGAAGACCGCCGCCTATGGCCACTTCGGCCGCGAGGACGAGGATTTCACCTGGGAGCAGACGAACAAGGCCGACGCGCTGCGCGAAGCGGCGGGCCTCTCGGTCGCGCTCGCCTGAGGACACTCGTGACCGCAGGCCTGCGTCGACGCCGGCAATCGCGTCTTGCGCGCCGGCGCGTAGTCCGTGGCGTCTGCCGGCGCCGTCATGATCCGCGCGATGCTCAGGCGCGCAGCAGGCCCGTTCTTCATCCTCGCGGGCACACTCCACTTCGTGATTCCCGAGGCCTACGTGAAGGTCGTGCCGCGCTTCCTGCCGGCCCGCCGCGCGCTCGTTTACGCGAGTGGTGTCGCCGAGATCGCAGGCGGCGCGGGGTTGATGCACAGAAGGACGCGGGGCGTGGCGGGACGGTGGTTGATCGCGACGCTCGCGGGCGTGTTCCCTGCGAACGTCAACATGGCGCTGCACCCCGATCGCTTCGGCGCAACCACGGCGGCTCGGAAGCGGATGTTGATAGCGCGACTTCCCCTTCAGCTGCTGTTGGCGGCGTGGGTTCGCTGCGCCGCGAGCGACGTGGCGCCGTCATAGCTCGCTCCCCGACGCCGGACCCGCTCCGCGTTTGGTAGCGTCGCGGCCCATGCGCAGGGTTGCCTTTCTCCTCGCCATCGCGGCGCTGTTTGCGTGCGTGGCTGCGGCGTCTGCCGCTGCGGCGCCGTTCCCCGCCGCCACGCCGGTCGTTGGTAGCGACGGTGCGGTCCTCGCAGTCGCGGTAAATGCCAAGGACGTCCACGGCGCGCTTGATGGCGTCATCAACGGCGTCGACTGGGGCGTCAGCGGCACGATCTCGGTCTACGTGCCCGGCGAGACGGTGTCCGTTGCCGTATATCGCGACGGCGTCCTCGCCACGACGCAGACCGTCCCGATCGACGCGGCCACGACCGGCACGGGCGGAGCGTTCACCGCGTCTTTCGTCCTCTACGGCACGGGTGCTCTGACCGTTCAGGCAACGCACGCGCTCTCGGCGCAGCAGGAGTTGCTCGTGTCCGCCCCGGTTTACCTGACTCTTGCGCGCTCCAACCTGCGGGCGGGACAGCGGAGTCTCGCCGCGCGAATCCTCCAGCTCGAGTTGACTGCCGCGCACTTTGTCGTTGGGCGACCCGGCGTCTACGACGCAAGGACGCAACGGGCGGTCCTCGCGTTCCGCAAGCTCGCCGACATGCCCCGCACGATGGTCGCCGACCGCGCGGTCTTCAAGGCGCTCGCGGCCGGGCGCGGGAAGTTCAAGGTGCGCTACCCGCTCCAGGGACGCCACGCTGAGGGCGATCTCACGCATCAGGTCCTCGCCCTGATCGGCCCGCACGGCGAGGTCCAGCGCATCTACCCGATGAGCTCGGGCAAGCCTTCGACGCCGACGCAGCCGGGCCTCTTCAGGGTCTGGCTGCGCACGCCTGGGGTCAACAACGACGACATGGTCGATTCGAGCTTCTTCAACGGAGGCGACGCGATCCACGGCTACAACCCCGACCCGCCATACGCGGCAAGTCACGGCTGTCTGCGGGTACCGGTCCCGGATGCACTCAGCATCTACGACTGGATCGGCGGTACCGGCGTGCCGGTCGACGTCTACTACCGCGGCCAAACCCCTTAGGCCTTAGCGCGAGCGCCGGCCCGGCTCGAGCCGCGACGACCGCAACCGCCGGTAGGCTCGCCGGACAGTGGCTGCGATCGCTCAGGTCGAGCCGCTCACGAGCGCGCGAGCGCTCAGTGGGCCGTTCGACTACGCACTTCCCGAAGACCTCCGCGCGAGCGTGCGGATCGGCTCGCTGCTCGTCGTGCCCTTCGGGCGCCAGGAGCTGCTGGGCGTGGTCGTCGGCCTTGCCGAGCAGAGTGAGCTGGGAGCCGAGCGGTTGCGCGCGCCACGCAGCACGGTTGATGGCGACGTGCCGCGCGATCTCGTCGAGCTGGCGGGCTGGATCGCCTCGGAATACTGCTCGACGCCGGCGCGGGCGCTTTCCCTCGTGCTGCCGCCCGCAGCCCGCAAGGGCAACCGGGAGCTCACACGTCTGGTCGCGACGCTCACGGCTGCTGGAGCTGCCGCGCTCGGCGGTGGCGCTCGGCTGACGCCGCGGCAGCGCACGTTGCTCGCGCGCTTGGCCCAGGCGGGGCCGGTAGCGGCCAGCGCGCTCCAGGTGGACCACGGAACGCTCCGGCGACTTGAGGCGCGCGGACTTATCGCGTTGAGCTCGGAGTCCGTGCGACGTGCGCCGGAGCACGTTTCCGTCGGCGCAACGCGGGAGGCGGCGGTCACGCTGAGCGCGAGCCAGCAGGCAGCCGTCGCTGAAGCTCGCGCGGCGATCGCTGCGCGCGCGCCCGCGTCTTTCCTGTTGTTCGGCGTGACGGGCTCCGGCAAGACGGAGGTCTACCTGCAGGCCGCCGCGAGCGCGCTCGCACACCGGCGCGGCGTGATCGTGCTCGTGCCCGAGATCGGCCTGACGCCGCAGACCGTGTCGCGCTTCGTCGAGCGCTTCGGCGACACCGTTGCGGTCCTGCACTCCCGCCTGTCGGCCGGCGAGCGCCACGACGAGTGGCAGCGCTTGCGCCGCGGCGAGGCGCGGATCTGCGTCGGCCCACGCTCCGCGGTTTTCGCGCCGATCGCCAACCTCGGGCTGATCGTCGTCGACGAGGAGCACGACTCCTCCTACAAGCATGAGGGGGATCCCCGCTACGACGCGCGTCACGTCGCCGCTCACCGGGCTGAGATCGCGGGCGCGCTGCTACTGGCGGGCAGCGCGACGCCTCGACCCGAGAGCTTCGCCACGCTGCGTCGACTCGAGTTGCCGGCGCGAGCCGACGGTGGCCGCCTGCCGAGCGTCGAGATCGTCGACATGCGCGCCGCCCGCGGGGCGCTGCACGAGCGGACCGCCGAGGCGCTCGGTGAGCTGCGCCGCTCCGGCGGCAAGGGGATCGTCCTGCTCAATCGCCGCGGCTGGTCGAACTTCCTCTCCTGCCGGCAGTGCGGCAAGGTCTGGGGCTGCCCCGAGTGCGATGTCGCCCTGGTGCTCCATCAGGCGGAGCACGCGATCGCCTGCCACCACTGCGGCCATCGCGAACGAGTGCCCGAACGCTGCGAGGACTGCGGCTCCGCGGCGCTCGCACGCCACGGCCTCGGCACCGAGCGGCTCGAGCATGAGCTGACGCGCGCGCTCGGCGGTGCCGATTTCCCGCTGTTTCGCCTCGACGCCGACGTCGCGACGTTGAAGGGCCGCGCCGCGGCCGTCCTCGCGCGCTTCGATCAGGCCGAGGCAGGCGTCCTCATCGGGACGCAGATGGTCGCCAAGGGACACGATTTCGAGGGTGTCTCACTCGGCGTCGTGCTCGACGCCGACGCGACGCTTCGTTTCCCCGACTTTCGCGCCGAGGAGCGGACGTTCGCGCTGCTCGCGCAGCTCGCCGGGCGCACCGGACGTGGTCGCGGCGATGGGCGCGTGCTCGTTCAGACGCTGGCGGGCGATGCGCGCGCGATCGTCTACGCCGCGCGGCACGACAGTGCCGGCTTCCTGACCGGCGAGCTCGAGCGTCGCCGCGCACTCGGCTACCCGCCCTACGGCGAGCTGATCCGGATCGTCTGCTCGGCGCAGGCGGCGGGGAGCGCCATGCGCGCAGCCTGCGAGTTGCGTCAGCGCTTGGTGATCGACACCGCCCAGATCCTCGGTCCGGCGCCGCTATTCCGTCTGCGCGGTCGAGATCGTGCGCAGCTCCTGATCAAAGCGAGCGACCGAGCCGCTGCCGTCGCAGCCGTCGGAGCAGCCGTCGCTTCGCCGCTCGGTCGAGACGTTGCGGTGAGCGTCGACGTCGATCCGCAGTGAGCGGATCGCGCCCGGCGACGTCTTAGACTTGATCCGTGCCATCAGAAGCAGAGACGACTGAGCAACCGACCCCCTCCGAGGAGCTCTCAGCGGAGGAGCGCGCGCGACGCGACGCGGCGACGGCGCAGATCCGCCAGCTTGGCGATCCGGTGCTGAAGACAAGTGCGCTGCCCGTGTCGCGCTTCGATGCGGAGCTGCGAAAGCAGGTCGACTGGATGCGCGATGTGATGGAAGGAGCAAACGGCATCGGCCTCGCCGCGACGCAGGTCGGGATCGTCGAGAGCGTGCTCGTCTACCGCGTCGAGCGCGACAGCCCGATCGTTGCGGTCATCAACCCCGAGATCCAGTGGCGTGGAGGGGAGACCGAAATCGCCGAGGAGGGCTGCCTGAGCATTCCCGGAATCCACGTGGACGTCGAGCGCGACATCCACGTTCGCGTCGCCGCGGTCGACGAGACCGGCAGTCCATACACGATCGAGGCGTCTGGACTCGAGGCGCGCGTGTTGCAGCACGAGATCGACCACCTCGACGGCGTCTTGATGCTCGACCGGACGACGCGCGAGCAGCGCCGCGACGCGATGCGGACCTGGCGCGAGCTGCAACAGACGGAGTGACGCTCGCCTACATAGGCACCTCGCCCTTCGCCGCGACGGTGCTCGAGGCGCTCGCCGGCTCGCGGCACTCCCCGGCGCTCGTGATAACCAAGCCGCCCCGACCGAAGGGCCGCGGACAGCGGGTCGAGATCACAGCGGTCGCCCGCAGCGCCGAGCGTCTCGGACTGCCGCTGCTCGCTCCCCAGCGGCTCGGCGACGCGGCCGCCGAGCTCTCAGCGCTATCCCCCGAGGTCGTGTGCCTCTGCGCCTACGGCGCGTTGGTCCGTGAGCCGATCCTGTCGGCCTACGAGATCCTCAACGTCCATCCGTCGCTACTCCCGCGCTGGCGCGGCGCGGCACCCGTCGAGCGGGCGATCATGGCCGGCGACGAGCGGACCGGCGTGTCTCTGATCAGGCTCGTCGCAGAGCTCGACGCAGGACCAACTTGCGCCGTTGGAGCAACCCAGATCGAGCCCCAAGACGATTACGCGGGGCTCGCCGGCAGGCTCGCGGAGATCGCTTCAAGGCTGCTGATCGAAGCGCTCGACGGTCCTCGCACCTATGTCCGCCAACCGGAAGACGGCGTCAGCTACGCCGAGAAGATCACGCCAGCCGATCGCATCCTCGACCCGTCGAAAACCGCTGCCGAGCTCGAGCGCGTCGTGCGAGCGCTCCATCCCCACATCGGCGCGAGAATCCCGAGCGGTCTAGGCGTCGCCGAGGCGCGCGCGCTCGAGCAGGGCGGAGTGCCCGAAGGACAGCTCAAAGTCGTCAACGGGCATCTGCTGTACGGCGCGCAAGGCCCTTTGGAGCTCCTCCGTGTCAAGCCTCCCGGCGGTCGCGAAATGGACGCCGCCGCTTACATCCGCGGGCATGCCCTCTGACGCACGCCGCGTCGCGCTCGAGGTGCTGCGCCGCACCTTCGAGCGGGCCGCCTACACCGACCGCGCCTTCCAGGCCGCGGCGCACGGTCTGGGCCAACGCGACCGAGCGCTCGCGATGCGCCTCGCCTACGGCGCCGTCCAGCGGCGGGCCACGCTCGATCACCTGATCGAGTGCTGCGCCGAGCGGCCCGTCGCAAAGCTCGACCCGCTGGTGGCGGGTGCGCTGCGCCTCGGCGCCTACGAGCTCTGCTTCACCCATGACGCCGAGCACGCGGCGGTCAACGACGCCGTGGAGCTGGCACGGGATTCGCCCGGAAAAGCGCTCGTAAATGCGGTCCTCCGTCGCCTCGCCCGCGAGAAGACGCAACTCCTGGCGGCGCTCGACGATAGAACGCCCGCCGGCGCCGCCACGCTTCATTCGGTCCCGCGGTGGCTCGCCGAGGAATGGTTTGAGAGCCTCGGCGCCGATGGCGCCCGCGCGCTCCTTGCGCGCTGCAACGAGCCCGCGGAGCACGCGCTGCGCGCCAACACGCTCGTCACCGACGCGGCCAACCTCGCGGCAGCGCTCGACGTCCAGACGACGCTCCCAGGCGACCCGCCAGAGGCGGTGATCGTGCGAGGGCAGTTCGACGCCCACGGCTCACCGCTCTGGAGCGCCGGCCACTTCATGCCGCAGTCGCGCGCATCGATGCTCTCCGCCCACGCACTCGATCCACAGCCCGGCGAGCGAGTCCTCGACATGTGCGCTGCACCCGGAGCCAAGACGACCCACCTCGCGGCACTCATGCACGACCGCGGCAGCATCACAGCGATCGAGCGCCACAAAGGCCGCGCCGCAGCGCTACGGACAACCATTGCCAGGATGAAGGTGCACATCGCCGACGTCCAGGTCGCAGACGTCGGCGAATTGCCGACCAAGGGCCCGCAATTCGGCTGCGTCCTGTTGGATGCCCCGTGCTCCGGCCTCGGTACGATCCACTCGAGGCCCGACCTGCGCTGGCGGGTCTCGCCAGACACTGTGCAAGTGCTCGCTTGCGAGCAGGCACGGCTATTGTCCGCAGCAGCTCTCGCGACGGCCCCTGGCGGAAAGCTCGTCTACTCGACTTGCACGATCTCGGCGGCCGAGAACGAGCGGCAGATCGGAGCCTTCCTCGATGGGCAGCAGCAGTTTCAAGCGATCGACCTCGAGCCCCTCTTCCCGGCGTGGCGGCATCCCCGCGGCGGCGGCCAGCTGCTCGCACTGCCGCACGTCCAGGGCAGTGACGGCTTCTTCGTCGCGGCACTGCGGCGAGAGGGGTGACCGTGATCGCTGAGGCACAGTTCGGGCCGCTCTGCCCGCATTGCAACGAGCCCTGGCTGCGGCCGACGAACCTCCCGGGACGCTACCGCTGCGTCTACTGCCTGCACCGCTTCGAGCTGGTCTCGGTTTGCCCCGACTGCGGCGAGCATTCGACGATCGTGCGGATGGAGACCACAGCGATCGTCATCTGCGGCAACTGCGGCGGGAACATGCTCGTCGAGATATGAGGCCGGCGCAGCTAGCGCAGCCGCGCGTCGCGCCGTCGATCCTCGCCGCCGACTTCTCCCAGCTCGGCGCGCAGGTGCGCGACGTCCTCGAGGCGGGCGCGCGGATCATCCACGTCGATGTGATGGACGGCCATTTCGTGCCGCCGATCACGATGGGCCCGCTGGCCGTCGGCGCGCTGCGCGGACTGACGAGCGAATACGGTGCGCTGCTCGATGTCCACCTGATGATCGAGCGCCCCGAGCATCAGGTCAGCGAGTTCACGCGCGCCGGCGCTGACATCGTCACGATCCACGCGGAGTCCACGCCGCACCTCGACTATGCGCTGGCGGAGATCCGCGCCGGCGGCGCCGCCGCCGGGCTCGCGGTCTGCCCTTCTACGCCGGTCACGGTCTACGGGGAGGTGGCAGCGGCGATCGATCTGGCGCTGTGCATGACCGTCAACCCGGGCTGGGGCGGCCAGCAGTTCATCGAGGCCTCGATCGGCAAGTTGGCGCGTCTGGCGCCACTGCTCGCCGAAGGCGTGGCGCTCGCAGTCGACGGTGGCATCGCGCCCGGGACGGCCGAACGCTGCAAGGCCGCCGGGGCCGGCGTGTTCGTGGCCGGCACCGCGGTGCTGGGCACGAAGGACCCGGCCGGCAGCTACGTCGCGCTCGCCGAGGCCGTCGGCGACCCGCGGCGGTAGAGCAGCGCCAGCCCGAGCGCCAGCAGGCCGGCGGCGCCAGCGTAGCCGACCTCTGTCCGGCGGACCTGGTCGCCGATCGGACCGAGCAGCATCCAGACCACGAACAGCGCCGCTGCGGTGAGCCACAGCGCCGCAGCGCGCCCCGCCTGGCCGCGCGCGAGCGCGGCCTGGTTGAGAGTGCCCGCCGACAGGTGTAGACCCATGCCGACCGCGACGACCGCGAGCCCGAGGCGACCGTAGGGGTAGTTGTAACCGAACACGTGCTGCATCACGGATGGGCCGACAGCGACCAGCCCGAGCGCCGTCGCGAGCGAGAACACGGCGATCGCCGCGATTGTGATGCGGATCGCCCGGGCGAATGCAGCCCCGCCGGCCGTTGCCTCGAGTCCCGCCAGGTGCGGTAGCAGCGATGTCTGGATCGCCTGGAAGAGCTGCAGCGGCGCGCGCGTGATGAGCAGCAGGTCGAACACCGTGCCCGGCAGCGATGCCTTGGTACTCGTGGCGTAGACCGTCAGCACGGCGGCGTTGAGCAGCGTCTGCTCGGCGAGCTGGATGCCCGAGACGGAGATCGCGAAGCGGCCGCCGCGGCGGATCGACAGGTCGCTGGCCGCCTCCTCGATCCCCTCCGCGGCCGGCCCTTCGAGCGCCGCGTCGCCCACCGGCGGCGTGCGGCCCGCGCGCTGTGCGCGGCTGGCGAAGGCCGCCGGCACGACGACCAGCGAGACGAATGGCGCCGCCGCGATACCGATCGCGATCGCCGACTGGCCGTGCGAGATCCCGACCGCGGCGGCGAGCGCGAACGCGAACCGCGACGCCGACTCCATGAAGACGAGGCCGCCGTAGAGCGCGAAGTACTTGTGCCCAGCGAGCCAGCCGCGCGCAAAGTAGCTCGCCGCGTAGGCGATCACGCCGACGACGAGGATCCAGTAGAGCGTCGTCGAGTGAAACACGCCGTGGGCGAGGGTGTGGTGCGCCGGCAGCGCAACCGCCAGGAAGACGAGCGCGAACGCCCCCTGGATCGCCATCGGCACGCGCAGGCGCTGGCGTGCGAGCCCACGCGCGCGGCGATCGGCGATCGTGCGTGAGAGCAGCTGCTCGATCGGCCGGTAGATCACGCTGATGATCACGAACATCACCGACCACAACACGTCGATCTTGCTGTACTGCGCCCGCTCGCGGCCGAGCACGTGGCTCGCGACCGCGAAGTAGGCGAAAGTCAGGACGCCGGTGGAGGCGATCCCGATCGAGAGCATCCGCGCGCCGCTCGCATAGGAGCGGCCAGCGCCCCGCTCAGACGTGGACAAGCACCATCGTCCAGGGGAAGGGCGAGCGCTTCTCGATGACCTCGCCGTGCTCGTTGCAGAGCGCGACGATCGCGCGCAGCGAGAAGTGGTTGACGTGCCCGGGGGTGTTGCCGAGATCGCGCAGATAGGCGCCGCGCGCCATGTTGACCGCGCGCCAGAGCGGCTCGCGCGGGACCGAGATCAGCACGTGGCGCTGCGCGCAGCGCACCATCTCGGCCAGCGTGTGCGCCGGATCCGGCACGTGCTCGAGAACCTCGGTCGCGGTCACCACGTCGAACTCGCCGTCGGCGAACGGCAGGTGTTCGGCGCGATGGGCGATGTACTCGAGATTCGGCTCGGCGCGCTTGGCCCACTCGGCCGCGATCTCCGGATCGTCGAGGTCGACGCCGACGACGCGCGCCGGCGCGAGCCGCTTCGCCCAGCGCTGGGTGAGCACGCCCTCGCCGCAGCCCAGGTCGAGCAGCGACTGTGGGTCGGTGCTCTCCAGCAGGTCGTCGAGGTTGCGTTGGAAGCCGCGCATCAGGAGCCGTGCGACCGGGTTGCGGGTGTTGTACTTGTCGTAGGTGTTGCCCAGCACGACGCCGTCGGCCGAATAGGTCGCGTTGCTCATGAAGGCACGCTCTCAGGCGCGCCAGCGGGGCTCGCTTCCGCTGCTTCCGCGGCCGCCACCGCCGCGACCGCCGACGGATCGTCAGCACCGTGCGCCGCAACGGCCGACCCACCACCGCCGCCCGGCTCGTAGTGAGACGGCTCAACGCCGAGCTTCAGTTCGATCCGGCGGACACGCTCGAAGGTGCGCTGGATCATCGTCCGCTGTGCGCTCAGCAGGTCGCCGATAACACCAAGCGCCCCCACCATGACGGCCGCGTTGAACAGCACGGCGCCGAGGATCAGCGACTGTACGTGGCCGCTGCCGTTGCCTTCGATGTAGGCGACGACGAAGCGCGTCCAGACGCCGATCGCCGCAAGGCCGAGGACCGCCGCTACCGCGAGGAAGACGCGCAGCGGCTCGTACTGGGAGTAGATGCGGAAGATCGAGATCGCGCTGCGGCGAACGTAGGCGCCGACCGAGGTGAACAGTCGCGACTCGCGCGTCTTCGGGTTGGTGCGAACCGGGACATGGTCGATCGCGACGAGCTGCTTGCCGGCTTGGATCACCCCTTCCAGCGTGTAGGTGAAGCTCGAGACGACCATGATCTGCAGCGCCGCCTCGCGGTTGTAGGCGCGGAACCCGGAGGTCGTGTCGGGCACGGTCGTGCCGGAGGCGTGCCGGACGACCCACGAGCCGAGCCGTTGCAGGCGCTTCTTGCGGCGCGAGAAGTCGGCGATCGAGTCGACCTCGCGGTCCCCGATCACCATGTCGGCGCGACCGGCAACGATCGGCTCGACAAGCTTCGAGATGTCGGCGCCGTAGTACTGGTTGTCGGCGTCGGTGTTGACGATCACGTCCGCGCCGAGCTTCAGCGCAGTGTCGAGACCGGCCTGGAAGGCGGTTGCGAGGCCCTTGTTGTTCGGCAGGCGAACGATGTGGTCGACCCCGTGCGCACGAGCGACCGCGACGGTCGCGTCGGTCGATCCGTCGTCGATGATCAGCCATTCGACGGTGTCGAAGCCCGGCAGCTGGCGCGGTAGGTCGGCGAGCGTCGCGGGCAGCTGCGCCGCCTCGTCCTTGCACGGAATCTGGATGATCAGCTTCATCGGTAGCCGCATTCTCTCTCGCCCTGCAGGTGAGCTCGTCGCGGTCGCTCGCGGCGAGGCGGCCGCTCGCTGCGTCCACGGCGGTGCCGTAAACTCGCCGCGCATCATCCCAGAGTTGCGCGGGCAGACCAAGGCCCTCGCGGGTCGGGCCGGCCCTGGGCCGTCTTAGGGGCCTATGCCGGTAGGGCAAGGTCGCTCGTTGGATGCGCGGCCGCGGCCGCCGCAGCCGCTCCGCTCGGCCAGCCCGTGCCCCGAACGGGCTGCGACCACCCCAACTTCGCGCTCCCTACCGCCATAGGCTCTACCGCAATGGAAAGTGCGACAGCCAGCGGGGTGAAGCCCCCGTTGCTCACGCGGCTGCGCGCCGTCCCGCCTGCGACGTGGGCGAAGCTCGCCTTCGCCGTGCTCTGCCTGGCGGCGCTGATCGGCTTCTTCGTCTTCCCGACATACCCGATCTACGACTCCGAGTACTACCTGCTCTGGGGCCGCGAGATCCTGCACCTGCATACGCCCTCGTTCACGGCCTACGACGCACCGACCGAGCACCCGCTCGCGGTCGCCTTCGGCACCGTGCTCGCGATGTTCGGCGGCTCCGCGCTTCGGATCGAGGTGCTCTGCGCGATCGCCTCGTTCATGGTTCTCGCCGCGGGCCTCTACCGTCTGACGCGCGTCGCCTTCGCACCGATCGTCGCCGCCGTCGCGGTCTTCCTGCTGCTGACGCGCTTCAACCTCGCGTTCCTCGCGATCCGCGGCTACGTCGACATCACCTACCTCGCCGCGATCGTCTGGGCCGCCGCGCTCGAGGTCGAGCGCCCGCGCCGCGGCACGCCCGTTTTCGCCCTGCTCCTGATCGCCGAGCTGATCCGCCCCGACGCCTGGCTGCTGGCAGGTCTCTACTGGCTGTGGTGCGCACCGGCAGTCGCCTGGCCGGCGCGAATCCGCTGGGCGGCGCTGATCGCCGTCGGACCGATCGTCTGGGCGGGGCTCGACCTGATCGTCACCGGCAACCCGCTCTGGTCGCTGCAGGCCACCAACAACCTCGCGGTCGCGCTCAACCGCACGGTGCCGCTGAGCGGCGTCCCCGCCGCGACCGGCAAGTACCTCACCGGCCTGATCAAGGCGCCGCTCGTCGCCGGCGGGGTCGCCGGCATCCTGCTTTCGGCCTGGCTGATGCCGAAGCGGATGTGGACCGCGCTCGCCGTGCTCGTCTCCGGCCTCGCGACGTTCGTCGTCATCGCCGGCGCCGGACTGTCGGTGATCGACCGCTATCTGCTCCTGCCGGCCGTGATGCTGCTCGCCTTCTGCGCCTTTGCTCTGACCGGCTGGACGATGCTCCGCCACGGCCCGGCCCGCCGGATCTGGTCGCTCGCCGCCGCGGCGCTGGTGATCTACGGCGTCTATAGCTACGCGTCGGTCCTCAGTCTCGGCTACGTGGAGAGCGAGCTCGGCTTTCGCGACAACGGGCACACTTCGCTCGCGGCGATCCTCGCGAAGCCGCGGGTCAAGCAGGACCTGCGCTGCGGTCCGGTCTCGGTGCCCAACCACAAGCTGATCCCCGACACGCGCTGGCTGCTCGACCGCGGCGCCGGCGGCGTCATCGCCCGCAGCCGCGCCGACCACGACCCGCGGCTCGAGGCGCGAATCAGCCACGGCGTCGCGCTCTACGCGCTCGGTCTCGCGCAGGTCCGCTACGCGCTCGTCGAGCCGACCGACAACCCACTCGATGAGGTGCCGCTGGCCGGCTTCAAGCGGATCGCGAGCACCGACTATTACGCCGCCTACGCTCGCTGCGCGCGATGAACGCGCTTCGCCGCTTGCCGCCGCGCGCCCGCTGGGGGACTGCCCTCGGCGCGATCCTCGTGCTCGCTCTGCTGCTCCGTCTGTGGGGGATCAAGAGCGGCCTGCCCTACGTCTACGACACCGACGAGGACCAGCACTTCGTCCCGCACGCGATTGCGCTGCTCGGCCACGAGGGCAACCCCAACTACTTCGATAACCCGCCGGCCTACAGCTACCTGCTGGCGATCGTCTACGAGCTCTATTTCGGCGGCCGCGCCGCGCTCTCCCACGCTTTCGCGGTGAATCCGACCGAGGTCTGGGTGATCGCCCGCGTGATCACCGCAGTGCTCGGCGTGCTCGCGGTCTGGCTCCTCTACCTGATCGCGCAGCGCCTCTTCGACCGTCGCGTGGCCCTGCTCTCGGCGGCCCTGATGGCCGTCGCCTTCCTGCCCGTCTTCTACTCCAAGCTCGCGCTCAACGACGTCCCGACGCTGGTTCCGCTCGAAGTCTCGCTCTGGGCCAGCGCCGCGATCCTGCGCGGCGGGCGCCGGCGCTACTACGCGCTCGCCGGCCTCGGCCTCGGCGTGGCGGCCGCAACGAAGTACACCGGCGGCATCGTCATCCTCCCGCTTGTCGCAGCGATCTGGTTCCAGGATCGCGCCGACCGCCGCACGCTCGCGCGCAACACGGCCCTCGCCGCGGCGGTCGCAGTCCTCGCCTTCGTCATCTGCGACCCGTACTCGCTGCTCGCATTCACTGCCTTCAAAGCGGGCCTCGCGATCCAGGGCGCGGAGAGCGCGGCCGCATCGGGCAAGCTCGGCCTGACGCACGGCAGCGGCGTCCTCTACTACCTCTGGACCGCGACCTGGGGCGTCGGCTGGGTGCCCGCGATCGCCGCCGTCCTCGCGATCCCCTGGCTCTACCTCCGCGAGCGTCGCTTGCTGGCGTTCTTCCTGCCCGCGCTCGTCGTCTACCTCCTCTTCATGGGTCTCCAGGGGCGCTACTTCGGTCGCTGGCTGATGCCGGTAGTCCCGATCATCTGCATCCTGGCGGCATATACCGCGATCGCGGCGGCAGACACGCTGGCAAGTCGCCTTCCCCGCCTTGCTCTGCCTGCTGCGCTCCTCGCCGGTGCGCTGCTCTGCGCCCAGGGCCTCGGCTACAGCATCCACTCGGGCCTCGCGAACTCGCGGCCCGACACGAGAAACATCGCGCGTGCCTGGCTCGTCGCGCACATCCCAATCGGGACGCGGGTCGTGATCGAGCCCGTCGTGCCCGAGGAGTGGGGGCTTGACATTGGCCACCCGCTGGCGACACACAACGGCTACCGCTGGGGCGGCTTCCCGGTCCTGCGCAAGAACGAGCTCGACGGCAGGCTCGCGCTCGACCAGGGCGCGAGCGTCACGATCGAGAACTACGAGCACCTGCTGAAGCCCGCGCTGATCCCCTTTTACGAAGCGAACGGCTTCTGCTACGTCGTGACCGGCTCGCAGCAGTACGGTCGCGCGCTCGTGGACCCCGCGGCGGTGCCGCAGGCGATCGCCTACTACCGCGCACTCGCCCGTGACGGCAAGCTCGTCTACGAATCCTCGCCCTACGCCCGGGGTGCCAAAGGCGTCGAGTTCAACTTCGATTGGGCCTTCGACTACTACCCGCTCGCCTATGTGCGACCTGGACCGATGGTGAAAATCTTCCGTCTTTCCGGCGGCGGCTGCGCCAACGTGCGATCCTGAATGTTCCGCTCATGGACACTCTTGCCTGCACGACGTTCGATCGCGTCTATCTCCAGCGCGCGATCGAACTGGCCGGACGCGGCCTTGGCTTCACCAACCCCAACCCCGTGGTCGGGGCGGTGGTCGCGACCGAGCACACGATCCTCGGCGAGGGCTGGCACGAGCGCCTCGGCGGCCCGCACGCGGAGGTCAACGCGATCCGCGCCTGCGGTGGCGCCGACCTCTCGAACGCGACCCTCTACGTCTCGCTCGAGCCCTGCTGCCACCACGGCCGGACGCCGCCGTGCACCGAGGCGATCATCGCCGCGGGGATCAACCGCGTCGTCGTCGCGAGCGACGATCCGACCGAGAAGGCGAACGGTCGCGGGCTCGGGGTCCTGCGCGACGAGGGCGTCGAAGTGGTCTTCGCCGACGAGGACATGGCGCGCTCGGCGCGCCTGCTGAACCAGGCTTTCCGCAAGCAGGCCCGCGTCGGGCGCCCCTGGGTCCTCTTCAAGTCGGCGATGACGCTCGACGGCAAGGTGGCGACTCGCGACGGCGACTCGCGCTGGATCTCCGGTGAGCGCAGCCGCGAGCTCGCACACCACTGGCGCGCCACGGTCGACGCGGTAGCGATCGGGATCGGCACGGCGCTCGCAGACGACCCGCAGCTGACCGCGCGCGTCGAGGGCGTGCACCGCCAGCCGCGCCGCGTCGTCTTCGACTCGCTCGCGCGCCTGCCCGTCAGCTCCCGGCTCGTCAAGGCAGCCGTCGAGGTCCCGCTGATCGTCGTCGTGTCTCGCGCCGCCCCGCGCAACGACACCGAAGCCCTGTCCGCCGCGGGTGTCGAGGTGATCGTCGCGAGCGGCGAGAACGAGCCCGCCCGCGTGCGCTCGGCGCTTGATCAGCTCGCCGGCCTCGACATCGCGGCGGTCCTGCTCGAGGGCGGGCCGCACCTCGCGGGAGCCTTCCTCGACGCCGGCGAGATCGACGAGGTGCGCCTCTTCCTCGCGCCGATGCTGCTCGGCGGCGCCAACGCGCGCGACCCGCTCGAGGGCGAAGGCGTCGCCCGCATCAACGACGCGATCAAGGCGATGACGCTCGATTGTTCGCGCGTCGGGGATGACGTCCTGATTAGTGCCCGCCTGCGGGAGTGGTAAGACTCGCCTCAGGGGGCGTTCGATGTTTACGGGGCTGGTTGCTTATCTCGGGACGGTAGTGGGCCTGGAGACGCGTGCGGGAGGCTCGCGGCTGACGATCGCGAGTGATCGGCTTACGGACGACCTCTCCGTGGGAGATTCGATTTCGGTCTCCGGCGCCTGTTTGACGGCCGTCTCGGTGGATGAGTCTCGGTTTGTTGCTGACGTTGTGGCGGAGACGCTTCGACGCACGACGCTGGGGGAGTTGGCGGTCGGATCGCGCGTGAATCTCGAGCTGCCGCTGCGGGCTTCCGATCGGCTGGGGGGGCATGTCGTGCTGGGGCACGTTGATGGTGTGGCGACGGTTTTGGAGCTGCGTGCCGATGACTCGGTTGTGTTCGAGATCGACCGCTCGCTTGCCCGCTACGTCGTTGAGAAGGGCTCGATCGCACTCGATGGCGTCAGCCTGACGGTGGCGTCGGTGGACGAAAGTTCGGTCACCATCGCGCTGATTCCCGAGACGCGCCGGAGCACGACGCTCGGCTTCGTCAAGATAGGTAGTCGAGTGAACGTGGAAGTCGACATCCTTGCGAAGCACGTTGAGAAGCTGGTGGCGGCATGAGTGCGCCGGCCGCGCGGCGGCTGGTCGATGCCAGCTCCCCCTTCTCGACGATCGACGACGCGATCGAGGAGATCCGCATGGGTCGGATGGTCGTCGTCTGCGATGACGAGGACCGCGAGAACGAAGGCGATGTGGTGATGGCGGCACAGTTCGTGACGCCTGCCGCGATCAACTTCATGGCGAAGGAGGCGCGCGGCTGGATCTGCCTGGCGCTGACCGGCGAGCGCTGCGAGGAGCTCGGGCTCGACCTCATGACGGCTCACAACGAGTCACCGCATGGGACGCCGTTCACCGTGACGATCGAGGCGCGCGAGGGTGTCACGACCGGAGTGTCCGCGCACGATCGAGCGCACACGATCCAGGTCGCGATCGACCCCCGCAGTGGCGCCGACGATCTCGTTCAGCCCGGCCACGTCAACCCGCTGAAGGCAAAGGCCGGCGGGGTGCTCGAGCGGACCGGACATACCGAGGCGAGCGTCGACCTCGCGCGGCTCGCCGGCCTCAACCCGGCGGGCGTGATCTGCGAAGTGATGAACGACAACGGAGAGATGGCGCGCGTCCCCGACCTCGAGGTCTACTGCAAGCGCCACGGCCTGAAGATGGTCACGATCAAGGATCTGATCGCCTACCGGCGGCGCAACGACCTGCTGGTTGAGCGCGTCGTTTCGGCGCGGCTGCCGATCGAGGCCGGCGAGTTCGAGGTGGTCGGCTATCGCTCGGTGCTAGACGACAAGCATCACCTCGCACTCGTCAAGGGCGAGGTGGCGGGCAGGCAGGACGTGCTCGTCCGCGTCCACTCGGAGTGCGTGACCGGCGACGTCTTCCACTCGCGGCGCTGCGACTGCGGCGAGCAGCTCGACGCGGCGCTGGCGATGATCGAAGAGGAGGGGGAGGGCGTGCTGCTCTACCTCGCCCAGGAGGGCCGCGGCATCGGGCTGCTCAACAAGCTGCGCGCTTACAAGCTCCAGGAAGAGGGCCTCGACACGGTCGAGGCGAACGAGCGCCTCGGATTGCCTGCAGACCTGCGCGACTACGGCATCGGCGCCCAGATCCTCGTCGACCTTGGCCTCTCGACGATCCGCATCCTGACCAACAACCCGAAGAAGATCCGCGGCCTCGAGGGCTACGGCCTGTCGGTGACGGGGCAGATCCCGATCGAGCCTGAGCCGAACCCCGACAACGCCGCCTACCTGCGCGCGAAGCGCGACAAGCTCGGCCACACGCTGCACCACCAGGGCCTCGATCTCGACGCCGAGCTGCTGCACAGTTCGCGGGTCGAGAAGCGTCGCCGCTGATGGCCGCACGCTACGCGATCGTCGTCGCGCGCTTCTACGTCGAAGTGGCTGACCGCCTCGTTGCCAGCGCGCGCGGCGTGTTCGAGTCCGACGGCGCCGAGGAGATCGACGTCTTCGACGTCCCGGGAGCGTTCGAGCTGCCGCTCGCCGCGCTCTACGTCGCGCAGACCGGTCGCTACCGCGGGATCGCCTGCCTCGGAGCCGTGATCCGCGGCCAGACCGATCACTATCTCTATGTCTGCACCGAGGCCGCGCGCGGCATCCAGGACGTCCAGCTCCGCACCGGCATCCCCTGCGCCTTCGGCGTGCTGACGGTCGAGTCGATGGCCCAGGCGCTCGAGCGCGCCGGCGGGAGCAAGCGCGACCACGGCGCCCAGGCAGCCCATGCCGTCCTCACGCTCGCCAACCTACGCGACACGCTCGCTCCCGAGTCCAGCTCAGCGTAGGGCGCCGCGCAGCAGCGGCCGGCTATCCGCTCTAGCTCGCCTTGGCGATGATGCCCCTCATCTCGTCGGCCGTGAATGCGCGCAGCGTGCTCGTCCGAAGATTGCCCACCGCGCCGAGCTTCAGCAAGGACGCGGCCAGTGTTTCCTCGTCGGGTGCCTCGAGGATCGCAACCATGTCGTAGGCGCCGATCGTCCAGTAGATGTCCTTGAACTTTATGCCCGCCGCGTTCAGCTCGGCGTCGGCAGCGTCGGCTCGGTCGACGGTGGCCTCGAAGGTCTTGATGCCCTGCTCGGTCCAGTTCATCAACGTGACGTAGTTCGGCATTGACTCCCCCTCTGTCAGGTGTTCATGACCGGCCGAGCGTACTCCGCCGCCGCGTCGTGCGGGTCGCGTTTGTCAGGCCCACACTTCGCGCGCCGCGTCGGGGACTGTCGCTTCCCGTGGGGAGGGTCCGTCTGGGCGAGGGTGTCGTTGAGCGCTGTTAGGCTGGATCCCAAGCCACCCAGGCCAGCGATCGTTGAAGTTAGCTTGGCCAAGCGTCGCCGAGGAGCAAGCACCAACTATGAACAGCGTCGATAGCCGTGCGCGTTGGATCGCGCTTCTGATCCTTTGTCTCGGCACCCTGATGATCGTGCTCGACACGACGATCGTGAACGTCGCGTTGCCGACGATCAAGCGGAGCCTTGGGTTCAGTGCCTCTTCGCTTGCCTGGGTCGTCAATGGCTATCTGTTGACGTTCGGGGGATTCCTTCTGCTCGGCGGACGACTCGGCGACATGTTCGGCCCGCGTCGTCTCTTCATCGGCGGCATCGCACTGTTTACGCTCGCCTCGCTCGCCTCGCTCGCCTGCGGCCTCGCCGACAGCCAGGGCATGCTCGTGGCCGCGCGCGTGATCCAGGGCTTCGGTGGGGCGACGGTGTCCGCGGTCTCGCTCGCGTTGACGATGACGCTGTTCGTCGAAGAGGGCGAGCGTGCCAAGGCGATGGGGATCTTTGGCTTCGTCGCGGCGGGCGGCGGTTCTGTCGGCGTGCTGGCCGGCGGCATCTTGACCGACCTTTTCAGCTGGCACTGGATCTTTCTCGTCAACGTGCCGATTGGCGTCTGCGTCTCTGTGCTCGCGTTTCGCGTTCTGCCCGAGGGCAGTCGCGCCCACGCCGATAGGCAGCTCGACCTGGGCGGCGCGGTGAGCATTACCGCTGCACTCATGCTGGCTGTTTATGCGATCGTCAATGGCAACCAGGCTGGCTGGACGTCCGCGCAGACGCTCGGACTGCTTGGCGGCGCGGTCGCACTCCTCGCGGCATTTCTGACGATCGAGTCGCGCGTGAGTGCGCCGCTGATGCCGCTCGGATTGTTCCGCTCGCGCAACCTCGCGACCGCAAACGGCCTCGGCGTGCTGTGGGCGGGCGCGCTGTTCGCGTGGTTCTTTTTGAGCGCGCTCTATCTGCAGCTGGTGCTCGGCTACAGCCCGCTCAAGGTCGGCCTTGCGTTCTTGCCGGCGAATCTGATCATGGGCGCGCTGTCAATCGGGGTATCGGCGATGCTGGTCATCCGCTTCGGACTCAAGCGGCCGTTGGTGGCGGGCCTGCTCCTAGCGTGTGCGGGACTCGTGCTATTCGCACGAGCACCGGTCCACGGCAGCTTCGTCGCTGACGTCCTGCCGCCGATGATCCTGCTCGGCCTGGGCGGTGGGATCGTCTTCAACCCGATGCTGCTAGCGGCGATGGGCGATGTCGAGGCCAGTGACTCGGGGCTCGCTTCGGGCCTCGTCAACACATCCTTCATGATGGGCGGCGCTCTCGGCCTCGCGATCCTCGCGAGTCTCGCCGCGTCGCGCAGCTCGAGCCTGCTCGCCGCACACCACAGCCACGCCGCCGCGCTAGTCGGCGGGTACCACCTTGCGTTCGTGGTCGGCGCAGGCTTCGCGCTGATCGCGGCCGCAGTCGCCGCGGTCAGCCTGCGCGATCGATCCGAAGTGCCCGCGACCGCTCACGGCGGCGGGCTGCACGCTGCCGAAACGCTCACTGAACGGGGCGTATAGGAGCGCGCCAGGCCGGGCTTCGCGCAGAGGCCAGCCCGGCGAGTGCTCAGGAACGCCGATCGAGCGGGACCACTTCGATGCGGGCATCGGCCACATCGGCGGGATACTCGGTGACGTATGCGTTCGTGCCGTCGAGGGCGATCGTTCCGAGCGTGATCTTCCCGCCGGGCCCGGCGGCGCGGTTCGGGCAGTGGCTCGCCGAGTCCCAGTTGCGCTGGTAGCCAGGCTGGTAACCCGGGTCGCGCCGGACCGTTGACGGGAGGCCCAGTAGAAGCCGGCTTCGCGCACCGCGGGTCGCCGGGCCGACCAGCAGCTTCTGCTCGCAGCGGCCGACCTTCTCGTAAAGCAGCCGGCGGCCCGAGAGCACCGGGTTTTGGAGCGAGTAGTTGGCGTGCGTTGCGTGAAGCTTGGTCCGCGTCCCGGTCGCCAGGTCGACCTCAATGATCGCGCTGGAGCGGGCGCTGCTCGCACTGAAGACCAGGTCGGAGCCGTGGATCGCGGGGCGTCCGATCTCTCCCGCGAGCGGCGCCGTACTGATCGGTGTGCTTGTCGTCGGGTCGGCTAGCGAGACCGCGACCAGCTCTGCCCCGCCGCCGACCGGCAGAGCGCTGATCACCAGCCAGCTGGCGGAAACGGCGAGCGCGCTCAGCGTCGCGCGGGCTGGCAGCGGAACCGTGGCTTCGGTCGCGAGTGTCGTCGCGTTTGCAACCACGATGTCGGCCCCCTGCTCCCAGGCAACGTTCGCATTTCCGAGCGCGGGAAGATCGCCCGGTAGCGGTGACTCGGCGCCGGTCGCGCGCTGCAGGACACCGCCGCCGCCGATGCTCTGCCAGGCGACCAGTCCGCCGGCGGCGGAGGGGTCGGTCGCGGAGCTGGCGAGCGTCGTCAGCTTTGGGCCGAGGCTGTTGCCGAGCGCAGTCGCGGCGGCGAGCGCAACAACGCAAAGGGTGAGCCCGAGCGCGCCGACGCGGCGCAAGCCGAGCCACAGGCGCGGGTCGACCGAGATACGGTCGAGGCGCCGCTGCCCATCCTCGCTGCCCAGTTGCGGCGTCAGACAGGCGATCGGTATGGCGCGACCGACGCCGAACGCGGCGCCGACGATGATGCCAAGGCTCACGCTGTCGCCGGCGACACTGATAGCCGCGAGCGCCCAGACGGCGAAGGCGAGCACGAAGGTCGTGAAACCGAGTCCGAGCAGGACGCCGTAGAGCCCGCAGGCGAGCGGCAGAGGCATGATCCAGCGCCAGCGCTCCGGGACCTGGCGGCGGATCTGCGGCGCGATCCGCAGACCGCGCCAGTCGGCGACCGCGGCCGCCGAAGCGATGACGCCGGCGAGTACGTCCCGAAGCTGCCCGTCGCCGCCGAGAAGCTCGCCGAGCAGCGCGAGGCCACCGAACGTGACGACGCCGCCGAGGACCGCTCCGATCGTGAACGTCGCGACTGCAAGCAACATCATCGAGCGACGGGCGTCGCCCAGCGCGCTGCCGATCGTGTCCAGCATCGAAAGGCCGCACGGCGACCATGCGCCAGCGATGCCTGCGACGACTGCGGTCAGTCCCGCGCTCACAGCGAGCATGCTCAGCACGGCACGCTCGTGTCGTAATAGGTGCAGCAGAAGACATGCCGGCCGGCGTAGCAGTATCCGGTGAGGGCCTGGTCGCCGTTGATGCGAATGTTGGTCTCACCGCAGCAATCGCGGATCCGCCGGACGTGCCCGCCGCAGCAGCGATACCACGAGCCGTCGAGGCTCAGATCGAGGCCGTGGTCCCGCCCGGCTGTCTGGCAGACCCTTGTCCGCGGCGCGGGCGTGACCGGCGTCCCATCGGGGTTCAGCAACAGTTCGCCCTTCGCGTTGATCGGCTGATCTCGCGAGTTGACCGGACGGCCGAGGTCATCGACCGGCACGCCGTCGCTCGCTCGCACGGGGTAACCGTTGCGATCGATGCGTGGGAGCCCGGTCGGGGCGGGACAGTTGCCGGTGGTCCACGTGTGGCCGCAGAAGTTTGTGTAGGGCTGCGCGTCGGCCTCGGATGGCAGCACGAACTGCGCGACGGTCTTAGCTCCAGCAAGCGCGATCACGGCGCCGCCGAGCCTCTCGAGAAAGCCACGCCGGCCACTTCGGCGTAGAACCTCGTCGCCGAGTGATTGCTCAGGCAGCAACAGCGAGGCCCGGCTGACGAGCACGGGCTGTGGCGACGATGCTCTCGAGCTGGGTTAGGTTGTTGAACGTGCCCTTCGCGAGCGCGACGCCTGAGCCGTCGAGCGCAACGGCGTAGGGGCTCCCCGGGATATTGGCTGCCGACCAGGTTGCTGCGCCGGCTACCTCATCGAAAACGCGTACGGCGAGGAGCGGGTCCGCCGCGACGTAGGTGATCGCCGGCTCCACCCGCCGGCACACCGGGCACCCCTCGGAGCTGAAGATCGCGAGCGCGAGCAACTCGCCTCGACCGACAGGGAGTGCTGCCGCCCAAGCCTGGTGGTCGCCGACCGAGGGACCCTCCTCGGGGATCTCGAGCGCTCCCTGTCCGGCGATCGAGAGTCGCAGCACGCCGACCTCGCGTGCGAGCGCGAGCACGACAGCGGCTAGCCCAACCACGGCGATCAGCGCCGCGACGAGACCGACCGTCAGCCACCGGTCATAGCTCGACGGCGCTGCCGGCAGCACGCCACTGGCAGCCACGGCGGCGAGCGCGGCGAGCGCGATCGAGCGCAGCGGTGAAGTCCAGCGGAGCCGTGAGCGGCTCCCGAAGCACGCGCAGGGCAGGCCTTCACGGCCAGCGAGCAGGGCCCCGAGGGTCGCAAGCGCGAACACGGCAAAGAGCGCGACGGTCGCCCAAGCCGCTGCGCTCAGCCCCGCGACGAGGCCAACGGCGAGGCCGACCTCGACGACGGCCACCACGCCCAGTACGGCATAGCGGGTTACACCCCCGGCGATCCCGTAGACAGCGAGTGCCATCGCGCTACGAGTTGGATCGCGAACCTTCAGCCCTGCCGCCAGCACGAGCAAAGCGGCTAGTCCCAACTCCAGCGCCGTAGTCACTGTAGTAGGAGCCGGCCAGTTCGACGAGAGGTGGCCCCCATACAGCGCGCCAACCTATCAGTGATCACTCGACGACACCGCCCATTACACTGCCGAGCAGATGGCAAAGGTCTGTCACAGCTGCGGCAAGGGTCCCGCGTTCGGCAACAATCGCAGCCACTCGATGGTCGCCACCAGGCGGCGCTTCGATCCCAACCTGCAGAAGGTGAGGATCATCGAAGCCGGCGCGCCGCGCCGCGTCTACGTGTGCACGCGCTGCCTCAAGGCGGGAAAGGTAACGAAGGCGCTCTAGCGGGTGCGCGGGTCGTGACAGACCCCAACATCGTCCGCTTTCGCACGATTGTCGCTGGTGCGCTGGCGCACCTCGAGTCGCGCCGCGAGGAGGTCAACGACCTCAACGTGTTCCCCGTCGCCGACGGCGACACCGGCGACAACATGGTGCTCACGCTCCGCGCGGTCGTCGACGAGCTCGACCGCTTCGGCGCTGACGGGGATCGCACGATCGACGAGATCGGCCGCGACGAGATCGTCGACGCGGTCGCGCGTGCCGCGCTGCTCGGGGCGCGCGGCAACAGTGGCGTGATCCTCTCGCAGCTGATCCGCGGCGCCGCCGAGGAGCTCGTCAGCCGTCCCGGCGAGCTGATCGACGCGACGCTGATCGGCGCTGCGCTCGCCCGCGCCGCCGACCGCGCCTATGCCTCGGTGCGCGACCCGGCGGAGGGAACGATCCTCACGGTCGTTCGCGAGATGGCGCATCGTGTCGCGGTCGAGCTGGCGCACATGCCGGATCCGCGTCTTGCGCCGGACGCGCCGTCCGAGCTGCAGGACGACACCATCGCTGTGCTGCTCGAGCGCGCGGTCGCGGCGGGCGAGGCCTCGGTGATGCGCACCCCCGATCTGCTCGCCGTGCTCCGTGAGGCCGGGGTCGTCGACGCCGGCGGCTACGCGCTGACCGTGATCTTCGCCGGCATCGTCGCGGCGCTGCGCGGCGACGAGCCGCCACCGCTCGAGCACCACGCGCCTGCTCGCATCACGCACCCGCAACACGCCTCATCGACCTACCGCTACTGCACCAACTTCGCCGTCATCGGCGAGGGCCTCGAGCCGAGCCTCTTCGTCGGCGCGCTCGAGCAGCTCGGCGACTCGGTCTTCGTCGTCGGCGACGCGGCCACGCTCAAGATCCACCTCCACACAGACCAGCCCGAGAGCGCGACGGCGGTGTTCGCCGACGCCGGGGAGGTGTCCCACCTCGACGTCGCCGACATGCATGACCAGCTCGCCCGTCGCGCAGCGGCGAGACCGGCACACTGCGGCGTCCTCGCGGTGGTCGCGAGTTCGGGCATCGGCGCGCTATTCGAGAGCCTCGGCGCGAACGTCCTCGACGGCGGGCCGACGCTCAACCCGTCCACCTACGAGCTGCTCGCCGGGATTCACGCGGTTCCCGCCGAGCAGGTGGTCGTCCTGGCCAACAACCCGAGCGTCATTCTCGCCGCCGAGCACGCCGCCGAGCTCTCGGACAAGAACGTCGTGGTCGTACCGTCCCGCTCGCAGCAGACGGCGCTCGCCGCGCTCGTCGCCTACTCGCCGGAGCGAAGCGCTGCCGAGAACGCCGCGGCGATCGAGGCGGCCCTCGAGCGCGTCCGCAGCGGCTCGGTCGCTCCGGCCGCCCGCGATGACGCTGAGGGCCGCTTCCGTGCCGGCGACGCCGTCGGCTTCGTCGATGAGACCCTCGTCGCCTGGGGAGCGCCCGAGGCGACCCTGACGCAGGTTCTCGTGACCCTCGGTGACGGCAGCGAGCTGATTACCTGCATCGCCGGCGAGGACGCGCCGCTCGCCAGCGAGCGCGTCGCCACGCTGGTCCCCAACGAGGTCGAGCTCGAGCACCGCGACGGCGGCCAGCCCGGGCACTGGTGGTTGCTTAGTGCCGAATGAGCGTCGTCTCGGTCCGCCTGCGCGGCCTGGACGAGCTCACTATGGCGCCATGAGTCGCGACCGTGCCGGTGGTCATCATGGGGGGATGGCTGTGGACACCACACCGGTTCGCGGTTTCGCCGGCTTGCAGACGGCGGATCGCGCGGCTCTGCTGGCGGCCGTGAGGTGGTTGCAGCCGTCTCGCCTGGCGCAGCCGCTCGCGCTGAAAGGCAAGGTTGGCGAGGCGGCCGCGTCGCTCGGCCTCGAAACGGTCGGTGATCTGCTCGAGCACGTGCCGCGCGCACGGCGGGAGGGACGGACCGTGGCGGCACTGAGCGCGGGGGAGACCGCGACGGTGCTCGTCGAGGTGCGGACGATCACGCAGCGGCCGGTTCGTCGCCGTGGCATGCGTCCGATCGTCGAAGCCACAGTTGCCGACGACAGCGGTCCGATGGTGGCTACGTTCTTCAACCAGCCGTGGCTCGCGGCACGCTACGTTGCCGGGACGCGGCTCGTGCTGCACGGGAAGTACGAGGGGCGCAGTCGCTTTCGCGTCGCCGCCCACGCGAGGACCGACGACGTCGCCTCCGGCGAGGAAGGCGTTTCCCACTACGCCGCGACCGAAGGAATCTCGAGCACGCAGATCCTTGCGCTGATGCGTGAGGCGCGCAATCTGCTTGGCGATGTGGTCGAGCCGCTGCCGGGTCGCATCCGGGCCGCGGAGCGGTTGCCGGGCCGCGGCGCCGCGCTCGAAGCGATGCATTTCGCCGTCGCTGAGGCTGACGTAGAGCTGGGGCGCCGCCGGCTCGCGTTCGAGGAGCTGCTGCTGTTGCAGCTCGCACTGCTGCAGCGCCGTGCGCGACGCAGCGGAGACGCACACGCGCTCGCGCTAAGCGAGCCGCCCTCGCTGACGGCACGCTGGCTGGAGGGCGAGCTGCCGTTCGAGCTGACGGGCGACCAGCGCACCGCGATCGAGGTGATCGGCCACGAGCTCGAGTCCAGCCGCCCTGCGCAGCGCCTGCTGATGGGCGAGGTGGGGAGCGGCAAGACAGTCGTAGCGCTGTTTGCGATGCTGCGCGCCGTCGAATGTGGCTCGCAGGCCGCGCTCATGGCGCCGACCGAGACGCTTGCCGAGCAACACTTCGCGACGATCCAGGCGCTGCTCGGATCAGAGCCGGTGACGCTCGCTCTGCTGACCGGCTCGACGCCGGCGGCACGCCGCACACAACTCCTCGAGCGACTGCAGAGTGGCGAGCTCTCGCTGATCGTTGGAACCCACGCGCTGATCGAGCAGCCGGTCCGCTTTCGCTCGCTCGCGCTCGCGGTCGTCGACGAGCAGCACCGCTTCGGCGTGCGCCAGCGTGCGGCGCTGGATGCGAAGGCGCGTGCCGGCTATGCCCCGCACGTGCTGCACATGACTGCGACGCCGATTCCCCGCACGCTCGCGCTCTGCCGCTACGGCGATCTCGACCAGACGCGGCTGGCGGAGCTGCCGGCGAGGCGGCAGCCGATCGAGACCCACGTCGTCGCCGGCGCGCCAGCACGAGCGCGCGCCTATGAGCGGATCGCCGAGGAGCTTCGCGACGGACGCCAGGCGTTCGTCGTCTGCCCGCTGGTCAGCCTCACAGATACAGGCGAGCAGTCCGACGAAGGCTACGGCGGCGACGTGCGGGCGGCAACGGCCGAGTTCGAGCGCCTCCGAGCGGGCGAGCTGCGCGACTTCCGCGTCGTGCTGATGCACGGGCAGCTCTCACACCGCGACAAGCAGGCGGCGATGACCGCATTCGCGGCCGGCGAGGCCGACGTGCTTGTCGCGACGACTGTTATCGAGGTCGGGATCGACGTACCCAACGCGACCGTGATGCTGATCGAGAACGCGGAGCGCTTCGGCATCTCGCAGCTGCACCAGCTTCGCGGCCGTGTCGGCCGCGGCGAGCACGCGGCGCTCTGCCTGCTCTGCGGTCCGAAGGACTCGCCGCGGCTGAACGCGCTGGCTCGCCACAGCGACGGCTTCGAACTTGCCGAGATCGACCTCTACCAGCGCAAGGAGGGTGAGCTGATCGGCACGCGGCAGTCAGGGCTCGGCCAATTCGCGCTCGCGAGGCTGCCCGAGGACGAGCCGCTGCTCGCCAGGGCGCGACACTGGGCCGAGACGCTTCTCGTCGCCGACCCGGAGCTCGAGGATCCCGCGAACGTCCTGCTCGCCCGCGCGCTGTCGGACAGTCACGGTGAAATCGCGGTGCGGCCGATCGCGGCCTGATGCGGGTCGTCGGCGGCGAATACGGTGGTCGCCGCCTCGAGGCCCCGCGCGGACGCTCGACAAGGCCGACGTCCGAGCGGACACGCGAGGCTGTGTTCGCGATGCTCGGCGACATCAACGGCGCTCGCGTGCTCGATCTGTTCGCCGGCTCGGGTGCGCTTGGCATCGAGGCCCTGTCGCGTGGCGCGGCGCACGCGACGTTCGTCGACCGAGGGCAACCGGCGATCGCCGCGATCACGCGCAACCTCGAGCAGCTGGGGCTACGCGAGCGCGCGCAGATCACGAAGCTCGACGTGCGAGCGCTGGCCCCTCACAGCGATACCTACGACCTCGTGTTCGTTGATCCGCCGTACGGCGAAGCGACTGATCTGGGGCCTCTGCTCGCGCGTGAGCTGCCCGCGCAGCTCACCCCGGGCGCCCGGGTCGTCAGCGAGAGCGACCGCCGTGCCCCGCTCGAACTGGGCCTACCGACGATCCGTGAACGCCGCTACGGGGATACGCTGATCCGCATCCACCAGTTCGCAACCAGATGACGCAGGCGCCACGGATCGCCGTCTGTCCCGGGTCCTATGACCCGATCACCAACGGCCATGTCGACGTCATCACGCGCACGGCTGCCCTGTTCGACGAGGTCGTCGTGGCCGTGGTCGGCCAGTCGCGGAAGTCGGACGCGCTGTTCTCACTCGAAGAGCGGCTCGAGTTCATCGCTGTCGCGACCGGGCATCTCGCCGGCGTGCGCGCCCAGCCGTTCGACACGCTAATCGTCGAGTTCGCGCGCACTGTCGGTGCTACGACGATCGTCAAGGGCTTGCGCGCGATCTCGGACTTCGAGTACGAGTTCGAGATGAATCAGCTGAATCGCAAGCAGGCGCCAGGGATCGAGTCGCTGTACATCATGGCGAGCGCGGAGTACAGCTTTCTCTCCTCGAGCGGGGTCAAGGAGCTCGCGACGTTCGGCGGCAACGTCGAGCCCTACGTCCACGAGCTGATCGCAACGCGCTTGCAGGAGGAGCTCAGCCGCTAGCGAAACCTGGGATGTAGCGTGCGTGCTTTGCGTTGCGGCATCGACCCTCTAGGCTGTAGACAATGGATGTCCTTGTACTGATCGACAAGCTCGACGACTTGGTGCACAACGCCAAGCAGGTTCCCCTGACCGATCAGGTGCGCGTCGACAAGGAGGAGATCTACGACCTCCTCGACCAGATGCGGGCCACGATCCCGGAAGAGATCAAGCAGGCACGGTGGATCGTCAAGGAGCGGCAGGAGATGCTCGCCGAGGCCAAGCGCGAGGCTGAGCGGATCGTCAAGGAAGGACGCGAGCGTCAGGAACGGCTGATCGCTGACGAGGAAATCGTCAAAGCGGCCGAGCGCGCAGCCGAGGACATCATCGAGGACGCGCGCGCCCATGAGCGCGAGATCCGGCTCGGCGCCGAGGACTATGCGGACGAGATCCTCGACACGCTCGAGACCAACCTCTCGAAATTCATCGCAGCGGTCCAGCGCGGACGCGAGCGGCTTCAGGGTCGCGACGAGCCAGCCGGGGTCTCCTAGGCGCGGACGGCAAGGCCGTCGGGCGTTGCGAAGATCTTCTCGTTCGAAGTCGGACCTCGTAGTCGGATACGCGGCGTGAGACCGCTCAGGCGTCTACTGACGACGCTGCACACGGGCCTCGCGCTCGCGCGCTCGGGCGTGCTGCGGATCGAGCGGCCCGACCACACCATCCGCGCACTGCTGTTGCTCAAGCGGTGGGGTCCGACGCCGGCCTCGGGCTACGCGATCTCGGCGATGCGCGACCCGCAGCGGGCGGCGATTCACGACGACCGTGGCACGATCTCCTTTCGGGAGCTGCACGAGCAGACAAACGCGCTCGCGCATAGCCTGCGCGCGGCAGGTGTCGGCGAGGGCGACGGGATCGCGATCCTCTGCCGCGACCACGCCGACTTCGTCAAGTCGAGCGTCGCGGCGTCGAAGCTTGGTGCGACGGTGCTGCTGCTTAATACCTCGTTCGCGGGGCCGCAGATCGCCGAGGTCTGCGAGCGCGAGGAGCCGCGCGTCTTCATCTACGACGAGGAGTTCACCGAGCTGTGCGCCGCCGCATCGCAGGGCCGCACGGCGGTGATCGCCTGGCATGACAATCCCCCGCCAGCGGGTTTCACCACGATCGACGCGCTCGTCGAAGCTGGCCTGCGCGAGGACCTGGCGCCAGCCGCCGACCGCGGTCGCGTCGTGATCCTCACATCCGGCACGACCGGAGCGCCGAAGGGCGCGTCGCGCCATCAGCCGCGCTCGCTCGACCCGGCGGCCTCGTTCTTCTCACGGATCCCGCTGCGTGCTCGCGGGACGACGGTGATCTCCTCACCGCTGTTTCACTCCTGGGGCTACGGCAACTTCACGCTCGCCCTCGCGCTCTCCTCGACGCTGGTGCTCCACCGCCGCTTCGAGCCCGAGCAGGTGCTCGCCTCGATCGAGCGCTACCGCGCGGACGCGCTGGTCCTCGTGCCGGTGATGCTCCAGCGGATCCTCGAGCTCGGGCCCGAGACGATCCGCCATCACGACACACGCTCGCTGCGGATCATCGCCGTCAGCGGCTCGGCGCTGCCCGGCGAGTTGGCGCTGCGCGCGATGGACACGTTCGGCGATGTCCTCTACAACCTCTACGGCTCGACCGAGGTCGCGTGGGCGACGATCGCCTCGCCGCGTCAGCTGCGCGCGGCGCCCGGCACGGCCGGCACACCCCCATACGGAACCCGTCTGCGGCTGTTCGACGAGCATGGCCGCGAGCTGCGACGGCGCGGCGAGCCCGGCCGCATCTTCGTCCATAACGAGATGGTCATGGACGGCTATACCACGGGCGACGGCAAGGCTGTGCTGGAGGGCCTGATCGCGACCGGCGACGTCGGCTATGTCGACCGCCAAGGCCGGCTGTTCGTTTCCGGGCGCGATGACGAGATGATCATCTCGGGCGGCGAGAACGTCTTTCCACGCGAGGTCGAGGACCTGCTCGCAAACCACCCGGCGATCGAGGACGTCGCGGTGATCGGCGTGGCGGACAAGGAGTTCGGCGAGCGTCTGCGAGCGTTTATCGTGCCTGAGCCGGGGACCGAGATAGACGCCGAGGCCGTGAAGGCGCACGTGCGCGACAACCTCGCGCGCTTCAAGGTGCCGCGCGACGTCGTCTTCGTCGAGGAACTGCCGCGCACGGCGACCGGGAAGGTGTTGAAGCGGCTGCTTGACCGGGGCGAGGCTCCGAGCGTGCAAAATTGACGGCATGGCTCGCGCCGACATCTTCGAGCTTGGCGGGCTTCGCCTACACGCCGGAGAGGCCAGACACCTCGAACTCGAGGTGCCGCTCGCGTCGCTCGACCTCGGCGGCCAGCGTTATCTCGCCCAGCCAGACCTCGTGCCCGCCGCGCTCGACGTCTCACGCACCAATGGTGGCGGCTACGCACTGCGCCTTCGCTTTGACGCCGCGGTAGCGGGACCCTGCATGCGCTGCCTCGCTGATGCAGCGCCGGCGCTGCGCGTAGACGCGCGCGAGGTCGACCTGCCGGGCGGCGGCGAGGAACTCGACAGTCCCTACATCGACGGCGAGCGGCTCGACTTGCAGACCTGGGCCCACGACGCGTTTGCCTTGGCTGTGCCCGACCAGGTGCTCTGTAGTGCGGAGTGCCTCGGGCTCTGCGCAGTCTGCGCGGTGCCGCTGCGTGACGCCGGTCCTGACCACCATCACGACAGCGGCGCTGACCCGCGCTGGGCCAAGCTGGCCGAGCTGCGCCTCGAATAGCAGCCGCGGGCCAGCGCCCGCGCCGGACCCTGTGCCATGATTCGTGTGGGGCCGTTACGCAAGCTGCTCTGCGGGCGAAACGGAAACACTGGTGGCAGCCGGAATCCCGTCCCGACACACGCTGCCGGAAACGGTGAACACGTGGCGGCAACGATAGAGAGCCCAAGCCGCCCGAACGGAGAGGCAGTCGCGGCTGTTCCCGCGCGCGCAGCGGGCGAGTTCCAGACGCCTGGTCGTTTCAACGCGCTGGACAAGCTCGCCACCCTGGTGGCGACGGCCGTGCCCGTCGCTGCCCTGACGGCCGGCGTGTGGCTGGCCTGGGACAACTCGCTCTACTGGCAGGACATCGTGATCTTCCTCGCCTGCTACATCCCGTCGGCGCTTGGAATCACCGTCGGCTACCACCGCCTGCTGACGCACCGCAGCTTCCGCTGTGGCCCCGTCGTCCGCGCGCTGCTCATCATCTGTGGCGCTACGGCGCTCGAAGGCCCACCGATCGAATGGGTCGCGAACCACCGCAAGCACCATGCGTTCTCCGACGAGCACGGTGACCCGCACAGCCCCCACGTCGGCCATGGCACGGGCTGGCGCGCGCCGCTGCGCGGCCTCTGGCACGCCCATCTCGGCTGGGTCTTCGGCGACGGCTTCGCCAACCAGCGCCGCTACGCGCCGGACCTGTTCGACGATCCCGTGATCGTCTTCATCGATCGCACCTTCCTGTTGTGGGCGCTGGTCGGCCTCGCGATCCCGTTCGGACTCGGCTACGCGCTCACCGGCACGCTCACAGGTGCGCTGCTCGGCCTGCTCTGGGGCGGCGCCGTTCGCATCCTCGTCCTCCATCACGTGACCTTCTCGATCAATTCGCTGTGCCATTTCTTCGGTCGTCAGGACTACGCCACAGGCGATGAGTCGCGCAACCTCGCCTGGCTCGCGCCGCTGTCCCTCGGCGAGGCGTGGCACAACAACCACCACGCGTTCCCGACGTCGGCCGCGCACGGCCTGCGCCGCCGCCAGCTCGACCTCTCGTGGCTCCTGATCGAGGCGTTGTCCAAGGTCGGCCTGGCGAGCGACGTGGTCACCATCAGTAGCGATCGTCGCGAGAAGAAGCGTTGCGGTCCGAGCGCAGACCCGCGGTCGCCATCCTGCGCCGATCGGAACGACCCCGTGGAGTTGCTAGGCTTGCCGGCCGATGCAAGCACCGAAGCAGAAGCAGTCGCATAGCCGCACGGCCAAGCGCCGCGCTCAGCACAAGATGGCCGCGCCCGCGCTCAACGCGTGCCCGCGCTGCCACAGTCCTCGCCGCCCCCACCGGGTTTGCCCGGTCTGCGGGACGTATGCAGGACGCGAGGTCGTGGCGCCGCCAGAGCACGACCACGACCACGAGCACGATCACGGCTAGCAGGCCTTCCGGGTTGTCATGACGGTCATCGCCGTCGACGCGAACGGCGCCGACCTCGGACCGGCCGAGGTTGCAGCCGGTGCCCGTCTTGCGGCAGCGCAGGGGGTGGAGGTCCTGCTGTTCGGGCCGGCGGCGCAACTCGGTGCCCCGGGCCGCGGTGTCGAGATCGTCGATGCGCCGCGTTCGATCGCCAAGGACGAGAACCCGGCGAGCGCCGTCCGCGGCGCTCCTGACGCGTCGATCGTGCAGGCAGCTCGCGCCGTCAGCGAAGGCCGCGCAGCGGCGCTCGTCTGCAACGGCTCGACCGGCGCGGCACTGGTGGCCGCTCAGCTCCACATCCGCCGGGCGCCGGGCATCTATCGCCCCGCGCTGGCGATCACGGTCCCAGTTCCCGGGCGGCCGGTGACGCTGCTCGACGTCGGTGCCAATCCCGACGTGCGCGTCGAGTATCTCGTGCAGTTCGCCTTCATGGGGGCGGCCTACGCGAGCGCCGTGCTCGGCATCGCGCGCCCGCGGGTCGGCCTGCTGTCAAACGGCAGCGAGCCGGAACGCGGCAGCCAACTCGTCATCGAGGCCCATGAGGCGCTGCTCGAGCGCACTGCCGACAGCGATGCGCTTACGTTCGTCGGCAACGTCGAGGGCGATGGCCTGACACAAGGGGTCGTCGACGTCGCGGTCACCGATGGCTTCACGGGCAACGTCACGCTGAAGGTGATCGAGGCCGTCTCCCAGACGATGCTGCTGACGATTCGCGACATCGCGCAGGCGTCAACGCGCGGCAAGCTCGGTGGCCTGCTGCTTTCGGGTGGCCTGCAACCGTTTGTCGAGGAGATCGACCCCGAGGGCCAGGGCGGCGCGTACCTGCTCGGTCTGCGCCAGCTCGGCGTCGTCGCACACGGCAGCTTCACGCGCCACGGCATCGCCCGCGCGATCTTGCGGGCGCGACTCGGCGTCGAGGAGGACGTCGTCGGTCGCACCCACAGAGCGCTCGATGCGGCCGGGGCTCTGCGCCCACGGGCCGGCGTGCCGGCCGCGTCCTGAGTCGCCGCTATCGTGAGCGGCTGCCGATGACTGGCGACGAGGTTCTCGAGCTGATCCGTACGCACCTGTCCGACGAGCTTGGCATCGACCCTGCGCGGATCGAGTCGCAGACGCGTTTCAGGGAGGACCTCGCGATCGACTCGCTCGACCTGTACACGATGATCCAGGAGCTCGAGGACACCTACGGCATCGCGATCAGCGACGAGCAGGCCGAGGGGCTCCAGACCGTCGGGGCGACCATCGATTTCGTCCGCTCTCACGACTCTGACCGCTGAAGCTCCTCCGCGACCTGCTGGGCGAGTTGCCCGAGGACCTGCACCGCCAGGTCTTCACCCATGCCTCGTGGACCCAGCGGCGCAGCGACTCCTACACGCGCCTTGCCTTCCTGGGCGACAGCGTCCTCGCACTGGCGGTGACCGCGCACCTCTACCCGCGGCTCGAGGCCGAGCACTTCGGTGCGGGTCGTCTCACGAAGATCCGCGCCCAGGCGGTATCGGGGCCATCGTGTCGCGCCGTCGCCGAGGAGCTTGGCGTGGTCGAGTTGCTGCTCGCAGCGGCGCCGCCGGAAGCTGCGCCGTCTGCAGCCGCGGTGGTCGAGACCGAGCGCGTGCTGGCGTCGGTGATCGAGGCTGTGATCGGCGCTTGCTACCTGCAGTTCGGCTACGACCGTACGGCAGCTGCCGTCGTCGAGGCGTTCGCAACGCAGATCGACGAAGCACTCGAGAACCCGGTCGACTTCAAGTCGACGCTGCAGGAGCAACTCGCGCGTCACGGCGAGGTCGTCCAATACGAGGTGATCGAGCAGCACGGGCCGCCGCACGACCGGATGTTCGTCGTCGAGGCCCGCTCCAGCGACGGCGAGGCCCTCGGCCGCGGCACGGGCCGCAGCAAGAAGCATGCGGAACAGGGCGCCGCGCGCCTGGCGCTGGAGGCAGCCGGCCAGGAGGCGGAGCCGAACGCGGGTCAAACGCCGAGCAAGCGACGCGCCAGGCAATGAGATGCACCTGAAAGCGATCACGATCAAGGGCTTCAAGTCCTTCCCCGATCGGACCAGACTCGCCTTCGGCGAGGGCGTCAGCGTAATCGTCGGCCCGAACGGCTCAGGCAAGTCGAACATCACCGACTCGGTCCTCTGGGCGCTCGGCGAGCAGTCGCCGCTCGCCGTTCGCGGTCAGTCGATGCAGGACGTGATCTTCTCGGGCGGGCGCGGCGTGCAGGCGCGCGGCGAGGCGGAGGTCGAGCTCGTGCTCGACAACGAGGACGGTCTCCTCGGCGTGCCGGCGAGCGAGATCTCGATCTCGCGGCGCCTCAACCGGGCCGGCGAGGGCGAATACCGCGTCAACGGTGCGCGCTGCCGGCTCGTCGACGTGCTCGAACTGCTTTCCGACACTGGACTCGGCAAAGAAGCCCACTCGGTGATCTCGCAGGGGCGCGTCGAGTCGATCGTCACCTCCAAGCCGCGCGACCGGCGCCAGCTGATCGAGGAGGCTGCCGGACTCGGCAAGCACCGCAAGCGCCGCCGGCGGGCGCAGCTGAAGCTCGAGCGCACCGCCGAGAACCTCGACCGCGCGCTCGACGTGGAGCGCGAGGCGCGTTCGCGGTTGCGCCCGCTGAAGCGCCAGGCCGAGGCTGCCGAGTTGCACGAGCGCCTCGAGCGCCAATCGCTGGAGGCTCGCTGGACGCTCGCGCGCGAGGAGCTCCGCCGGCGCCGCGAGCGCCTCGGCGTGGCCGAGCTGGCGGCGGCGCAGACGCGGCAGGCGCGCGACGATGTGCAGGCCGAGCTGGCGGCCGGGGCAGAGCGCCGCCAGCGGGCCGAGCTCGCGCTGACGAGCCGCAGCCTGCGCCACGACGAGATCGCTGGGCGCACGTTCGCGGCGCGCGCGGCCCACGACCGCGTCGAGCTACGCCTCCAGCAGGCGCGTGAGCTCGCGCCGCGTATCGCCGCGCGCGGAGAGCGTCGCGATGCAGAGCTGACGGCACGGGCGGCTGAAGCCGGCAGCGAACAGCACGGCGGCGCGCAGCGAATCGAGCAGCTCGAGGCAGAGTTGGCGTTGCTCGAACGTGAGAGCGAGAAGCGACTCGAGCTCGAGCTGGAGGAGCTCGCACAGCGCCTCACTGCGGCGGCCGGCGAGGTCGCGGCGCTGGCGGCGAGGAGCGAGCAGCGTAACGCTGAGCGCGAGGCTGGCGAGTCGCAGGCAACGGCCGCGCGAGAGGCGGTGCGGGAGGCCGAGCGAGCGGTCGAGCAGGCGCGGCGCGAGGCGGCACGCGTCGGCGCCGAGTTGGCTGGCGCGAACCAGTTCCTTCGAAGCCACGCCGGCCGTGGCGGCGGCACGGAGGCGCTCGAGCGACGGATCCAGGTGCGCGCCGGCTACGAGCTGGCACTCGCCGCCGCCCTCGGCGGCCGGCTCGGCGCATTGATCGCAAGTGACCGTGGCGGCGCCGAGCGTCTGCTCGAGGCAGTCGGGGACGAGGGCGCACGTGCCTTGGTGGCCGGCGGCCCGGCCAGCTCTGTGCAGGAACCGTCGCCGTCGGCTGGCGCCGAACGCCTGATCGAGCTCGTCACTGGCGATAGCGAGGCGCTCGAGATCCTCGGACGACTGCTCGCCGATACCTGGGTTGTCACGGAGCTGACAAGCCTGCCCGAGGACTTCAACGGCGTCGCCGTCACGCAATCGGGCCGCGTCTGGGACGCAACGCTCGGCGAGCTGAGGCAGGCGCCGAGTGGCGGCCGCGAGCGTGCGCTCGAGCAGCGCAACCGTCGCGACGCGCTGATCGCCGAGACGGAGCTCGCGGCAGGGGCCGAGCAGCGCGCGATCGCGGCAGCGTCTGCAGCAGCTGTGGCCGAGCAGCGGGCGCTCGATCAGCGCGAGACCGCCGACGGCCTGCTGCGCGCGGCCGAGCGTGAACACGCCGAAGCCCTGGAGCGCGAGCGCCTGGCAGGCTGGCTAATCGAGCAGCGACGCATTGCACCGGATGCCGGCGAGCTGGCGGTGCGCCGAGCCGAGCTCGATGGCGAGCTGGCCGCCGAGCGTCGCGGGGTTGAGCGTCTCGAGCGCGAGCGTCTGTTGCGCGAGCGCCGCGGGGCGATGCTCGCGCGGCAAGCCGAGATCGACGCTCGCCTGGGGCCGCAGCTCGTGCGCTTCGAAGCGGCGCTCGAGCTGCTCAAGGGCGCACTCGAGGAACGCCTCGCCGTGCTCGAGGAAGAGCTGGTGGCGGACCGCGCTGCCGGGGAGGCGCTCGCCGGCGAACTGCGCGAGTACACCGGCGCGGAGGCCAGTCTGCAGGCCCGACTGCGCGAGCGTGGCGACGCCGTCACGACCGCCGAGGTTCAGGCTCAGCAGGCTCGCGACCAGGCAGCCGAGACCGATCTCGAGCTGCAGGGATTCGCCGCCCGCCTGGGCCTCGACGCGCTCCCCGGTGAGGAGCCGCTGAGCGAGGCCGATCGCGACGGACTGCTTGACCGGGTGCAACGACTCGCGCGCCGCCGCGAGCAGCTCGGGCCGGTCAATCCGCTCGCCGCCGAGGAATACCGCGAGGCGCTCGAGCGGGCCGACGAGCTAGAAGCTCAGCGCACCGATCTCGAGGCAGCGATCCGTGAGCTGACGCTCCTGATTCGCGACGCCGATCGCCAGATCAGCGAGAGCTTCCAGACGACGTTCCAGGCGGCCGCACAGAACTTCGAGGATCTGATCGAGGACGTCTTTCCCGGTGGCCGGGGTCGGCTGCGCCTCGTGAGCGACGACACCGCGCCGCGCCCGGTGCTGGGCGGGCAGGAGCCCACGGCGGGCGAGGAGGCGGCCGAAGATGAGGCCGAGCTCGCACAGGCGCTCGGCGAGGGCGAGGGTCCCAACGAGATGCTCGGCGTCGAGATCGAGGTCACGCCGGCCGGCAAGTCGATGCGGCGGCTGTCCTTGCTCTCCGGCGGGGAGAAGTCGATGACCGCGATCGCCTTCCTCTTCGCAGTCTTCCTTGCCCGACCCTGTCCCTTCTACATCCTCGACGAGGTGGAGGCAGCGCTCGACGACCTCAACATCGACCGCTTTCTCGCGCTGCTGCGCCGCCACAGCGGCCGCGCTCAGTTCATCGTCGTAACCCACCAGAAGCGGACGATGGAGGCGGCCGACTGGCTCTACGGAGTGTCGATGGGGAGCGACGGCGTCTCCAAGGTCGTCTCGCGGCGGCTCGACGAGACTGGCCTGCGCGAGCTCGAGGAGGTCGGCGCCGCGAACGAAGTCGCGGAGCTGACGGCCGCCGACGCGGCTTAGCTGCCTGAGTCGGTGACCGTCTAGGCTCACGGGAGTGGCGCGCGACTGGGACGATCTCTTCCTGGTGGCGCGGGGGCGCCGGGCGGCGTCGACTGTTCCCGACGACGTGGACGATCCTGAGGGCCGTCGCGCCGGCGGGTTGGCGCGGTTGCGCGCGAGCCTCCGCGCCACGCGCCAGGCGCTCGGGACCGGGGTCGCGGCCGGCTTCTCCAAGACGCTGGCCGACCACGACTGGGAGGCGCTCGAGGAGTCGCTGATCCTTGCCGACGTCGGTGCGCCGGCGGCTGCCGAGATCAGCGAGAGCCTCGAGGCGACGGTTCGCCGCGAGCGACTTGACAGCGACGCACTCCGCGCGAGGCTCGTCGAACTGCTGGCCGAGCAAGCTAGGGGCCGCGATCAGGACGGGCAGCCGCTGCAGGCAACGATCGACCTGCGACCCCAGCCGACGGTGATGCTGATGGTCGGCGTCAACGGCACGGGGAAGACGACCACCCTCGGCAAGCTCGCATGGCAGATCCAGCACCGCCTCGGTCTGCGCGTTCTGCTTGCGGCCGGCGACACGTTCCGCGCTGCGGCGACCGAGCAGCTCGAAGGATGGGCGGAGCGGGCCGGATGCGAGATCGTCACCGGCGCTGCCGGCGCGGACCCCGGCGCGGTCGCATTCGAGGCTGTCGTTCGAGCGCGCGCCGAGGCCTTCGACGTCGTCCTCGTCGACACGGCCGGGCGGCTGCACAACCAAGAGCCGCTGATGGCCGAGCTGGCAAAGGTACGCCGCGTGCTCGCCGGCCAACTCGACGGCGCTCCGCACGAGACGCTTCTCTCGCTCGATGCCAGCACCGGTCAGAACGGGCTGCGTCAGGCCGAGGCGTTCGCTGCGGCGGTTGCGGTCAACGGGATCGTCCTGACGAAGCTTGACGGCAGCGCGAAGGGTGGCATAGCACTCTCGATCGCGCGCGAGCTGCGGATCCCGGTCAAGCTGATCGGGATCGGCGAGCAGCTCGAGGATCTGCGTCCGTTTGACGCCGTCGAGTACGCCGACGCCCTGATCGACGGTGGCGCAGAATGAAAACCGCTTTCAGTCGTGCCTCGCCCAGCTTGGCTGTGCCAGCAGCGGGTGGCCGTGAACCGCCCGGACGCAGCCTCATTTTGTAAGCCGTTCTGCGCCGCTTTGCGCCCGGAGCGGCCGCGCGCCATAATCGACACATGGGCTTATGGGTTCTGTGGGTGGTTGTAGCGGGAGCGTTCACCGTAGGGGAGGTACACACGAACGGCTTTTACCTCGCGCCGTTCGCCTTGGGCGCGGTGTTCGCCGCAGTGCTGAGCCTGGTCGGCGTGGGCGGAGCCGTCTCGGCGGTCGGTTTCCTCGCCGCCTCGCTCGCGATCATCCTGCTGCTGCGCCCACTCGCATTGCGCCATCGCAGACTGCCGCCGGCGCTCCGCACCGGCGCGGCGGCGCTGGTCGGGCAGCACGCACTGGTCGTGGAGCGGATTGCCAACCACGAGGGTCTTGGCACCGTGAAGATCGGCGGCGAGGTCTGGACCGCCCGCTCGTTTGACGAGGACCGCGAGATCGAAGCCGGCCAGCAGGTCGAGGTCATCGAGATCAAGGGCGCCACTGCGCTCGTTCTCCCCTAACCCGCTAGCAAGGAGTCAGTGATGGTCGCAGCGATCGTCGTCGTCGTGCTCGTCCTCGTGGCGCTGTTCGTTGCGTCACGGTCGATCCGCGTCATCCCGCAGGCGAGGGCCGGGGTGCTCGAGCGCCTCGGCCGCTACAGCCGAACGCTCGAGCCCGGGCTGAATATCGTCGTGCCCTTCGTCGAGCGTGTGCGGCCGCTGATCGACCTGCGCGAGCAGGTGGTGAACTTCAAGCCACAGCCCGTGATCACGAAGGACAACGTCGTCGTGGCGATCGAGACCGTCCTCTACTTCACGATCAACGACCCGCGTGCTGCGACCTACGAGATCGCCAGTCCGCTCCAGGCGATCGAGCAGTTGACGGTCACAACGTTGCGCAACGTGATCGGCGGCATCACGCTCGAGGAGTCACTCACGAGTCGCGAGAACGTCAACACGCAGCTGCGCGGAGTACTGGACGAGGCGACCGGAAAATGGGGCATCCGCATCAACCGCGTCGAGATCAAGTCCGTCGACCCGCCGCCCGACATCAAGGCGGCGATGGAGAAGCAGATGCGCGCCGAGCGCGACCGCCGCGCCGCGATTCTGACGGCCGAGGGCACCAAGCAGGCGGCGATCCTCACCGCCGAGGGCGAGAAGCAGTCTGCGGTGCTGAAGGCCGAGGGGGCGCGCTCCGCGGCGATCCTTCGGGCGGAGGGTGAAGCGAAGGCGATCGCGACGGTATTCGCCGCGATCCACGAGGGCGACGTCGACCAAAAGCTGCTCAGCTACCAGTACCTGCAGATGTTGCCGCAGCTCGCACAGGGCGAGGCCAACAAGGTGTTCGTCATCCCGTCCGAGTTCACCCAGGCTTTCGCCGGCATCAGCGACGCCCTCAGCAAGAGCGGGACGACGGCGAAGCCGATCGACAAGTGACCCTGCTCGCGAACCCTGCGGTCGAGGGCTACGCCGAGGCGCACACAACTCCACTGCCGCCTGAGCTGGTCGAGGTCGCACGCGAGACGGCGGAGACGCTGGGCTCGCCGCAGATGCTGAGCGGGCCGGTCGTTGGCCGCCTGCTTGACATCCTCGTTCACGCGCTGCGCGCGCAGCTGGTGCTCGAGATCGGCACGTTCTCGGGTGTCAGCGCGATCGTGATGGCGGCCCAGCTAGCCCCGGGAGGACGTCTGATCAGCTGTGAGGTGAACCCGGTGCACGCGGAGTTCGCACGGCGGCGAATCAGCGACGCCGGCTTTGCCGATCGCGTCGATGTTCGTCTCGGTCCGGCCCTCGAAACGATTGCCGAGATCGACGGACCAATCGATCTCGTCTTCATCGACGCCAACAAAACGGGCTACCTCGACTACTACGAGGCGGTGCTGCCGAAGCTCGCCCGCTTCGGCCTGATCGTCGCGGACAACACGCTGCGCGAGGGCCGGATCGTCGAGCCTCCCGAAGGTGACGCCGATACGGCCGCGATGTTGCGTTTCAACGAGCAGGTCCGAAACGACGAGCGTGTCGTGGCGAGCCTGCTGAGCGTTCGTGACGGCGTTACGGTGATCCGCCGCAGCGCCTGATCGTGTTCGAAGCGCTCTCCGAGAAGCTGCAGGCCACGCTCGGCAGCCTGCGAGGCCGCGGCACGCTGAGCGAGGAGGACGTCACGCGGGCGATGCGCGAGATCCGCCTCGCGCTGCTCGAGGCGGACGTCAACCTCGAGGTCGTCAAGCAGTTCACGACCGCGGTCCGCACTCGCGCCGTTGGCGCCGACGTGCTGGGGCAGCTCAATCCGGGCCAGCAGGTGGTCAAGATCGTCGACGAGGAGCTGACCGAGCTGCTTGGCGGCCCCGCCGCCGCAATCCGGTTCGCCTCGCGCCCGCCGACCGTGATCCTGATGGTCGGGCTGCAGGGCTCCGGCAAGACGACGGCGGCGGCGAAGCTGGCGCGCTACCTGCACGCCGAGTATCAGAGTTCCGTCGCGCTCGCAGCCTGCGACACGTATCGCCCGGCCGCGGTCGAACAGCTCGTCACGGTCGGCACGAACGCCGGCGCAGCCGTCTACGAGCAGGGCACCGAGCGCAGCCCGGTGGAGATCGCGACGTGGGCGCTCGAGCGCGCCCGCAAAGAGGGCAAGGACGTGTTGATCGTCGACACCAGCGGCCGTCTGCATGTCGACGCCGCGCTGATGGCCGAGCTCGTCGAGATCCACGCTGCGACATCAGCGACCGACGTGTTGCTGGTGCTCGACGCCATGACCGGTCAGGATGCGGTCAACGTCGCCGAGCAGTTCTCGGCCGCACTGCCGCTCGACGGCACCGTGATCACCAAGCTCGACGGCGACGCGCGTGGCGGCGCGGCGCTGTCGGTCCGCGCCGTCAGCGGCAAGCCAATCCTGTTCGCCTCCACCGGCGAGAAGCTCGACCAGTTCGAGCGCTTCCACCCGGAGCGGATGGCGCAGCGCATCCTCGGTATGGGCGACGTCCTGACGCTGATCGAGAAGGCGGACAAGGAGTTCGACGAGCGTGAGAGCGAACAGCTCGAAAAGCGCCTGCGCGCCGGCGAGTTCGATCTGGACGACTTTCTCGGCCAGCTTCGCATGATGCGCCGCATGGGTCCGCTTCAGGGACTCCTGTCGATGATCCCCGGGGTCGGATCACAGCTCAAGGGCATGAAGGTCGACGAGCGCGAAATCGATCGCATCGAGGCGATCATCCTCTCGATGACGGCCGAGGAGCGCCGCCGCCCCGACCTGATCAAAGGTTCCCGGCGACTGCGCATCGCACGTGGCTCGGGCACCAACGTCCAAGCGGTCAACCAACTCGTCAAGCAGTTCGCGCAGGTTCGCAAGGTGATGCGCCAGGTCGGCCGCGGCAAGATGCCCGATCTCGGGGCACTGGCGCGCCAGCAGCGCTGAGTCATGCTTGCACGGCTGCCACTCCCGATCGACGGTCCGGCGGTTGCTCCGCTACCCTGGATGGTCAGCAATCCGAACGAAGGACGACAGTGGCTGTACGACTGAGGCTAACCCGCATTGGCGCGCGCAAGGATCCGATCTGGCGGGTCGTCGTCGCCGACCAGCGCTCGCAGCGCGACGGTCGCGTGATCGAGACGGTCGGGCACTACAACCCGCAGACCAACCCGTCGGCTATAACGATCGACGAAGAGCGGGTGCGCCATTGGCTCGCGCAGGGAGCGCAGCCGACGCAGACCGTCCGCAAGCTGCTGCGTACGCAGGGCATCGCGGCCTAGCCGCCGGAGCGATGGACCTCAGCGAGCTGCTCGCGTATCTGGCCGAGGGGCTCGTCGACGACCCGGAGTCCGTGACGGTCGATCGCTTCGAAGACCGCGGCACGATCGTGCTCGAGCTCGCAGTCGCCACCGACGACTACGGCAAGGTGATCGGCCGCGGCGGTCGCACGGCACAGTCGCTGCGGCGCGTGATCAGGGCCGCCGGTGCGATCAGCGGCCAGCGGGTGCTCGTCGACATCGTCGATTAGTGGGTCACCAGTGCTGGTAGCGGGCCTGGTCGGTCGCGCTCACGGCCTCGATGGCAGCTTCTACGTGGCCCGCCCGAAGGTGGATCTGCTCGGCGTCGGTGCAATGCTCACGCTCAGCGGTCACTCGACCACGGTGGTGCGGCGGGCCGGGACCGAGGCGCGGCCGATTGTCCGTGTCGCGAGCTGCGGCGACCGCAGCACCGCCGAGGCGCTGCGCGGTCAGGAGCTGATCGTCGCCGACGCCGATGCGCCACCGCTCGGGCCGGACGAGTACCGCGCCGAAGAGCTCGTCGGGGCGCTCGTCGTGGACGGTGTCCAGGAGCTCGGCGTGGTGCGTGAGCTGATCGCGCTGCCGTCCTGCGAGTGCCTGGCCGTGACCCGCGGTGACGGTGGGGCCGATCTGCTCGTGCCCCTCGTGCGCGACGCGATCCGCTCGATCGACGTGCAGCTAGGGGTCATCGAGGTCAACCGGAGCTTTCTCGGCGAGTGAACCTCGACATCGTCACGCTGTTCCCCGAGGCCTTCGCCTGGTTTCGCACGCAGCGCCACGTCGCCAACGTGCTGGCTGCCGGGAGCACGCTGACGACGATCAATCCGCGTGATCACACGCCGCTGAGCGGCGGCCAGGTCGACGACGCGCCGTTCGGCGGCGGCGCCGGAATGGTCCTACGCGTCGACGTGATCGACGCCGCGCTCCGCGCCCACTACGAGCTCGATCCGGTGACACTTCGCGAACAACGCCGCGTCGTCCTGCTCAGCCCGGCCGGGCGCCTGCTCGACGACGCGCTCGTCACGGAACTGGCCGGCGCACCCGCGATCACCGTGCTCTGCGGCCGCTACGAGGGCTTCGACGAGCGCATCGCCGAGCACTTTGCAGGCGACGTCATCTCGATCGGGCGCTACGTGCTCGCCGGTGGCGAGCTGCCGGCGATGGTCCTCGCCGACGCCGTGCTGCGAAAGCTGCCGGGCGCGCTCGGGCACGAAGAGTCGGCTGTCGAGGAGTCCTTCAGCGACGCCCTCGAGGGCATGCCCGAGTACCCGCAATACACGCGACCCGCCGAATATCGCGGCTGGCCCGTACCCGAGGTGCTGCTCGGCGGCCACCACGAGCAGATTCGCCGCTGGCGGCTCGAGCGGGCGCGCGAGCGCCACGCGCGGGGGCCGTCGGCTTAGAAGGCGCGCTAGGATTCCTCTGCGCGGAGGCGAAGGTTCCTCGTCCGCGCCTCTTTTTTTGTCATGAGCACCGTCATCGATACGATCGAGCGCGACCAACTGCGCCGTGTCCCGCGCTTCCAGCCCGGCGACCGCCTGAAGGTGCACTTCCAGGTGATCGAGGGAAGTCGCCGGCGAACGCAGGTGTTCGAGGGCGTCGCGATCAAGCGCCAGGGACATGGCGTCCGCGAGACCTTCACCGTGCGCAAGCAGTCTTTCGGCGTCGGCGTCGAGCGCACGTTTCCGCTGCACTCGCCAAAGATCGAGCGGATCGAGGTTGCGGCGCGCGGCGACGTTCGTCGGGCGAAGCTCTACTACCTGCGCGATCGCGTCGGCAAGGCGGCTCGCGTGCGCGAGCGCGGCTACGTCGGCCCCGAAGACGCAATCGAGCCCGGCTTGCTCAACGTGCAGGCCGAGCCGTCGGCCTCGACAGAGGATGATCCGCAAGCTCAGACAGAGTCGCCCGAGTCGCAGGACGTGGACCAGACGCTTGAGCCGGAGGCTGCCGGCGTCGACGCGGTGGAGGTTGAGGCGGAAGCCGCGCAGGTACCCGGCGACACTGACGATGAGGATGCCGCCGCGTCTACGGAGCCCGCTGGCGACACGACGTGAAGTTGAAGCAGGCCGGCGCGCGTTTTCGGCGATTCGCGCGCGGGAACCAGTTCGTCGAGTTCGTCCTGATCATTGCGCTGGCGCTCGGGCTCGCCTTTGCGATCCAGGCATTCATCGTCAAGCCGTACGGCATTCCCAGTGGGTCGATGGAGCCGACGCTTTCGATTGGCCAGCGGGTGCTGGTCGATCGGATCGGCAACGATTTCTTCGGCCCGTCGATCGGCGACATCGTCGTCTTCCATCCGCCGGTCGGTGCGATCACCGGTGACGGAATCTGCGGGGCCCGTCAGAAGCCAGACGAGCCCTGCCCGCGACCCACGCCGAAGGAGTCGAGCATCAACTACATCAAGCGGGTAGTCGCCGTCGGTGGCGACACGATCGCGATCCGCGGCGGTCACGTCGTCCTGAACGGGAAGCGTCAGAGCGAGCCGTTCGCCAGCTTTGCCGGCTGCTCGAGCGATCCGGGCTGCACGTACAGCGAACCGATCACGGTGCCCCGCGGCTACTACTTCATGATGGGGGACAACCGGGCTAACTCCGACGACAGCCGCTTCTGGGGCCCCGTGCCGCGTGGGTGGATAATCGGCGAGGCTTTCGCGACTTACTGGCCGCCGGACCGCATCGGCTTCTTCTAGGCCGACGAGGTAGGGCGGCCGCATTCCGCGCTGGTCACAATCCGATGGTGTTCGCGCGACTAGCTGACTGATGCGTTTCCCCAACATAGCGAGCGACCGCGACCTGTTGCGCTCGACGCCGGAGGATGCACAGGCTTTCGGCGAGTTCTACCGCCGGCATGAGCGGCGCTTGCTCGCCTACCTGGTTCGACGGACCCGCAGCGGCGAGCTTGCAGCCGATCTCTGTGCGGAGGCCTTCGCGGCGGCGCTCGCGTCTTGCTGTGCCGGCGTCGACGTGCCGGAGGTTCCGGTCGCATGGCTCTTCGGCATTGCCAATCACAAGCTCGCTGACGCTGCGCGCCGCTCGTGCGTCGAGGACCGCGCCCGAATTGTGCTACAGATGCGGGCGATCGAGCTGACGCGGGGCCAGATCTCGGACATCGAGCGGCTCTGTGGCGACGCCGAAGCCGCGACACTGCTCGATGGCCTCGCCGCGGATCAGCGTCGCGCGCTGCGCGCGCACGTGATCGATGATGAGCCCTACGGTGACATCGCCGTCGGGCTCCGCTGCTCGCAGTCGGTCGTGCGAAAGCGGGTCAGCCGCGGTCTCGCGCAGCTGCGGCTGGCGCTGGGGGAGGGCGCCGATGCTGCTGCCTGAGGTATACGACGAACTCGTCCGAGCGGCCGCCGCAGCCAGGGCTCGCCGGCGGGTCGGCGCGCGGACGATGGGCGCGCTGGCAGCAGCGCTCCTGGCGCTGTTGCTTGCTGCGCCGGTCGCCCGGGCGGGGATCCCGCTCGTCGCGAGCGCCACGCCGATCGCGCAGGTCCAGGAGCGCGCATGAGGATCTTGAAGCTGGCGCGTGGCAATCAGCTCGTCGAGCTCGTGCTGGTCGTCGTCATCGCTCTCGGATTGGCGTTCCTGGTTCAGGCCTTTGTCGTGAAGCCGTACAAGATCCCGACGGGGTCAATGGAGCCGACCCTGATCCCCGGGCAGCGGGTCCTGGTCGATCGGATCGGCAACGACTTCTTCAGCCCCCAGGTCGGCGACATCGTCGTCTTCCATCCGCCGGCCGGCGCGGAGGTCGGCGGCGACGGGATCTGTGGCGTCACGATGACCGCGAACGAGCCGTGCCCGCGACCGACGCCGAAGGAGTCGAGTACGACCTACATCAAGCGGGTGGTCGCGATCGGGGGCGACACGATCGCGATCCGCGACGGTCACGTGATCCTCAACGGGAAGCTCCAGAAGGAGCGGTTCGCGGACTTCGCGGGTTGCGTCGGCGATCCGACCTGCACTTACCCAAAGCCGATCAAAGTTCCCGCCGGTTACTACTTCATGATGGGCGACAACCGTGGGAACTCCGACGACAGCCGGTTCTGGGGACCGGTGCCCGACGCCTGGATCATCGGTGAGGCCTTCGCCACCTACTGGCCGCCCGACCGCATCGGGATCTTCTAGCTCCAACGCGCGCTCACGCCGCTCCGCGCGACGGCGGCGGAGCGGACACCGTCTATTTGCGTTCGACCGCGCGCTCGGCGTGCGGCTGATCGCCGGAGCAGACGAGGCCGGCCGCGGCTGTCTTGCCGGGCCGCTCGTTGCCGCTGCGGTGCTTTTCGACCACCAGGCGCTGAGCACGCGCGAGCTGCGCTCGCTCAGCGCGCTGAACGACTCGAAGCAGCACGATCACGCGGCACGCGAGGAGCTCTACCCGCGTGTTCTGGCGAGTGCTCGCGCCGTCGCAGTCGTATCGCGGTCGGTGCGGACAATCGACGGCGGTGGCCTCCACGTCACGAACCTCGGGGCGCTCGCGGACGCGCTGGCGGCTGTCGCGTGCGCCGACTGCCTCTGCCTCGTGGACGGCTTTGCGGTGCCCGAGTTCGGCTACGAGCAGCGCGCGATCATCGACGGGGATGCGACGAGCGCCGCGATCGCCGCGGCTTCGATCATCGCGAAGGTCACGCGCGACCGGCTGATGCATCGCGCGGACGCGCTGCACCCCGGCTGGCAGTTCGCGACGCACGTCGGCTACTCGACGCCCGAGCATCGCGCGGCGATCGCACGCCAGGGAGTTTCGCCGTTGCACAGGATGTCCTTCCAGTCCTCGGCGTACGAGCAGCTGGCGCTTTAGAAGCGCCAGCGAGAGGTTCTACGGACCGGCGGCCGGGCCGAACGTGACGGTCACGGACACTGACGGAACCGGGCCGATCACGGCGATCGAGCAGGACTGAAAGCCCAGTTGTCTGGCGATATCGGCCAGCTTCTTGCGCAGCGCCTTGATCCACTGCTTCAGGCGCCCCAGAAGGTCGTCGCTGATGCTGCCCTCGCTGCCCGTTCCCCTGCTCTGGTCCTGGTGGATCTCGGCGTTCATCACGATGATGAGCCCGACCATCTCGGCGTAGGCATCCTCCGCCTCCGCGGGCGTCGCGGTGGACAACTCGTCGATCGCCTCGATGCGGTTCGCACGAAAGGCCGCTGAGAGATCAACCGTTGCGATGCTCATGTGCGAATGCGCGTGAGGCGCCGGTGGCCGACGACGGGCGGTTGCGTCCATCGCCGCAGCCTACCGGGCCGGGCTGCGCCGGTCAGCGCCCGCGGACCTCAGGCGACACCTTCGAGCTGCTCGAGGGCAACCAGCTCGCCGATCTGGTCGAGCACCACGGCGACGGCATCGAAGCGCAGCTCGGCGCGGCGGGGATGGTCGGGATGCTCGGCGAGCCACTCGGCGGCCAGCGCGCGGATCCTGCGTCGCTTTCGCGGTGTAATCGAGACCAGAGGGTCCAGCCCTCCGGCGCGACGCGTCTTGACTTCGACGAACACGATCGCCCGGCGGTCGGCGACGATCAGGTCGAGCTCGCCGGCGCGCGTCCGGTGGTTGCGAGCGAGCAGCTCGAAGCCGAGTCGCTCGTAATGCTCGAGCGCGAGCCGCTCGCCGGCGCCACCGAGCATCTGGCGTGTCGTCGGCATCCATGCGCGACCGTAAAGCCGCCGCGCCAGTCAATCGATGAAGGAGTGCGACAAAAGTGCGACAGGACTGTGAAGGCTCGCTCGCTCGACGAGTTGCGACGCCGGCGCGTGGTGCCATGTGGAAATGCTCGTATGTGCGCACGCCTTTGCCATCGACCGCGGCACGGCGGTGCACGTTGACGTCGAGCTGGATCTGCGCGCCGGGCTTCCGGGAGTCGCCGTCATCGGTCTCGGCGGCGGCCCGGCGCGTGATCTGCGGGAGCGTCTGCAGGCGGCGGTGCTGAATAGCGGCTATGGCTTTCCCCGCCGCCGCGTCACGGTCAACGTCGCTCCGGCGCCGCGGCGCTGCGGTGGCGAGCTCGACCTCGCCGTCGCCTGCTGCGTGCTCGTCGCGGGCGGTCAGCTCGACCGATCGCGGCTCGAGCGGATCGGCTTCTGCGCCGAGCTCGGCCTCGGCGGTGAGCTGCGCGCCTGCGGCGCAGGCGCTGCGGTCGCCGACGCGGCCTCGCAGGCCGGCCTGGCCGGCGTCGTCGTGGCCACGGGCGACCGCGAGAGCACGGCGCTCCCGGGCTGCATCCCGGTTGCGGGGGCGGGAAACCTGCGAGACGTGATGAGGCTCCTCGAGCGGCCGTCGCGCGGCGGCGCGCGATCGACCAAGCCGACCGGCGCCAGGACCGTTGGAGCCCCTCCGCGCGCTTCGCCCGCGACCGCCGTGAGCGCAACGACATACTCCGCTCGATGACCAACGTGCCGCGAGTGCTCACAATCGCCGGATCCGACTCGGGCGGCGGCGCCGGCATTCAGGCCGACCTGAAGGCATTTGCGCGCTGTGGCGTCTACGGCACCTGCGCGATAACGGTGGTGACGGCGCAGAACACGCGGGGCATCGTTGGCGTACACGAGGTACCCCCGGCGGTGGTTCGGGCGCAGATCGAGGCGGTTGCCGGCGACATCGGCTTCGATGCGGTCAAGATCGGGATGCTCGGCTCCGCAGCAACCGTGCACGCCGTCGCGGACTGCTTGAGGGAGCTCGTCGATCCCGCGACTGCGATCGTCGTCGATCCGGTGCTCATGGCAAGCAGCGGCGCACGGCTGCTCGCAGACGAGGCCGTCGCGACATTGATCGCCGAGCTGTTGCCGCTCGCCGGCGTGGTGACGCCGAACCTGCCGGAGGCGCGAGCGCTCGTCGAACATGTCGGCTTCGACCCACCTCAGACGGACGCCGATCTGGCACGTGCCGTGCTCGAGCTCGCTCCGCGCAGCGTCGTGCTGACCGGCGGCCATCGCAGGACGCCGGGCGACATCTACTGCGACGCAGGGCAGCTGGTCGAGATCGAGACGTCCCGTCACGACTCGAGCGCAACCCACGGCTCCGGCTGCACCCACTCCGCCGTCCTCGCGGCAGAGCTGGCGAAAGGCCGCACACCACTCGAAGCGGCCCGTACCGCCGCTCGACTCGCGGGGGAAGCAGTCCGCAATGGCCTCGAAGAAATCGGCTTCGGCGCTGGCCCAGTCGACATTTTCGGCATGACGGCTGCGCGTGACGCGCGTTCAGTGAGCTAGCGAAGTTACGCCGCCACCGGCGGCGTAAGCTTCGCCTATGAGGCTCCTCGCGATGCGGCCGGGTCATGGTGAGGTTCTGATCGCCGAGGGCGACATCGAGGATGCCGAGCAGGAGCGGACGCTGATCGCGGCCTTCCGGGCGCAACTCGATCTCGGGATGTGGGCGGCGGTGCCGCTCCGCGAGCCGGGCGGCCGGCGCGCGGCTGAGCTCGTCAAGAGCTTCGATGAGGTCCCCCGGGACGCCGACCGCGTGATCTTTTTCCCACGCGCCGCGGGCGGGTAGTGGGCGTACTCGCGGCGCCCGAGGCCTATGACGCGGCGCGGGAAGCTCGCGCCGAGGAACGCGCCCGCGAGCTGTTGCGTAGCTGCGTCAACGCGGAGGAGTGGGCGACGTATGAGGCGCACGGACTGATCCGTGTCTACCGGCAGGCGAACCGCAGCCCCACCGGGCCGGCGAGCGGCAGTACGACGACCTATGCATATTTGATCTATCCGCACAAGCCGATCGTCGCCTACGTCGTCGAGTCTGCGCGGTTGTTGGGCGAGTATTGCGTCGCGTTCGGCAGCCCGCGCCTGCCGCCGTCAGATGACGTGCTCGCGAAGTGGCTGGCGCTGACCGGCGATGAGCGCGGCCTTCTCGCGAGTGCGAGTGTGCATCCTGTCGGCCGCCAGATCGATCCGGAGCGCGTGCGGCGTGACCTCGCACGGCTAGCGCTCTGGCAGGAGAAGTCCGGCCGGTAGTCTTCCCGGCCCGTGAGCACCACTTTCGATCTCAAGCATCGCAGCCGCTTTCTGACCGAGGGTCCGACGCGAGCGGCTGCGCGCGCCTACCTCAAGGGGATCGGCTATGACGACGACGCGCTCGCCAAGCCGATGGTCGCGGTGGCCTCGACGTGGATCGAGACGATGCCGTGCAACTTCCACCTGCGGGCGCTCGCTGCGCAGATCAAGGAGGGGATCCGCGAAGCCGGCGGGACGCCGATGGAGCTCAACACGATCGCGATCTCCGACGGGATAACGATGGGGACGGCGGGGATGAAAACGTCGCTCGTCTCGCGCGAGGTGATCGCCGACTCGATCGAGCTCGTCGTGCGCGGCCACTACTTCGACGCTGTGATCGCCCTGTCGGGATGCGACAAGACGATCCCCGGGACGGTGATGGCGCTCGCTCGTTGCGACGTGCCGGCGGTGATGCTCTACGGCGGCTCGATCGCGCCGGGGCGCTTCCACGGTCACGACGTGACGATCCAGGATGTCTTCGAAGCGATCGGCGCGAACGCGGCGGGAAAGATGACCGACGAGGAGCTCGCCGAGCTCGAGGCGGTCGCGTCTCCGGGGGCGGGCGCCTGCGGCGGCCAGTTCACCGCGAACACGATGGCGATGGCGTTCGAGATGCTCGGGATCTCACCGATCCACGACTCGTCGATCCCGGCGCAGGAGCCGACGAAGGCGGCGGCGGCGCGGGCCAGCGGCCGCCTCGTCGTCGACGTGCTGCGCAGGGGTCTGCGGCCGAGCGCGATCATCACGCGCGACGGCCTCGAGAACGCGGTCGCCGCGGTCGCCGCCAGCGGCGGCTCGACCAACGGCGTGCTGCACCTCCTGGCGCTCGCCCGCGAGGCGGGGGTCGAGCTCGAGATCGACGACTTCCACGCGATCAGCGAGCGCACGCCGCTGCTCTGCGATCTCAAGCCCAGTGGGCGGTTTGTCGCCACGGATCTCTACGCGGCCGGCGGCGTGGCGGTTCTGGCGAAGCGGCTGCTCGACGCCGGCCTGCTGCACGGCGACGCGCCGACAGTCACGGCACAGACGATCGGGGAGATCGCCGAGGCGGCGCAGGAGACGCCCGGGCAGGAGGTGATCCGCCCGCTGGCGAAGCCGCTCGCGCCGACCGGCGGACTCGCGATCCTGCACGGCAACCTGGCGCCGGAGGGCTGTGTGGTCAAGGTCGCAGGACATGTCCGGCGACGGCAGCGCGGGCCGGCACGCGTGTTCGAGGGCGAGGAGGCGGCGATGGCGGCTGTGACCGGCGGACGGATCAAGGCTGGTGACGTCGTCGTGATCCGCAACGAGGGGCCGGCCGGCGGGCCGGGAATGCGCGAGATGCTCTCGGTCACGGCCGCGATCAACGGCGCGGGGCTCGGCGACGACGTCGCGCTGCTGACCGACGGGCGCTTCTCCGGGGCCACGCACGGGCTGATGGCAGGGCACGTCGCACCGGAGGCCGCCCGCGGCGGTCCGATTGCCGCTGTCGCCGATGGCGATGAGATCACCTTCGACGTCGATCAGCGCCGACTCGATGTCGCGCTCAGCGACACCGAGATCGCGGAGCGAGTGGCCGCCTATCGGGCGCCCGAGAGCCCGGACCTCACAGGCGTGTTGCGGAAGTATGCACGCGTCGTCTCGAGCGCGGCGCAGGGCGCGATAACGATCTGACAGCGGGCGGCAGGTCGTCGGGCTGGCGGCGCGAAGAACGCAGAAGCGATGCCCGAACCCGCCACAACCGAGCCTGCGACGGCGCTCAGCGGGCGCTGGACGGTTGCGCTCGGTCAGCTCGACGACGACTTGCGAGCTCGAGCGGCGGCCGAGAAGACCCGGCATGCCTATGGCAGCGACGTCGAGCAGTTCGCGCTCTGGTGTTCGGCGCGCGGCCTCGAGCCGGCGGCGGTGGCGACGCGCGATCTGCGCCGCTTCGCCGCGTCGCTCTCCGAAGCCGGCCTCAAGGCGACCTCGCTGGCGCGGAAGATCGCCTCGCTGCGAGCGCTCTACCGCGTGCTGCGCGAGCACGGCGAGGTGGCCGGCAACCCGGCCGAGCTGATGACTTTGCCGAAACGACCACGGACGCTGCCGCACGTCCTGCGCCCGGCCGAGGTGACCGCGCTGCTCGACAGAATTCCCGCAACGACCCCGCTCGAGCTGCGTGATCGTGCGATGTTCGAGCTGGCCTATGCCTCGGGGCTGCGCGCCGAGGAGCTCGTCGATGTCACTGTCGCGGCGATCGACTTCGATGGCGAGCAGGTGCGGATCGAGGGCAAAGGGTCGAAGACGCGCTTCGTGCCGGTCGGCGAGCCGGCGCTGGCGGCGATCGCCCGCTATGTCGAGCGCGGGCGCCCGGCGCTGGCACACGATGATGACCCGACGCTCTTCCTCTCCAAGTCCGGCCGCCAGCTGTGCACCTCCGACGTGCGCCGCCGGCTGCGGGCCTGGTCGGGGCGGGCCGGCCTCGGTGGCACCGTGCACCCGCACGCGCTCCGTCATTCGTTTGCAACACACCTGCTCGACGGTGGAAGCGACCTGCGGGCTATCCAGGCGATGCTCGGACATTCGAGCATCTCGACAACGCAGGTCTACACTCGGGTAGAGTCGGCGCGCTTGAAGCGCGCTTATGCCAGCAGCCATCCGCGGGCCTGAAAGCCTCCGAAGCTTGTGGTGCAGTCGAACGTAAAAGCTGTTGAGCTTCGTGATCTGTGGCGGCGCTACAAGTCGTCCGGTGATCAGCGCGCGCGCGAGCGGCTCGTCGTTGCCTACTCGCCGCTCGTCAAGTACGTCGCGGGACGCATGGCGACCGGCCTGCCGGCGCACATCGATGAAGCCGATCTGATCTCCTACGGACTCGGCGGCCTGATCGCCGCGATCGAGCGCTTCGACATGAGTCGCGAGATCCGCTTCGAGACCTACGCGATCACGCGCATCAAGGGCGCGATCCTCGACGAGCTGCGGGCGCTCGACTGGGTGCCCCGCTCGGTTCGCGCCCGCGCACGCCAGATCGAGCGCGCCAACGTCAAGCTCGAGGCGAAACTGCAGCGCGTGCCGACCGACGAGGAGCTCGCAGCCGAACTCGAAATGAGCGTCGAAGAGTTTCGCAGCGCCCTGCTGCAGATCGCGAACTCTTCGATCCGGGCGCTCGACGAGCTCTGGAGCCCATCGGATTCCAGCGGCGACAGCATGTCGCTGCTCGACACCCTGAGCGACTCAAATGCTCCGGACCCTGAGCGGATCGTCGAGCAGAACGAGCTTCGCGACCGGATCGCCGAGGCCCTGGAGCGGCTCCCCGAGCGCGAGAAGCTGGTGATCGCGCTCTACTACTACGAGAACCTCACGCTGCGCGAGATCGGCGAGGTGCTCCGCGTGACCGAGTCGCGCGTCTCCCAGCTCCACACCAAGGCAGTGCTCGGCCTGCGCGCTTCGCTCTCGCAGATTCGCTGAACGACCCTGGCACGTTGGTGCGGTTTCGCGCTATGTTGCGCTCCCCCCTAGGGAGAGGAGATACGGCATGCGCCACCAGGCGGAGACAATTCGCAATGTCGCGCTCGTCGGGCACCGCGGCACTGGCAAGACGTCGCTGAACGAGGCGCTGCTGTTCGAGGCCGGCGCGCTGACGCGACTCGGCAGCGTGGTGGACGGCACCACCGCGTCCGATGTCGACCCTGATGAGCAGTCGCGGCAGCTCTCGATCTCGGCGGCGCTGACGTCGTTCGATTGGTCCGGACGGAAGATCAACCTGATCGACACGCCCGGCGACCCGAGCTTCATCGCCGACGCGCTTTGCGCGCTGCGCGTCTGCGAGGCGGCGGTCTTCGTCGTCAACGCCGTGATGGGCACGGAGGTCACGACGACGCGGCTTTGGAAAGCGGCGGCCGAACGCGACATCGCGCGCATGCTGTTCGTCAACATGCTCGACCGGGAGCGCGCCGACTTCTTCCGCACGCTCGAGTCGCTCAAGGCCGCGTTCGGGCCGCACGTCGTCGCAACCGAGATCCCGATCGGCGGCGAGCACGAGGTCTCAGGGGTCGTCGACCTCGTCGACATGCGCGCCTACAGCTACACGCAGGCCGGACGCGGCAACGCGGTCGAGGTCGAGATCCCCGACGCGGCGCGGGCCCGCGCCGAGGAGTATCGCGAGAAGCTGATGGACGAGGTCGCGGAGGTCTCCGACGAGCTGATGGAGCGCTACCTCGAGGGCTCTGAGATCACGCACGCGGAGATCGTCGACGCCCTGCGCCGGGGCACGAACCACGGCTCGATCTTCCCCGTGGTCTGCGGCGTTGCGACGCGCAACCTCGGCACCAACCGGCTGCTCGACGCGATCGTCGAAGACCTGCCCTCCCCGGTCGAGCATGGTGGCCTGCAGCTACCCGAGGTGACGCTCGAGCCCGACGAGGCGCGCGAGCTCTTCGCCTACGTCTTCAAGACGCGAGCCGACCCCTACGCGGGGCGGATCAACCTGTTCCGCGTCTATCAGGGCGTGATGCGCCACGACGCGCAGCTGCTGAACACGCGGACCCATCAGAAGGAGCGCATCGGGCAGCTGGTCGTCTTCACGGGCAAGGGGACGACGCACGTCGACGAGCTCGGTGCCGGTGACTTCGGCGCCGTCGCAAAGCTCAAGGAGACGCGCGCCGGCGACTGGCTGGCGGCGCGCGATGAGCCGATCCGGATGCCGGCCGACCAGCTCCCGGCGCCGGTGATGGCGTTTGCGGTCGAGCCGCGGACGAAGGGCGATGAGGACAAGGTGTTCACCGCGCTTCGCCGCCTGCAGGAGGAGGATCCGACGATCGATCTGCACCGCGACCCGCAGACCGGTGAGCAGATCGTCGCCGGCCTCTCGCAAATTCACGTCGAGGTCATCGTCGATCGCCTGCGCTCGCGCTTCGGCGCCGAGGTGACGCTGAAGCCGCCGCGCGTGCCCTACCAGGAGACGATCCGGAGCTCGGCGAAGGCGCACGGGCGCCACAAGAAGCAGTCCGGCGGCCGTGGGCAGTTCGGCGACTGCCACGTCTCGATCGAGCCGAGCGAGCCCGGGGCCGGTTTCGAGTTCGTCGATCGCATCAAAGGCGGCGCGATCCCGCGCTCGTTCATCCCGGCTGTCGAGAAAGGCGCCCGCGACGCGCTCGAGCACGGCGTGCTCGCCGGCTACCCGGTCAAGGATGTGCGCGTGACGCTGTTCGACGGAGCGTTCCACGCCGTCGACTCCTCAGAGCTCGCGTTCAAGCTGGCCGGCGCGCTGGCCGTCAAGCAGGCGCTCGAGCAGGCCGACCCGGTGCTGCTCGAGCCGGTGATGCTCGTCACGCTCTCGATCCCCGAGGACACGGTCGGCGACGTGATCGGCGATCTCAACAGCCGCCGCGGACGCCCGCAGGGGATGGAGCCGGCTGGAACGATGACCGAGGTAAAGGCCGAGATACCGATGGCCGAGCTGCTCGGCTACGCCCCAGAGCTGCGTTCGCTGACCGGTGGACAGGGCGATTACACGATGGAGTTCCTGCGCTACGAAGAGGTCCCGGGGCACCTCGTCCAGAAGCTCCTCGCGGCGGCGAGCGGGGAGGCAGTGCACGCTTAGAGCGCGTTCAAAATGAGTACCGTGCGCGCGCGGGGACTGTAGGCTGACGCGGTGGCCACGCGAGAGCTCAAGATGCGTTGGGATCCGGCCGTCTGCGAGATCTGTCAGCGAAGCCTGCTGCGCGGCGAGTACGCGGTCACCTACTACGACGATGACCGCGCGCACGCCGTCTGCGAGCTCTGCACGCCCCGCGCACATCGCCAGGGCTGGATCCGCGAGGGCACGGAGGTCGCCGAGCTTGCGCCGGCGGCACACGCGGAGCGCGCTCGCTCGCTCGTGGCACGGCTGCGTGGTCGCCGCGAGCAGGGGCAACTCGATCCGGCGACGCGACAGCGGCGGGCTGAGCAGGCGGATGGGGGGGAGGAGACAACGCTTGCGCACGACGATCTGCCACATCACGTTCGAGCGATGCCCAGCGGCGCCGATGCGCAGGCAGCCATGGCGCTCGCACTGTTCAACGCAAGCGAGCACGCGCGCACGATCGGCGGCGTGGTGCGCTCGCTCGGCGCGCCCTACGTCCACGCCGCCCGCGCCGCTGGCGGGCCGCTGGTCGAGGTGCTCGTCGTCTGGGAGCTCTGCTGGTATCGCTACGAGGCGGACCTCGAGAACTCCGCCGTGCGCCTGCGCGGCCAGGGCTATGAGCTCGGCGAGTTGGGCGGCGAGCTGCCGGCGGCGAATGCGGCAGCCGATGAGAGCGGCAAGCTGAGCTTGCTAGCGGACTAGCGCGCCGTCGCGGCCGCTCGATAGGCACTAAGCTCAGGGCATGTCCTACTGCGTTGTTCCCCGGCCGCTTGAGGCGGCACTGCTCGAGACGCTGCGTACGCACTACGCCGGCGACCCGGACATGACGGTGATCGTCGACCGCCGTGAGCGTGAGCGGCGGCACCCGTCGTTGCGGGGCGGCGAGCACGAGAAGCGCGTACTGCGCGATCGTCGTCGCCGGCGTATCAGCGGTGATGTGCCACCGCTCTACGGCGAGCCGGGCGCGTTCGTCGCTGAGTGAAGGTCGTCGTCCACGTTGACGGCGGCTCGCGCGGCAACCCGGGGCCCTCGGCCGCCGCTGCAACGCTCGCGAGCCCGTCAGGCGAGCTGCTCGACGAAGTGAGCGAGCTGATCGGGCCGGCGACTAACAACGTCGCCGAGTACCGGGGCGTGCTGCTCGGTCTCCGGCGCGCGAAGGAGCTGGGCGCCACGCAGGTCGAGCTGATCAATGACTCCGAGCTCGTCGCGCGCCAGCTGAATGGCGACTACAAGGTCAAGCATCCGTCGATGATCCCGCTGTTCGGGGAGGCGCGAGCTGCGCTCGCCGGCTTCGAGCAGTGGTCGATCCGCACGGTCCGCCGTGAGGACAACGCGCGCGCCGATGCGCTCGTCAACGTGGCGCTTGACGCTGCCGAGAAAGCGCTGTAGCCGCGCGCTCGATCGGCCGCGCAGACTACGCTCCGCAGGGTGCTCGGCCCGCGCAACAGAGAGCTGATCGGGCTGATTCCGTCGGCGCTGCTCGTCACCGCGGGCTTCGCCGCGATCTTCATCCAGAGCGAGGGGAAGCTCTCGAGCGTGTCGCTGACCTACGGCGCGGCGTTCATGGGGCTGTGCCTGGCCACTCACCTCGTGATCCGCCGCGCGGCGCCGTATGCGGACCCCTACCTGTTCCCGCTCGCGGCGGTGCTGTCGAGCATCGGCATCGTCGAGCTGTACCGGATCAGCAACTACCCGGGGATCCCCAACTATGCACGCGAACAGGGGCAGTGGATGGTGGTTGGCCTGATCCTGTTCTCAGCCACGATCATCGCGCTGCGGGACGGCCGCTACCTGCAGCTTGAGAACTATCGCTACCTGATCGCCATAGTTGGCGTCGGGAGCCTCCTGTTGCCGCGGCTACCTGGCATCGGTCAACAGGTCAATGGCGCCTACCTGAGCATCCACATCGGGTCGATCTCGTTCGAACCAGCCGAGTTCGGAAAGATCGCGATCGTCATCTTCCTCGCGTCCTATCTGCGCGACAACCGTCAGCTGCTTGTCACTGCGGGGAGGCGCATCCTCTGGGTCACGCTGCCGCCAATGAAGCAGTTCGGACCGCTGTTGCTCGTGTGGGGCTCGGCCATGGGCGTGCTCCTGATAACGCGCGAGATCGGGACGTCGCTGATGTTCTTTGGCGCCTTTCTCGCGCTGCTCTACGTCGCCACCGGACGCTTTTCGTTCCCGTTTCTCGGTCTGATCCTGTTTGCCGCCGGCGCCTACTACCTCGGGACGCACGTGGCCCACATCTATGCGCGAGTCCTCGACTGGGAGCATCCGTTCGACACGACGCTCTACTACGCGCCGAACGGCAGCTACCAGCTCGCCCAAGCGCTGTTCGCGCAAGCTGACGGCGGCATCGTTGGCACCGGGTTCGCTCAGTCGATCCTCTACCTCGGGCACGGCACCTCGCTGGTGCCGATACCGCAGAGCGACATGATCTACTCGGTGATCACGGACGAGACGGGTCTCCTCGGCGCGACCGGTCTGCTCGTCGTCTACGTGCTCTTCATCGCGCGCGGGCTGAAGATCGCGACGCTCGCACGCGACTCGTTCTCGAAGCTGCTCGCGACGGGGCTGGCGTTCGTTGTTGCGATGCAGGTGTTCGTCATCGTCGGTGGGGTTACCGACCTGATCCCGCTGACCGGGGTGACGCTGCCCTTCGTGGCCTACGGCGGCTCCTCGATCATCATGAACTTCGTACTGCTCGCGTTGCTCTTGCTCGTCTCGGATCGGGCACGACGCCCAGCCCCTTAGGCGAGCACGAGTGGGGTGCTGCAAGGCTGCTAGCGGGTCGTGGTGCGGCCGCTTGGGTTTCAGCGCCTGCGGCCGGAGGCGAAACTCTGGGCTGGCGGTGCTACCGCGCGTAGGTCGGCGGCGCCGGGACTGCCATCGCGGTTTCCGCGCGCAGGGAGCTGGGCGACCGGTCTCGGGTCCTCTGAGATCGTGTCGTCGAGCGTGCACAGCTCGCGCACCAGCACGTTGATCGTGCCGCCACCGGCCGGCGGGCGCTCGAGGCGGCCCTTGGCGAGGATCAGCGGCTCGGCTCGGACGATGTGTCGGCGGCGCTCGTAGAGCGCGGGGGGGGCGATCAGGTTGACCGTGCCGTGCTCGTCCTCGAGCAGCATGAAGACG